>DASRXG010000089.1:0-7816 GCA_035654275.1 Noviherbaspirillum sp.
CTTTCCGAGTCGGATGCGGGCATCGTCAATGGCGGCCTGTTCGACGACAGCCGCCAGCTTAGCCAACTGATTGGCCGCCCGACCACGCCGCTTGCAGTAACGATCAAAACCGCGCTAGAGCAATAACACAATTGTCAAAGGGACGCATGCTACGCGCGTTCCTTCTTCGAATTGGTCATGTAGCGAGGCTGGTGCAACTTGCCCGTCGTTCCACGCAATCGAATGAGAAATCCCGGAGTACGTGAAATGAATCGCCTTCCCACCTATTTTGTATCCCATGGCGGCGGACCATGGCCCTGGATGAAAGAACAATTTGGCGGTGCGTTCGACAAGCTCGAAACGTCGCTTCAGGAAATGGCTCGCGCACTCCCGGAAAAGCCTAAAGCGGTCCTGGTGGTCACCGGGCACTGGGAAGAGAACGCATTTACGCTCTCGTCAGGCGCTGCGCCAGGCATGGTCTACGACTACTCGGGTTTCCCGGAACATACGTACCATGTCAAATATCCAGCGCCCGGCGCACCGGAACTTGCAACACGCATTCAGGCGATGCTGCAGAAAGGGGGGGTGAACGCAGCGCTGGATCCCCAACGCGGATACGACCACGGCACCTTCACCGTCATGGCTCCCGCGTTCCCGGACGCCGATATTCCGGTCGTTCAGTTGTCCCTCAGAAGAGACTTGGATCCCAAAGCACATATCGACGTCGGAAGGTTGCTTGCGCCATTGCGGGACGAAGGAATACTCATCATCGGAAGCGGACTGAGCTACCACAACCTGCGCATGTTCAATGCGTCGGCGATCGCGCCATCGCAGGCATTTGATCGCTGGCTGCAGAAGGCGCTGACCGAAGCGTCACCGCAAGAACGCGAGCAGTATTTGCTTCATTGGGATAGCGCGCCCTCCGCACGAGTCGCCCATCCGCGTGAAGACCATCTCATGCCGCTCATGGTTGTCGTCGGAGCCGCCTATGAAGAAGCAGGCAGCTGTGTTTACCACGAAGATTTTTTTGGCAGCATTGCCGTGTCCAGCTTTAAATTTGGGTCGCCAGTACCAAGTCGATAAAGTGCAGTGTATGCAGACACTCCGCTGTAACGCAGTTCAAACGAGGTAATGAGGGAAAAGTGGCGTGTAGTCTGGCACAAGGGTGCAAGAGCCGGAATTATTTGACCTAGATCATGCCCGCCGCGATCGGACATACCGTAATCTGTTTGACAGCGTGTCGTAAAGGCATGTCTACCGGCAGAGTGTGACGCCCCTGGATCCGAACTGGCAGCGGAGTGCAGTCTGATCCGAACAGTGGCAGCCAAAAAGAAAATGAAGCCACCATGCGAAAAAAAACGACATTACCTGCGGCCGGACCGGCACTGCGACCGCGTGGATTGAAAGCACTCTCGCCATTGCTGCTTGCCGCATTGCTCGCCAGCTGTGCTGCGGTCGGGCCGGAATATCGCGCGCCAGACGTCGTGTCGCCTGCGGCCTGGCATTCCGGCATGGACGGCGGCCTCGGCAGCGGGGAAATGAACCCGGATGCGAGCGCCCAGTGGTGGCACCAGTTTGGTGACCCGACATTGTCGGAACTGATCGAGAAGGCCATCCTCGCCAGCCCTGACCTGCGCAGCGCCCAAGCGTCCTTGCGTGAAGCGCGCGCGCGCCGCGCCATTGCAGGGGCTGCGTTCTTTCCAACCGTCGGCGCGTCGCTGTCGGGCAGGCGCAATTCCCCAGCCACATCGGCAGCTGGGAAAGAACTGTATTCCGCAGGATTCGACGCCAGCTGGGAACCAGACGTCTTTGGCGGCATCCGGCGCTCGGCCGAAGCGGCCCAGGCGGACATGGAGCGTAGCGAGGCTACCCTGGCTACGACGCGGATTTCGTTGCTTGCAGAGCTAGCCCTGAATTATGTGGAGTTCCGTGCGCTTCAGGCGCGGCTGGCCATTGCGCGCAGCAACCTTGAAAGCCAGTCCGAGACCTTGCAGCTTACCGACTGGCGTGCCCAGGCGGGGCTCGTGGGTTCGCTGGAAATGGAGCAAGCCCAGGCGAACCTGGAGCAGACGCGCGCACAAATCCCGCTGCTCGAAACCAATCTGGCAGAAGCACAGAACCGCCTCTCCATCCTGGTCGGAGATGTTCCCGGTTCGCTCGGCGTGCAGCTTGCCCGACCTGCGAGCATTCCGGGCATGCCGCACGTGATGGCGGTGGGCATCCCCGCCGATACCTTGCGTCGCCGCCCTGATGTGCGTGCAGCAGAGCGCCGCCTTGCAGCGGAAACCGCGCGCGTCGGCCAGGCACAGGCAGCCCGTTATCCCAGCATTAGCCTGTCCGGATCCATCGGCCTGGATTCGCTGACACTCGACTCGCTTGGCAGCGGCACTGCAAGGCGTTCATTCATCGCATCGATTGCAGCCACGCTCTTTGATGCTGGCCGGTTAAAGCAACAAGTCATCGCGCAGGATGCCGTGCGCGAGCAAGCGATGCTCGCGTACGAATCGACGGTATTGACTGCGCTCGAGGATGTGGAAAATGCCTTGGTCGCCTTTGCGCGCAGCAAGGAGCGGCAGGCGGCACTGATTGCCGCTGCACAGGCCGCTCGCAATGCCGCACAGCTTGCGCGGCAGCGCTATTCAAGCGGCGTTATCGACTTCCAGACCGTACTGGATACAGAGCGCAGCGTGCTGAACATCGAAGATTCCCTCGCGGTCGCCGAGGCCGATGGCGCGTCTTCAGTGATCCGGCTGTACAAGGCGCTCGGCGGCGGATGGGAGCCTGTGCCGACATCAGCAGCATCCGATAAATAAAACGATTGCATTACGCCCATCATGACCACTAACAGCGCATTAAAAACAAAAGACATCAACGCCGTCCTGCAAGCCGGCGGTGGCGGGCACGGCGCACTTGCCAGACGCTGGCGCTGGATTGCCGCAGCGATTCTCCTCCTCGCTGCCGTCATGTCCGTCTTTGTCTGGTCCGGCCGCAGCAAACCGCAAGCCCGCTACCTGACCGAGGCGGTAACGCGAGGTAACCTCGTGGTGACCGTTTCGGCCACCGGCACCCTGCAGCCGACGAACAAGGTGGATGTGGGCAGCGAATTATCGGGCACGATAGAAAACGTGTTCGTGGATGACAACGACCGCGTCAAGAAAGGCCAGGTGCTGGCTCGCCTCGACATCTCGAAACTGCAGGACCAGGTCACCAAGTCCAAGGCGGCGCTGCTTGCTGCCGAGGCGCAGGTAAGGCAGATGCAGGCGACGGTGGAGGAGGCGCAGGCCAATCTCGCGCGCCTGAAGCAGGTCACCGAACTCTCCGGTGGCAAGGTACCCTCAAAAGCGGAATTGCAAACGGCGGAAGCAAGCCTCAAGCGCGCTATTGCCAATGAAGCGAGCGCGTACGCTTCGGTGGGCCAGGCCCGGGCGACTGTGAAATCGGATGAAACCAATCTGGGCAAGGCGACAATCCGTTCGCCGATCAATGGCGTGGTGTTGGTGCGCAAGGTCGAGCCCGGTCAAACGGTTGCCGCGTCATTGCAGGCACCGGTACTCTTCACGCTGGCCGAGAATCTCAAGCAGATGAAGCTGGAGGTCGACGTTGATGAAGCCGACGTCGGGCAGGTGCAGGACGGGCAGAAGGCAACGTTCAGGGTGGATGCCTACGCCAATCGCAACTATCCGTCCCGCATTGTGCGTACTGCCTATGGTTCCCAGATCAAGGAAGGCGTGGTGTCGTATCTGACGACACTTGAAGTCAATAATGACGACCTGAGCCTGCGCCCGGGAATGACGGCAACGGCGGCGATTGTGACTGCATCCCGGGAAAATGTCTTGCTCGTGCCGAACGCCGCGCTTCGCTTTTCTCCGCCGTCGGCGCAACAGCCCGCTGCCGGCAACAGCGGCGGTATTGTCAGCAGCATCATGCCGAAGCCGCCATCAGCGGGGGCCAAGAAAAATCCCGGCGCTAACGCTGGCAAGGGCGGGAATCAGCAAGTATGGGTTTTGCGTAATGGCCAGCCCATCGCGGTTGCCGTCACCGTGGGCGCTAGCGACGGGAGGCTGACGGAGGTATTGACGGGTGATCTGCAGCCCGGTACCGAAGTCATTACCGAAAGCCTGAGTGCCGACAAATGAGCGACGCAAATGAACCGGCTGCATCGCATGGGCCGTTAATCCAGCTCGCTGGAATCACCAGAACCTTCGGTGTAGGGGCCGCCGCATTCCAGGCCTTGCGCGGCGTAGACTTCTCCATTGAGGAAGGCGAGTTTGTTGCGATCATGGGACCGAGCGGATCAGGAAAATCGACCGCGATGAATATCCTGGGTTGCCTGGACACCGCGAGTTCCGGTTCGTACTTCTTTTCCGGCGTTCCGGTGCATGAGCTGACCCGCAAGCAGCGCGCGCTCCTGCGCCGCAATTACCTGGGCTTCGTGTTTCAGGGCTTCAACCTCCTTGGTCGCACGACTGCACTGGAAAATGTCGAACTGCCCCTGCTGTATCGGGGTATGGCTGCCGTCGAGCGCCATACGGCTGCCATGTCGGCGCTGGAAGCGGTGGGTCTGAACGGCTGGGAAAAACATGTGCCATCGCAGCTGTCGGGTGGCCAGCAGCAGCGCGTCGCCATTGCGCGCGCAATCGTCACCAATCCCATCGTCCTGCTTGCCGACGAGCCGACCGGCAACCTGGACACGGCGCGCAGCCGTGAAATCATGGAGCTGCTATCGACGCTCAACCGCGACAAGGGGATTACCATTCTCATGGTGACGCACGAGCCGGACATGGCGGCCTACGCGCGGCGCATCATCCGCTTCGTCGACGGCATCGTCGAATCGGACATCCGCAATGAGGAGCGTGTCTCATGTTCCTGAACACCTTCCTTCTTGCCCTGCGCGAAATCCGGCGCAACCTGTTGCGGTCTTTCCTCACGATCCTCGGTATCGTGATCGGCGTGGCGGCCGTCATCACGATGGTCACGCTTGGCAACGGCGCCACGCGCTCAGTGCAGGACCAGATTGCGGCGATGGGCAGCAACCTTCTTATGATTCTTCCTGGTCAACGCCTGGGCCCGATGTCGAGCGGTGCGCCGCAATTCAAGGTGGCCGATGCGGAAGCCATTCAGGACCAGGTCAGCGGGCTGAGGGCGGTGGCACCGATTGCCAGCAAGGGGGTGACCGCCGTACGGATGGCGAAGAACTGGACGACCTCAGTAACGGGCACGACCGCCGATTACTTCGAGGTCAGCCGGTGGCAGCTCACCAGTGGACGCGTCTTTACGGCCGCCGAAGAGCGCGCCGGCAAAGCGGTCTGCGTGATCGGGGGAACCGTTCGCCGCGAACTGTTCGGCCGTCATAACCCTGAGGGCGAAGAAATACGTATCAAGCAGTTTTCCTGCGAAGTGATTGGCTTGCTCGCCGCGAAAGGACAGTCGTCGATGGGATCGGACCAGGATGACACGATCATCATGCCTCTGCGGACGGTGCAGCGGCGGCTCACCGGCTCGCAAGATGTACGCATGTTGCAGGTGTCGGTAATGGATGGCGTCTCTACCGACAAGGTCCGCGACAGCGTCGCGCAACTGATGCGCGAACGCCGCAAGATCTCGGCCAATGAAGATGACAACTTCACCATCATGGACACCAAGCAGATTGCCGATACCCTCACCGGGACGACGCGAGTGATTACCGCCCTGCTGGGCGCTGTCGCCGCCGTCAGCCTGATGGTCGGCGGCATCGGCATCATGAACATCATGCTGGTCTCGGTGACCGAACGCACACGGGAAATCGGCATCCGCCTTGCAATTGGCGCACTGGAACGGGAAGTCCTGTTGCAGTTTCTGATTGAGGCTGTGGTGCTTGCCAGCTTGGGCGGCATTGTCGGCATCATATTGGCGACCTTGGCATCGATTGGACTGGCGCAGCTGATGCACATACCTTACCTGTTTAACCCTCAGATCAATGCATTGTCTTTCCTGTTCTCCGCCGCCATCGGCGTTGTCTTCGGATACTTTCCGGCTAAACGCGCGGCAGGCCTAGATCCCATCGAGGCGTTGCGGCATGAGTGAGAGCTGGTGGGCGCTGCTCCTGCGCCATATGTGTTTTCTTCAGGCTTGCAGTGAGGTGCTGCCGCGCGCAAAACGAAGGGATAGTGTCGGCAGAAGCAATGGCCAACAATCACAGCACTTTGTATACGACTACATCACCAACCCCCATCGCGTTTCCCTCGTTCAGCGATCTGACCGGCACGACACGGCCTGCACGCAGAATGCATTTTTTGCAATACTCAAACAAAGGAAATTTCATGTTTAGAAAAATAGTTGCGACGACCTTGTTAGTCTCTTTTCTTGCAATGGCGACCTCAGGCCTGATGATGTTTTTTGTCGAGCGACCGTCCTTTACGATCCAGATGCACCCTGTGCACAAGCTGTTCGGCCTGGTGATGGTCTTTGCCGTGATTGCCCATTTGTCGCTCAATTACCGAGCGTTGCTGAATCATTTGAAGACGAAGGCAGTCTCCATCTTCGGATCAGTTTTGGTCGTCATCCTCGTAGCACTTTACGGCGTATCGTTGAACAATGAAGTGCCGAAAGACATCGCCAAGCCCATGGATGAATTGGCAAACCAGGCTGAAGCGCGCAAGTAAACCTTTGCGGTTCCTAGTCGTCCGGTGAAGCAAGTGAGATAGTCCCTCGATTCACCAGACACAGTCGATACCGTCTCCTTACGGGTAGGCGTAAATCAATGACTATATGTAAACCCGAAAGAACGCATCGACTGCCCGCCGCGCCATACCCTGCAGTTCATCGGCACTGCGTGCTCCGGTAGCACCGAGCAGAGTTGGATAGAGTATCTCAGCCTCGTATAACGCCCTCAGATGAAACGCCATGACCTGCGCATTTCCGGCTTGCAGTTCGCCCTTGTCGATCAACGTACGTATGTATGCCGCCAGTTTCTGTTCAAAATTAACAAAACCACGATCGTAGAACTTGCGGCCGAGGTCACTGCGTCCGCCTTCGGCAATGGCTAATCGCAGGATTGCCATCGTGTCCGGATCGGTGATGAAGCGCAAATGCTCCATCCCGAAGGTCTCTAATCCGGTGCGTGCGTCGTCGCTAGAAGCGAGCGCATCAAATGCGGCGCTTCCATGCTTTTCCCCCGTTGTCAGAAGAATTTCCAGTACCAGTTCTTCTTTGGACGGAAAGTAGGAATACAACGTCGTCTTTGATCCGCCCACGCGGGCGGCGATCTCGGACATGGACGTCGCTTCCACGCCGAGTTCACGAAATGCTTCCGCTGCTGCGGCAAGGATGGCTTGCCGTTTTGCTTCGGACTTAACTCTCATACCAACCTCTTATCTGTACCAATGCGTACAGTTTTGCTTGACGGCTCTAAAAAGTCAATCTAAACTGTACCGTACCGTATCGTTTAGAAAAGAAAACAATGACTGCCTTCCTAGAGATACCCGTCCATCGGATACCCCCTTTAACCAAGCGCATGGTGCTGCTTGCCGTATTCGGTCTTACTGCCTGCGCGCAGGTCCCGCAGCTTGGTGACTTGCCTGACGCCAAACCGATCCACTCTTATCAAAGTGCTTCGACTCTGAGTGGTTCCGTGATTTCGTGGCCGAGCGAGCGCTGGTGGGAAAGCTTCGGCGATGCACAATTGTCGCAACTGATTGACGAAGCCCTGCGCGAATCCCCCTCCATGGCGGTGGCGCAATCACGTTTGGCACTTGCCACTTCGCTGGCACAACAGGCTGGCGCCGCACTGCTCCCCAGCGTGACCGCGGACGCGTCGATCTCCAAAGCCAAGCAAAGCTATAACAATGGTGTGCCGGAA
>DASRXG010000090.1:0-4787 GCA_035654275.1 Noviherbaspirillum sp.
GGAAAGAGCATCGTGAGGTCGACGCGGGGCAGCAGCATGTCGGAAGCGCGGCGCCTTGCGCCTAAGCTGTCACGCAACACGTTGAGGAATACCTTGGCTGATGCGCGCTCCGGGGGCGTATTGAGGGCTGCGATGCATAGCGGACGCCACATCAGGTGGATCAAACGCTCCGTCTGGTCGAAGCGCTCCAGTAATTCGGCCACGCTGCAATCGTTGTTCAGTTGCCAATCCATCCAGCGGGCGGTGGTGGTAAACCTCGCGAGTGCGAGTTTGTCCTCCCGGGCAAGCCCCTTGGCACGGAGAAGACCCACCAGCATGTGCAGCGGCGCAGGCAAACGTGGAGTAATGAAATCCATTCCGTCGGAGCCGGGATAGCGCATCTGCAGTGGCAAACGGAGCAGCACATCATCGGGGTGAATGCCGACAGCCTGCATCAGGCGCAATGTCTCGCTGTATGCGCCAAGCAGGATGTGCTGGCCGTTGTCGAGACATTTTCCCGCCAGTTCTACCCGGCGCGCGCGGCCACCCAGTGTCCGGGCAGCTTCAAAGATGGTGACCACGTCACCGCGCTGCGCGAGTTCCACTGCAGCTGCACATCCAGCCCAGCCTCCGCCGATGACAGCCACTCTTTTCGCGGCCGCTGTCACGATTGCGTGTCCTTGCGAAACCGTTGATGCATTGAGGCCGGCATTTCCTAGCCGCGCACGTAGGTTTTCCATGCAAGCCAGAGCTTGCGGATCGGCGTCAGTGAGACCTTGTGGTTAAGGACATGAAAACCATCGCGCTGGATTTCCTCCAGGAGCGCGCGGTAGATGGCGGCCATCATCAGTCCGGGACGTTGTGAGCGGCGGTCCTCTTTGGGGAGCAGCGCAAGCGCCTCGTCATACATCGCCTGCGCACGTTCGGTCTGGAACCGCATCAAGGCCTCGAACTTGTCGCTGTGGCGGGCGTTGAGGATATCTGCGGCGGTGACGTTGAACTGCTGCAGTTCGTTGACTGGCAAGTAGATGCGTCCCTTGCGCGCGTCCTCGCCGACGTCACGAATAATGTTCGTCAATTGAAACGCCAGGCCGAGCTTTTCGGCGTACTGCAAGGTTTCAGCGCGGGTCACGCCAAAGATGCTTGCCGACAGGATGCCAACGACGCTGGCGACATGCCAGCAGTATTTCTTCAGGCCAGCGAAATCCAGATAGCGCGTCTGGTCAAGGTCCATTTCCATGCCATCAATGATGGCCTGGAGATGCTTGCCTTCGAGGCCATAGGTCGCGACATGCGGTTGGAGTGCTTGGGTGACCGGATGGGTGGGGGCTCCGGCGAGCATCGCATTAATCTCTTTACGCCACCACATCAGTTTGTTACGCGCGACGGTGGGATCAGTGCATTCGTCGACAGTATCGTCCACCTCACGGCAAAACGCGTACAGCGCGGTAATCGCCCTGCGGCGTTCGGCGGGCAGGAACAGGAAGCTGTAGTAGAAACTCGAACCGCTCTGGACGGCTTTTTGTTGGCAATATTCGTCGGGCGACATGGAAGGGGCAGTCTGGATCGGTGCAAAGGCGCTATGCTAGCCGACATGCGCCGGGCGCGCCAAACGGTATTTCATGGTCGCCGCGCGGTAAAAAAGGAGGAGCCAGTCGACCGGCCCTAGTCTGGGGCGGCGCCGGAATACGTCGTAATCCACGCGCTCGATCTTTTCCAAGATACGCAGGCCCCCGTGGATTACTAGCCGCAACTCCCAGCCGATGCGTCCGGGCAGGCGCAATGCAAGCGGGGCGCCGGAAAGCATCAGTTTCCATGCCCGGCTAACTTCAAAGCGCATCAGGTTGCGCCAGGCGTCGTCGGCACTTTCCTTTACCAGATGGAGTTCGGTAACGCCGAAGCGCTCGAGATCTTCCTGCGGAATATAGATCCGCTCCTTCTTCCAGTCGATCGCCACATCCTGCCAGAAGTTGATCATCTGGAGGGCCGAGCAAATCGCGTCCGAATCCCGCAAATTCCGGTCATCGGCTGCACCGTACAGATGCAGCATCATGGCGCCGACCGGATTGGCCGAGCGGCGGCAGTAATCCATCAGTTGCTCGAAGGTCGAGTAGCGTTTTTTCACCACATCCTGCTTGAAAGCCGACAGCAGGTCACGAAGCGGTTGCAGGGGAAGGCGGTAGTCAGCTATCACCTTGGCAAGTAATGCGAAAACCGGATCTTCTGTGGCGCCGCCACGTTCAATTGCATCCAACTGTTCTTCATATGTCCCCAGTGCCTGCAATCGCTGCTCAGGGGATGCATCCCCCTCATCCGCCAAGTCATCGGCGCCTCGGGCAAAGGCGTAAATCGCCTTTACCGCCGGACGAAGGTGGGCGGGCAGCAAAACAGAGGCAACCGGGAAATTTTCGTAGTGATTAACTGACATTATTTTGTTAATGACCAAAAAGTCATATGCAATTCGCGTATAGGCTGCTTATAATTACTAACCAGTCAGTCAGTAACTTCAGCCGGGCTCACAAAAGAAGTCTGGGCAGCGCGTTGTCAGATCGCATAGTAAAGGAAAAAAAGTGGCCGCTTCGATAATTTCCCGCATGAATGTGCCAAGCGAATTCCGCTTCCGTCTTGTAGCCGCATTGGTTCTAACGGCACCGTTAGTACTCGTGGGATGTTCGAAGCCGGTGGAGAAGGTGGAGGAGGTGCGCCCGGTACGCGTCATGCGGCTTGCCGCGGACAATGTTGACGTTGCGGCTGAGTTCTCCGGGGAGGTTCGTGCGCGGGTGGAGTCCAGACTTGGTTTCCGTGTTGGCGGAAAAATTATCTCAAGGAAAGTAGACGTGGGCTCCGTCGTCAAGCGCGGCGAAGTCTTGATGCAACTCGATCCCCAAGACTTGCAACTGGCACAGGCACAGGCAAATGCGGGCCTGAAAGCTGCAGAAAGCAATCGAGACCTCGCTAAGGCGGAAATGAAGCGCTATCAGGAGTTGCGCGAGAAAAATTTTGTCAGCCAAGCTGTTCTGGATAGCAAGGAAACGGCTTTCAAGGCAGCCCAAGCCAGTTACGAGCAGGCTTATGCCGCATATCGGAATCAGTCGAACCAGGCCGGATATACAACCTTAGTGGCCGATGTCGACGGTGTGGTCACCAGCGTGGATGCAGAAGTGGGGCAGGTGGTTGGTGCCGGCAATCCTGTTGTCCGCGTTGCTCAAGCTGGCGAAAAGGAGATCGTCATCGGCATCCCGGAGGATAAGGTCGATACACTGCGCCGCATTAACGATGTGCGCGTGCGAACTTGGGCGCGGCCGAATGAGAGTATTCCGGGCAAGCTTCGCGAATTGTCGCCTGTCGCCGACCCGGCAACCCGCACCTATACAGCGAAGATTTCCATTCCCAACGCTCCGGAAAGCGTGAAATTGGGCATGACCGCCTATGTCACTTTCGTGGCCAAAACCTCCGACGCCATGATCAAACTGCCGCTGAACGCGTTGTTCCAGCAGAAGTCTGCAACCTCCGTCTGGGTGGTGGAGAACGACAAAGTGAAGCTTGTTCCCGTGCAGATAGCAGGCACAACCGGTAACGACATTTTGGTTGCTAATGGCCTGTCCCCCGGTCAGGCGATCGTGACCGCTGGCGTGAATCTGCTTAGAGATGGCCAAAAAGTGAAAATTCTCGGCGGCGAAACGCTTGCCAGTAACGATGCCGCCCCGGTCGGTTCGGGAGCCGAGATTACGGCCCAAGCCACGAATGCCGGTGTTGTTAATGGGGCCGTCAAATGAAAGGCAGTTTCAACCTGTCCCGCTGGGCGCTCGAGCACATCCCGCTGACGCGTTACCTGATTGTCGCGCTGCTTATCGGTGGCGTGCTGAGCTATGGACAGCTTGGCCAGGACGAGGATCCGCCGTTTACCTTCCGTGCGATGGTGGTGCGCGCGGTATGGCCCGGTGCGACCGCATTGCAAATGGCAGAGCAGGTAACTGACAAGCTGGAAAAGAAGCTGCAGGAGACGCCGTACGTCGACAAGATTCGCAGCTATTCAAAGCCGGGTGAGACCGTCATCATCCTTCAGTTGCGCGAGTCGACTCCGCCGAAGGAAACGCCATCAGCTTGGTATCAGGTCCGCAAGAAAATTGGCGATATTCGCGGCACGTTGCCGGCCGGTGTGATTGGCCCGTTTTTCAACGATGAATTCGGCGACACGTACGGATCGATTTTTGCGCTGTCCGGGGATGGATTCACTCCTGCGGAAGTCAAGGATTATGCCGATTTCGTTCGCCAGCAGCTGCTACTGGTGCCGTCCGTAGCCAAGGTTGAGCTCTTTGGCGTGCAGGACGAGAAGATCAACATCGAATTCTCGAACAAGAAGTTCGCGCAGCTCGGGATTCCATTCGAGGCGATCGTTAGCCAGCTGAACGCCCAGAACACGGTCGAGTCGACCGGTGTGCTGGTGACTGCTACCGACAATCTCCAGGTGCGCGTAACGGGCGCGATGCGGTCGGTGAAAGACCTCGAGAATCTGGAATTGCGCGCCAATAACACGACGTTCCGCCTCGGCGACTTTGCGAGAGTCAAACGTGAATACCGGGATCCCCCGCAAGACAAGATGCGCTTTAATGGCAAGGAAGTCATTGGCCTGGGAATTTCGATGGAAAAGGGGGGCGACATCATCCAGATGGGGCGCAATCTCGAAGCGACTGTCAGGGACATCAAGAGCAAGCTCCCGGTTGGCATCGAGCTTGAACGTGTCTCCGACCAGCCGAAGGCAGTAGCGTCATCCGTCAACGAATTCCTGAAAACGCTCGCCGAAGCCG
>DASRXG010000091.1:0-82913 GCA_035654275.1 Noviherbaspirillum sp.
CGCGGAATACGCCAGCGGCTTGCGCCCTTCCCGTGTGCGCCATGCGCACCACGCCGCCATCGCAATTGCCGCGATGATGCCTGCGGAAGCGAGGAAACCGCCATCGCGGATGTCGATCATCGACCATGGCGCAGCGCGGTAAGCGCTCCAGGACATCGCAACGAACCCAATGCGCGCGCCCAACACGCCGGCAAGCAGCACCAGCCACAACTGCGGCTCCACATCCACGCGCGGCCGGCGGCCGGTCCATTTGGCTACGGCAAGGCTGACTGTGCCGGCGACAAACAACAGCACGACGCCAAAAGGAAAGGCAAACGGTCCTATGGTGATTGCGCTCATGCCTTACCCATCCCGCCCTTGCCGCCGCACGCTTGAACTGCCTTATGCATTCCAGATCCTCCTGCGAAGTTGCCCCGCAAAAACGCTTTATCGGTTGATATAGTAAGCGACCTGTTACTTCTCCGGATAACGGCATCGAACCCATCCGCTCCAATGCGCCCGGCGTATTTCCATCAAACTGCAAGTTAACCGGGGGGCGGAATGCAAGGAGCGAAACACGAATCGGCTGTTGCGTCATGTGCAGCCTTGTCAGGCTGCTCCTGATCCACGCCTTGCTCAGGTTCATGGATACGGCGGTCGTGCCCTCAAAAGGGGTCGCGTCATTCGGCCCGTCAGGTTCCGGTAAGAGCACTCTGTTTCAATGCGTTGGCATCGTCACGGAACCGCCATCATCATGGTGACGCAGGAGCAAGCCGGACAACGCAATCCGCTCGACGGACAGCGTGCGGCTTTGGCAAACTGGGGCAGCGCCATTCCGCTGCATGCGAGGCGGGCCTGCCAACTATAGATATCACCAAGGGTCTGCCGATATCGGAGGAACGAGACAGCATGAAAGCCTTTCAGGACTACTACCCGGAGAACGTGGCGCAGTGCTATGGCTGTGGTGCGCACAACGAGCACGGCCACCGCATCAAGACCTACTGGGAAGGCGACGAGTCGGTCACCCGCTACACGCCCGAGCCCTACCACACTGCCATCCCCGGCTACGTCTATGGCGGATTGATCGCCTCCCTGATCGACTGCCACAGCACCGGTACTGCCGCGGCGGCGATGTACCGTGCCGAAGGCCGCGAGATGGATACGCTCCCCGCCTTCCGTTTCGTCACCGGCTCGCTGCATGTAACTTACCTGAAGCCGACACCGCTTGGCGGCCCGCTGGAAATCCGCGGCCATGTCAAGGAGATCAAGGGCCGCAAGGTCGTCGTGGAGTCCACTGTCTATGCGAATGGCGTTGCCACGGCCACAGGCGAGGTCGTCGCGGTGCAGATGCCGGAGAACTTCGGCGCCTAACAGCCACGACGCGGGCTACGCAGAATTGCTGCCAGAGTAACAGCAGCCGCAGCGACCGCGACAGCCGGTCATCGCCTTGTTCCCTGCCTTGCCGGAGACTATGCCAGCACTCTCGCCTGAATAGGCCACCGCCAACATTGCAAGGGAAACGCACACTCCCTTGCTGTCGTGGCCCAAGACGTCGAGCCTGCTGTAACACGTCGAAGAGATTGTCGACAGACGTCCCATCCCCACCCATTGGCAGTCGTTTCTTTCTGCCAAACACTGCCACCGCCAGCAAATGGCAGCGCACGAAACCTTCCATCCGAGAGACATGTAGCGCTAAGTCTTTGTTTTTCTTCAGAGAAAAATAAATTCTCCGCTTGGCACGCCTCTTGCCCTACTGCTGACGAGAGAAAAACAAACTAGAGAGCCTGCTGGACGAATTGAAAGCCTCATCCAAGACCAGCGTTACGCGCTTCGCCCCCATGAAGGCGATGATCGTCAGCTGTAAGAGCCGGTTTGAATAGCGTAGCGAGCCGAGATCGAGGGCGGAGAGCGCACACGTACGAGTGGTACGTCGAGCACCGCAGCCTACTGAATCGGCTTGCGCAGTAGGTTTTCAAACAGGCTCCAAGGAGTTTGAGAAGCATTGATTAACATCGCTGCACGGCAGCATGGCAGCCACCGTGTGCGACATCTTTTTGCCGTTCCTGAGCTTTTCGGCACCGCGCTGTCCGGTCTCACAACGCCGGCAGCGCTTTTTTTCTGCCAACTTCCGACCTCATTAGTGCCTGATCCCGGGCGGGTATTTCACAGACGCCGTCCCCCACAGGCCCCTCTATCCCATCAAGAAGTATCCGGCCGAACGAGAAGAGCGAATAAAGGCTACCGGTTGTTTTAGAGACATGGCCTCCACGTAGAAACCAGTCTCGTACTGTCCTACACCCTGCGGCCAGAGTACTGCAGCACCTCCAGACGATTACTCAGGTACGCAGATCTGCCCGCGCCGTGCAGCGATAACGGTGCGTATACACAGCAGGGCTATGACGATGGTGAGCAGTGCGAGCAAGGCAAATGCCATCGCCGACAGCAACTGCACGCCAGTATGGTGGTACATCGTCATGGTTGCGATCGTGAGTGCCGCAATCGGAAAAGAGTACGCCCACGACGACAAGAAGAACGGCAGGCGCAGGAAATGCAGCGCGCTCGTTGCCAGCACCAGTGCAAGGAAGAGTGCAGTGTAGAACAGCATCCGGCCAAACACACCGACGTCTCCCGTCAATGCCATCCAGGCGAGGAAGCCGACCGAGGGCGGCGCCAGCAGGATGAACATCGTCGGCATCATGCGCGGTGGCAGTGCCTCGTGAAAAAACAGGCGATACATCAAGATGGTCAGCAGCACGCCCCAGAACACGATGCCGATGCTGAAGAAGAACCAGGACAATTCCGTCGAACCGATTTTGGCGCCGGCAATCGGCACGATGATGTTGCCCACCACCGGGATAAACCAGGCCGGATTGACGTGCTTGATGTCGTAATGCGTATGGTGGATCCAGCTGCCGATCACACGCAGTGTCAGCACCAGTTGCAGGACCGCGCCGACCGCCCATAAGCCGGTTGCTGCATGCGGCAGGTCATCCAGCCAGGCAGTCGCCAGCAACAGCATGCCGATCGGAATGGCAGACAGGAAGTTGATACGCACCGGGTGCCGCGCCTCGGCCGCCGCAGCCGCCGGATGACGGATCCATTTGGCTGCATACATCAGTGCCAACGCCAGAAACGCTATCGTGGCCACGAGGCGGACCATGGCGCCGACCGAAGCTGGCGCACCGAGTATGCTGTGCGCCTTTTGCCATGCGATCGCCAGTCCGGCGAGCCCCATGACGGACGAAAAAAGCGGCACTGGAAAATGCTCCAGGCCGCTGGCGGATTGCGACGCGACAGCCGCGCCTTGGACACCGGTACTCATGCTGCTTTCCCCATAAAACTGATAAACCAGTCAGCGCCTGCTTGAAGAAGCGAAGCAGGCAATCTCCCTTTGCCGCACCAGGCAGCACTTACTGCTGTGCAGCCTTGAACTCATCGAACGCGGCAATCGCATTGGCGGAGTACATCAGCGATGGCCCGCCGCCCATGTACACCGCCATGCCCAACGCTTCCTCGACTTCTGCCTTGGTGGCGCCGAGCTTGACCAGTGCCTGCATGTGGAAGCCGATACAGGCATCGCAATGAGCGGCAATACCGAGCGCGAGTGCGATCAGCTCCTTAGTCTTTTTGTCCAGCGCACCGTCTCGTGTTGCGGCACGTGCCATGTCACTGAAACCCTTCATCACGTCGGGGATGTCGGCGCGCAGCGTGGCAAGGTTCTTCGACACGGACTGTGTCACTTCGGTGTAATTGGGCGGGAAGGTACTCATGCTTGTCCTCGTGGTTGATGGCAGATTACTTTTTCATGCGGCAGGTATTGAGCCCGAACGGCAGGTACGCCGGGCAGAAGCGGAACAGGCCGGTCGCCAACGGCAGCAGGCCGATCCATCCCCACGGGCCGATCGCACCGAGGCTAGTTGCAATGACCAGGATCGCGCCAATGGCGATGCGGAGGATGCGGTCGATACTTCCTACGTTCTGTTTCATGATGCTCTCCTTGCTGAAAAAATTCTTACCGTTTACACGCCACGAGGCCAATCAGTGCAGAGCGGCCACGATGATGATTGCCTTCCGACAGGTCGTCCTCGTATGCGCGCAGCTCGATAATCTCCATCTGCGAGAACGCCGCGCGCAGCATGTCCTCGGTATAGAGATTCTCCACCGCCGATGGGCCTCCGGTCTTGTAATGGAGCTGCTGCGGTGTATAGCCCTGCAGTAGCAGGATGCCGCCGGGCTTGAGGCAATTGACCATGTTGGCGAACAGGCGAGCACGCATGGCGGGATCGGCGAATTGCACGAAGATCGCCACCACGCCGTCATACGCACCGGCCGGCCATTCATATTGTTCGCAATCGCAGACCTGGAAGTTGACAGATACACCCGCATGCTGCGCGAGCCTTTTCGCCTTCGTGACGCCAACATCCGAAATGTCGAACGCATCCACGGCCAACCCGTGCCGCGCCAGCCATACACTGTTACGCCCCTCACCATCGGCGACGCACAACACGCGCTGCCCCGGCTGCCACAGCCCGGTATGCCCGCGCAGGTAGGCATTCGGCTCGGTGCCGAAGATGTAATCCGGCTCCCGGTAACGGCCATTCCACAGCGCTACAGCCTCTTCTGGAGTGAGGCGCGCGGGTGACGGCGTCCGGTCAGCGGAGTCGCTCATTTCCCCTTCCCCTTCGTCCGTCCGGACGTCTGGAAAAACGCCTCGCGCTCGCGCGCCGTCTGCTCGAACTGACGGGCAATGCTGCCGCACACCAGGTCGCACAGCGCATCGACCGAGTCGTCCGCGATGCGGTAATAGACGCTCGTACCGCGGTTTTCTTTCGCCACCAGACCATGCTTGCTCAAGATCGCAAGGTGGCGCGAGATGTTGGCGGATGTGTATTCGCACAGCCCCGCCAGCTCGCCGACATTCCGCTCGCCGCTGCGCAGCAGGCTAAGGATATGCAGCCGCGTCGGCTCGGCGAGTGCCTGGAAATAGGCGGCGATCTGCCCCAGCGCTTCTTTCGGTAAGTCTTTCATGTTTGAACCCATTGAATGTGCGAAGCCCTTATTTTGCCTCGCGCCAGGCCAACCATCCATTTAAATGCTTAATCAACTATTTGCGTATTTAAGCGCTTAGTTACATAATAAATTAAAGACGGCCGAAAAGCAATCTCGTAGCAAAGCTTGCCTAACGCGGCCAGACAGAACCGGGGGAAAACAGATGCAAAGGAAAAATCGATTTGGCGCAGCCGTCATGACGACACTCCTGACAGCAGCAGTTTCGACAACAACGCTCGCAGCGCCGGCAGGGCTCGCCACTGCCGTTGTTCAGCCGGGCACAGTGGCGGGCTCGGCCAGCTTTGACGGCATCGTCGAAGCCGTGCGCCAGACCGTCATCGCCGCGCAGGTGCAAGGCGCGGTCACCGAGCTGAACGTAAAGGCTGGCGATACGGTCAAGGCCGGCCAGGTGCTGCTGCGCATCGACGCACGCACGGCTTCGCAGAACAGCGCCGCCAGCCGTGCACAGGTACAGGCCGCACGCAGCGCGCTGAATCTTGCCACGCGCGAATACGAACGCCAGAAGAAGTTGCTGGAGAAGGAGTACATCAGCCAGGCTGCCTTTGAACGGGCAGAAGCGCAGTACCGCGCCACCACCGCCGGGCTGAATGCGCAGATCGCGCAGGCCAGCGCCGCCGACATCCAGTCCGGTTTCTTCGTCGTCAAGGCCCCCTATTCCGGCGTGGTCTCGGACGTGCCTGTCTCGCTCGGCGACATGGCCATGCCGGGCCGTCCGTTGCTGACGCTGTACGATCCGGCCGCACTGCGTGTAACCGCATCGGTGCCGCAGACCGCACTTGCGCAGTTCTCCGACAAGACGCCGGCCAAAGTCGAACTCCCGGCATTGCCGGCGGACCGCCAGTGGATGGAGCGCCAGCAGGTGCAGGTATTGCCGACCTTCGACGCCAATACGCATTCCGGCCAGGTTCGCGTGTCGCTGCCGGACGGCATCAACGGTGTGACACCCGGCATGTTCGCACGGGTCTGGATCGAAACCGGCGGCACCTCTACCGGACGCCTGTTCGTGCCCGCATCGACCATCGTGCGCCGAGCGGAAATGACCGGTCTGTATGTAATCGATGCGAAGGGCCGTCCGGTCCTGCGACAGGTGCGCCTCGGCCGTACTCAGAACAACATGGTGGAAGTCCTGTCCGGAGTCTCCTCCGGCGACCGGGTAGCGCTCGACCCGCAGGCAGCCGCTCGCAAACGATAAGCGCTGAGGGATGACGATGAACACTCCGCTTGGGATTTCCGGCCGCATCGCCGCTTTCTTCCAGACGGCGCGCATTACGCCGCTGCTGGCGCTGGTCGCGTTGCTGCTGGGCGTCTTCGCCGTGCTAGTGACGCCGCGCGAAGAAGAGCCGCAGATCAATGTCACGATGGCCAATGTGCTGATCCCCTTCCCCGGTGCGTCCGTGGTCGATGTAGAACAGATGGTCGCCACACCCGCCGAACAGGTGCTGTCGCAGATCGAGGGCGTGGAGCACGTGATGTCCGTATCCCGCCCCGGTATCGCGGTGATGACGGTGCAGTTCAAGGTGGGCGTCCCCCGCACCGAAGCGCTGGTACGCCTTCACGACACCATCAATACCAATGCCGACTGGCTGCCAAAAGGTCTGGGCGTGCTCGGCCCGTTGATCAAGCCCAAGGGCATCGACGATGTGCCTATCGTCACGCTCACTCTCTTCAGCAAGAACGATACCGTCGGCGCCTACGACCTTGAACGTGTCGCGCACAGTGTCGAAACCGACCTCAAGCGCGTGCCTGGCACCCGTGAAGTCGTCACCATCGGCGGCCCCGGCCGTGCAGTACTGGTCGAGCTCGACCCGGCGCGCATGGCTGGCTTTGGCGTCACCGTGGCCGACATGCGTGCGGCGTTGCAGTCGGCTAACCTCGGCCTGCCGGTGGGCGAACTACTTGTCGGCAACAAGGCGGTTGCCGTCGAGTCCGGCCCCTTCCTGAAGGATGCGCAGGAAATCGGCGAACTTGTTGTCGCCGCACGCAACGGCAAGCCAGTCTTCCTGCAAGATGTCGCCAACGTGCGCGACGGGCCCTTGCCGGCATCGAAATATGTGTGGCATGGCATTGCCGGCAAGGACGCAGGAGAATATCCTGCCGTCACCATTGCGGTGACCAAAAAGCCGGGCGAGAACGCGATCGACGTCGCCAACGCACTGATGCAGCGCGTTGCTGCACTGAAGAACACCGTGATCCCCGACGGCGTGGAAGTTGCCGAAACCCGCAACTACGGCGCCACCGCCAACGACAAGGCACAGAAGCTGATCCAGAAGCTGCTGTTTGCGACGATGTCCGTCGTCGCACTGGTGTTCTTTGCACTCGGCCGGCGTGAAGCCGCCATCGTTGGCACCGCCGTGATCCTGACGCTGACCGTCACGCTGTTCGCGTCCTGGGCCTGGGGCTTCACGCTCAACCGCGTGTCGCTGTTTGCGCTGATCTTCTCCATCGGCATCCTGGTCGACGATGCGATCGTGGTGGTGGAGAACATTCATCGCCATCAACAACTCACGCCGGGGAAACCGCTTGTGGAAATCATTCCGCTCGCGGTCGACGAAGTCGGCGGCCCGACCATTCTCGCGACGCTGACGGTCATCGCCGCACTGCTGCCGATGGCCTTCGTGTCCGGCCTGATGGGCCCGTACATGAGCCCGATCCCGATCAATGCCAGCATGGGCATGCTGCTGTCACTGGCGATCGCATTTGCGGTCACACCGTGGCTCGCGCGTATCTGGATGAAGGCGTCGCATGGCACATCTAACAGCCACGCACCGCATGGCCTCACCGCAAAACTGGAACCGCTGTTCGGCCGCATCTTTCGCCCGCTGCTGGACGACAAGAAAGGCCAGCGCAACCGCCGCTTGCTCGGCCTCGGCGTTGCCGGCCTGATTGCTGTCTCGATGCTGCTGCCGGTCGCCGGTCTCGTACTGCTGAAGATGCTGCCCTTCGATAACAAGTCGGAATTCCAGGTCGTTGTCGACATGCCCGCCGGCACACCGGTCGAGCGCACAGCAGCGGTGTTGCATGAGCTTGGCGGCTATCTGTCCACGGTGCCGGAAGTGACGAATTACCAGGCGTATGCCGGCACTGCGGCGCCGATCAATTTCAACGGCCTGGTGCGACAGTACTACCTGCGCGCCGGCGGCGATGTCGGTGACATCCAGGTCAACCTCGTCGACAAGGTGCACCGTGGCGACCAGAGCCATGCCATCGCCACCCGCGTGCGTCCGGCGCTGCAGGAAATCGGTCGCCGCTTCGGCGCCAACGTGAAAGTGGTTGAAGTGCCACCCGGCCCGCCGGTGCTGGCGCCGATCGTCGCCGAAATCTATGGCCCCGAAGCGGAAGGCCGCCGTCAGGTGGCGAAAGCCGTGCGCGCCGTGTTCGATAAGACCGAAGGTGTGGTGGACGTGGACGACAGCAGCATCGTCGATGCACCGAAGTCCATGCTGCTGGTGGACCGCCGCAAGGCCGCACTGCTCGGCGTGCCGCAACAGGCGATCGTCAGCACGCTGGCCGCCGGCCTCGGCGGCGAAGAAGCGGCCTACCTGCACGACCAAAGCAAGTATCCGGCGGCCGCCACGCTGCAGCTGCCGGCGGACCGCCACGGCGACCTCGACGCGCTGCTGCAGTTGGCCGTGCGTTCCGCCTCCGGCAAGCTGGTGCCGATCCGCGAACTGGTGACCGTCAGCGATACGCTGCGCGAGCAGCCGGTCTACCACAAGGATCTGCTGCCGGTGAACTACGCAGTGGCCGACATGGCCGGCAAGGTGGACAGCCCCCTGTACGGCATGTTTGCGATGCGCGACGACCTCGCGAAGATCACCACGCCCGGCGGCGGCAAGCTGGAGGAATACTTCGTCAGCCAGCCGGACGACCCATACCGCGGCTACGCGATCAAATGGGACGGCGAATGGCAGATCACCTACGAAACCTTCCGCGACATGGGCGCCGCCTATGCGGTCGGCCTGATCCTGATCTACCTGCTGGTAGTGGCGCAGTTCGGTTCCTACCTGACGCCGCTGATCATCATGGCGCCGATTCCGCTGACCATCATCGGCGTAATGCCCGGCCATGCGATTCTCGGCGCACAGTACACCGCAACCAGCATGATCGGCATGATCGCGCTGGCCGGCATCATCGTGCGCAATTCCATCCTGCTGGTGGACTTCATCAACCTGCAGGTGCGCTCCGGCATGGCGTTCAAGGATGCGGTCGTCAACTCGGCCGTCACGCGCGCGCAGCCGATCATGCTGACCGGCCTGGCCGCGATGCTGGGCGCGTTCTTCATCCTGGACGACCCGATTTTCAACGGCCTCGCGATCTCGCTGATCTTCGGCATCCTGGTGTCCACCATGCTGACGCTGGTGGTAATCCCGCTGCTGTACTACGTCGCTTACCGCAACCGCATTTTTTTCATTACTCAACAAGGAGCATGACCATGACCTCTTGGCAAATCGTTCGTATCGTCGCCGGCACCTTCATCCTGTTGTCGCTGACACTGGGCATCCCGGGCAGTCCGCTGTTCGTCAACCAATGGTGGCTGGCCTTTACCGCCTTCGTCGGCGCCAACCTGCTGCAGAGCGGCTTCACCAAGTGGTGCCTGATGGAGAGCATCTTGCGCAAGTTCGGCATTCGCCCCGGCTGCTAAGAGACTCCTGGCGGACCATGAAGCGCACTGCAGCAGAACACACCGTGATGCCGTTATGCGGCGACCCCGGAACGCATTTCAACATTGATCGCGACAGGAAATACCATGGGCATTTTCGGAAAACTGTTTGAATCTCTTGCCGGAGCGGCCGAACCGCTGCCGGACAACGCCGTGCTGATCGACGTCCGCTCGCCCGAAGAATTTTCAGCGGGTCACATCGAGGATGCGATTTCCCTGCCGCTCGCCTGCCTTACGCGTGACATCGGCAGCGTGGTGATCGATCCGGCCACGCCCATCATCGTGTATTGCCAGAGCGGCGGACGCTCCGCCGTAGCACGGCGTGCATTACTGGACATCGGGTACCAGAACGTAATCAATGGAGGAGGCATCCGCTCACTTGCTGCGCGCATGAATCGCGAGAGATAAGACTGCTGGAAGCAACACGCATTTCGCTCTCTTGCAATGACGGCAAGGGCATGTCGAAAAGGCACGTTCGTCTTCGTGAAGAAGAGAAATGTGCTGCCCGCAACATCGGATGGCGCACCTCGAAGGAAATCAACGAGGAAAGATTCGCACTGAAGTTAATGCGCGGCGACTTCGATGAGGCCGCTCGCACGCGCGACGTCGACGCCATCCTCCGTGCGGTGCGCAGTTAGCCCCGCAGTTAGCCCCACAGTTAGCCCAAGCTCAGGGCAAGTCTTCGTAACCGAAGAAGTAGGGAAAGAGGCGGCTGTCCAGCACCAGGCCGCCCTCTTCCGGCGTCCTGCTCAGCCTGTCGAAATCCTGCGCTTGCAGCGGCTTGATCTTGTCCGCATCACGCGACCTGCTGAACACGCCATTGCGCCACTGGTACACCTCGTCGAGTTTTTCCTCATACGTGTAGCTGTGATCGTGGTCGTTGTAGTAATCGCTGAAGCGGTTGCGGCCGAGATAGATCGCATTCGAGCCTTCATAGCCCGTCTTCTGGTAGGTCGCGGGATCCGTGTTGAGGAAGTAGGTCCAGTCGCCCGGCACGAAATTCTTTGGCGCGACTCCCTGCTGGATCTTCAGGATCTTTCCCGGGCGGTTCACTTGCTCCGGCCCCGCATCCGTCTCGAATGCCCAGATCTTTCCCGGTTCTACGCCAATCAGCGGTTCACCGTCAGCCATTAGCCGGTCCTGCACGATTTTTTGCTTCACTGGATCCTTCACCACACGCGCGTAAAAATCGAACACGCCTTGCATGGCAACCAATCGTGCCGCGGCATAGCAACCGATGGAATACTTGTCCTGGTTCAGGAAGACGTCATTGAGTATGGCCTGCAACGGCTGCCCGGCAACCGGCGTTCCCCAGTCCCAGCAAGCATTGTTCCATTTTGCAGAACCACCATCCGGCCAGCCAAACTCAAGGATCTCTGCCCATGCGACGATGTTCTGCCGTACCGCGACATGTTCCTTGAGCGCGTTGATATCGCACCCCTTTTTGCCGAATTCCGTCAGCCGCCCGTTTTGCATCAATGCAAGCACGATCTCCTTTTGCGAAACAGTCTCAAGCTTGCGCTCCTGCCCGACCCCGGATGGCAATGACACGACCTCGGTACCGACGCCGAATTCCGGCCGGTCCTTGAAGTCGAGCGTATTGAAATCGTGCTTCGGCGTATTCAGCGAATAGACAGCCACTCCATTTGCATGATCGATCCGCTTGACGACCAGCGAGCCTGCAATACCGAGATGAGCAAGGTAAGCATCGACCTCAGCGTCCAGCGTGCTGAGCTGTACTGGCGTGCACGAGAAGCGAATGCCGCTTTCCACCTCAGGCTTCATTGCATGGGCCGGCACAGCCGGAAGGACGGCACTGATACCGGCAAACCAAAGAAGGCTCGAATACTTGAGCACGCTTCGGGTGCCGTGCTTGCCCACACGCCACAAGTACGCTGCGAGAACAGCCTTCAGGCTGCTCTTGAGTTCAAGTCGCCGCATTGTTGAATCCGTTGAACGCATGGCAATCCTTCTTTACGTGTCTGCCCTTTTGCGTACACGGATGGATTGATGCTGGACGATGCGCATTGCCAGTGAGGCCCGCGCGTCGAGATTGGTTTCTAGAAATTATTCTCGGTCTGAGCGCGGCATTTTCGGCGTATCAATTGCGCACAGTCAAGTAATTCGCCACTTCGAATTGGTACTAGAGACGTAGCGATGCATGGAATTTTTTATCCATATAGAAGGCATATTTCCTGCAAGAGGGCAGCGCTGTAACCAACAATACTTGAAGAGAAAAAGGTGTTAGATGAGCAATTGTGCGCAATTCCTCACGGCGGAACTTTTACATGTTGCTGCTTTTCTGAGTAGAACAAACACGCATACTGCGGCAATCGCCCCGGTCGCGCCTCTCTAAGATCAACCTGCCGTATTGCAGGATATAGCCAGCACATGACAACGCCGGAAACCGGACCGCCGCATGCCGGTGAAGAAACGGCTGACCAACCGCACGCATCCCCCTCAGCGGATTCACTCAACGCGGTACTAAAGCGCACCTTCCTGCGCCGCCATCTCCCTGTGATCGCCGCATGGCCGGCGATTGCGTTGCTGCTCATCGGCCTGCTTTGGGTGTTCACTCTTTCTGCGCTTGAGCGCGAACGCGACAATGTCCGCCAAGACGCAATGAAGCAGGCGTCGTCCCTGGCGCGCAGTTACGCCCAGCAGCTCAAGCGCACCGTCGAGAACATGGACCAGATCACGCGCAGCCTGAAGTATGACTGGGAAGAAAACGATGTGCGCATCAGCCTAGAGCGCCAGCGCGAAAAAGGCCTCTACCCGCCGAGCAACCAGATCTACGCAAGCATCATCGGTAGGGACGGCACCTTGTTGACCAGCACCTTTCCCTTCGACCGTGCATACAACTTCTCCGATGAGCCGTATTACCAGATGCATCGTGCCAATATCGGCGGCGAGTTCATCATCACCGGGCCGAGCCTGAGCCGCCGCCTGGGCCAGGCGGTCGTACATTTCTCCCGCCGGATCGAAACACCAACTGGCGAATTCGATGGTGCCGCCATGGTCGCCGTAGAGACGTCCTATCTCACCGCGTTCCATGACGAGTCGCTGCTCGGAAAGAAAGACTTCGTATCCGCACGCTACATTGATGGTTCGGTGGTCGCCACGAAAATAGGGCAACGTCCGGGCGAGAAGATCATCTTTTATAAGCGCAACCCCTCTTTCTCGACAATGAATGGCGTTGCGACTGAACCAGCAGAAAAGTTCAGGGATAACAATGCGCGCTTCGTCGCGTGGCAGAAGCTGGACAAGTATCCGCTTGTGGCCTTGGCCGCCCTCTCGATGGATGACGCACTTGCGCCCTATTACGCAACGGCACGAGACTACAAGGCATTTGCCGCCGCCGGCAGCCTCCTGCTGCTCCTGCTCGCCGCCATCGGCGCGGTGTTTTCGACCCGCCTTGCCTGGCGGCGCCTGCAGGAGGAAGAAATCAAGCAGACCTACCGGCTCGCCGTCGATGCGGCACGCGAGGGTTTTTACATGTTGCGCCCGCTGTACGACAAGAACGGTCACGCGAGCGACTTCCAGGTAGAAGATTGCAACGAGCGTGCCGCAGCGATGATCGGCATGCGAAAAGACGAGTTGATTGGAAAGAAGTTTTCCGAACTCTACAGCGGTGAATATCGCCAGACGCAAATGGAAAAGTTGCGGCGCGCCCTTGAACTCGGCTTCTATGAAGACGAAGTGCGTGTGTCACCACTCAGCAAGCTGAAAATCAGCTGGGCGCACCGCAAGCTGGTGCGCTCCGGTTCGGCCCTCGCATTGACGATACGCGACATTTCCGAGAACAAGGCGCATGAACAGCAGCTGTTCAATATGGCCAATGCCGACGCCCTGACCGCCCTGCCCAACCGCAACTGGCTGACGAACTACCTGCCGGTTGCCATCGAACGCGCGACGAACAACAACACCGGCCTTGCCGTGTTGTTCATCGATCTCGACAACTTCAAGAACATCAATGACACCCTCGGACATGTTGCAGGCGATGAACTACTGAAGACTGCTGCCGCACGCGTACGCGCGCTCGTACGCGCGAGCGACCATGTGGTACGCCTGGGCGGCGACGAGTTCACCGTCATCCTCGAAGATGTTTCCCGTGTGGAGGACGTCTCGCGCGTCGCGCGCCAGATCGTCGATGCGCTGGGAGAACCGTTCATCCTCAGCCGTTCCTCCGGCAACCGTGTCCATGCCTCGATAGGCATCAGCCTCTTCCCGCAGGATGGAGAAACCGGGGAAACCCTGCTCAAGCATGCCGACATCGCCATGTATGCCGCCAAGGCCGCCGGCAAGGGCCGATTCCATTTCTACCATCCACAGCTTTCGGACCGGCTGGTACTGCGCATCAACCGTGAACACGCCCTGCGACAGGCGATAGAACGCGACGAATTCGTCCTGCATTACCAACCGCGCGTGGACACCCTGACCGGCAAGCTCGTCAGCATGGAAGCGCTGGTGCGCTGGATGCACCCCGAGCGCGGGCTCGTGCCGCCGATCGAGTTCATCACGATTGCAGAAGAAACAGGCCTGATCATTGCCCTGGGCCGCATGGTGATCGAAAAGGCCTGTGCACAGATCGCGCAATGGAAGAAAGAAGGATTGCCGCTGGTACCGGTATCGATCAATGTCTCCGCATTGCAGCTCAACGAAGGTAACGTGAAAGACATCCTCGCCGCATGCATGCAACGCCATGACGTCCACCCTTCGCTGATCGGCGTCGAACTGACCGAGTCCTGCATGGCGACCCAGGATGAAACTGTCTCCGGCGAACTGAACGGCCTGCGCGAGCTCGGTGTGAAATTGCTGGTGGACGATTTCGGCACCGGCTATTCGTCGCTGTCGCAACTGCAGCGCCTAAATGTCGATATCCTCAAGGTCGACCGCGCCTTCACCGTGATGCTTGGCGAAGGCAATGAAGGCAACGCGCTCTTCAAGGCCATCGTGTCGATGGCCGACGCCCTCGACATCTGCATCGTGGCCGAAGGCGTCGAAACGCCCGAACAGCTCGGCATGCTGCAATCGCTTGCCTGCGACGAAGTGCAGGGCCACCTGGTATCCGAACCGGTTCCTGCGGAAGAATTCTCGAGCCTGATGCAAAAGCGCTTTCTTTTTCCGCCGGCGGTGCAGAGGCAGAAGTTGGTGCCGATTTGATTAGCTTCGGATACACACCATCAATACTATGCGGTAGTGCAGAGAAGGCGATTCTGGCTGGCAAAGCCGTTGGATCTGCTGTCTTCGCATTTTGAGCCGCATAGATGCATAAAGCGCGTAGTTCAACGGCGACAACGGCCTCGCAGTAAGGGAAATGTCCTGTTGTTGTTTGCCCGCTTAGAGTTTTAGTGCGTATGGCGACGTAAGCCGGAAGTGGCGTTCGATGTATCTTTTCGCTTCATTTCAACAGCACGAGAGCGAAATCACCGCCAAGAATCAATTGAAAAGTGCATGTCTCGGAATTCTGTACGCGAGACAAGTCGTTCAGCTTCGGCTATTCGCTGCTCTGCCTTTGCAAGATGCATCAGATGTACCAAGTCATTCCGGAAATTGCGCGCTGGAGGGCTGGCGCACTCATCAAAATATTTTGACAACAGCTTTTCAATAAATTGTTCGCTCGTCATTTCAATTCTCGCCAAAAACTGAACAAACATTATAGAAGGCGCAAAGGGGCTGAGGAATTGCATCCTGCAAATAATTCTTGGGATAAACTTCTTTTGGTCCCAATTTTTACATTTGTCTACATGAAGTTCCAAAACCAAGACGTCGTGGAAGTGAAGTGCGGCCCATCGTCTGCTTTGTTTGCACCTCAACATGGCGGCCGCCTTCTCAAGTGGGAGCTGGATGGCGAACAGATTATTTATTGGCCAGAACAGGCTGATTGGACTACGCCACGAAAAATAAGGGGTGGAAATCCGCTTCTATTCCCGTTCCTTGCAAGACACGTTGTAGATGGTCAGATCGGCTTCTGGATAGACGACACCGGAATCAAACGTGAAATGCCGGTACACGGATTTGCGCACAGCCTGCCCTTCTCATACGAAATAATCGAAGAAGGTACTGCAATAAGAATGGTACTGAACGATAGCGCATCCACTTGGCCCGCCTATCCGTATGAGTTTCGCTTCGAAGCGATCTACCGCCTTTCGGGCACGTCACTTGAGGTGACTTTGGTCGTTTGCAATGGCGGACATCGACCAATGCCCCATTACGCGGGCCATCATTTTTATTTTTCAATGCCGCACGAAATGCGAAATTCCACCGCGCTCTACTTACCTGCGAATGAGCGACAGACTTACCGGTCAGATGGGACACTGAGTGCTGCAGATGCCGGACAATCGATTTACCAGCTAAGCGACGAACGCCTCCAGGATCACTTCCATATTCTGAAAAGCCAAGAGGATATCCGAATGGTCGCCCCTACCCTTGGCAGGGAAATCACGCTGTCACTTGGCAAAGTAGCGGGTGGCATCCCTTGGTATGCGATTGGCACTTGGACCGAGAAACCGGATGCCGACTCGTATTGTGTCGAACCGTGGCTGGGCTTGCCGAACGCGATACACCATAAGCAAGGGCTCCGCTGGTTAGCCCCCGGCCAACAAGAAAAGGCGGTGTGCAGGATAGACGTAAAGTTTTCCTGACTCATCTATCCGTAATGCGGCCTCGATTGCCCGAAGGCAAGAGGTCACTTGCATCAGAAGATTTAAATTGATTAATTGCTTTTCAGCGTATTCATTCCGCGCACGATTTCCGCTATTGCTTCAGGCGGAGCCGAAGGGAACCATGAGATATACGTCCCACAATCAATGCCCACAGCCTTCCCATGCCAATAAATGAGGTTTTCCATTTTCCCATCCATAAAGACAGTTTTACTCTTTATTGCCGCACTCTCAATTCAAAGAGTGCCGCCCGTGGGTATTCTCCTCTTTAGTTCCTTGGCAAGTCTGATGAACCTCAAGCCTTGTGCGGCGAATGGAATATTCGCTACCGCTAACGCGGTCTCGCTCCCGGCGGGGGGCAGCGTCCTACTGCGAAATGCTCTTAAACTCGCCGCTTGCCAGCAAAGACTCTTCAACAGCTCGTGCTTCAGATGACGGGGCCCAAACCAGTCCCGTATGGGAACCTGCGATCTCCAACCGGCGGTAAAAGCTCCCGTTAAGCTGTGTGTGCTCTATCAAGTAGCGCTGGAAGCGATCGTACAAATCCTTCCGGATCGTAGTTGCGTGTGCCTCTCTCCAAAAGTGGTCCAGATCACACTGATAAGTCAACCCCGCTATGTCATAAATGGCGGTGCCGCAGACCTTTAGCGGCGTCCCATGGTGCAACGCTGAGAGACCGACAGTACTATTGATTACCACAGCACCGCGTGCGTGTTCAAGCAGGGTCGGCAGATGCTGATCATGGATATAGCGTGCCCGCTTCTGAATCCCGTATTCACGCGCCAGCCTGTTTATTAACCGTGTGTAATCGTGATAGCCACGGTCCATAGGGTGATGTTTGATCACCAATAGACTGTCCGCCGGCGAATGCGCTGCAAATGATGACATCACACGATCTATAAAGTCCTCGACGGAATTAAACTCAGAGTGCACATGGACTTGTGCGTCGTTATGTACCTGCAACGGCACAAGAAAAAATCGATCTTTATATGTGGTGGAAAGCTCGGTTTGAACGCCGTGTTCCTTGAACCGGTAGTAAATTTTTCGATAGGCACTTCGAATCCACGGGCCAGCTTCCCTAAGAGTGAGTGGGCGATGATGCTGATAATGCCGGTATTTAGGCCACAACAACGCACTGGCGATGTAGTACAAAAGAGCCCACAGCACCGCATACCAGAACATGTTGCCAACTCTCTTTGTCGCCGGCACAACCGCTTGCGGCGTATTCAGATAAAAGTCTGGTGTGCGAGGAATCTGTGAATGTCCGTTAACACCAAATCGTTCCAGCGTGATGTAATCCGGCCGGATATATCCTTCTTCAAAGACGCCGATTTCCACACCGCGTGCTGCTGCTATTTCATGTGCGGCACGATGCACCGGACGACAATCTCCGAACAGAAGCACCATATCGATTTTTTGATCGATAAGTACCTGCTCAAAGAATGCCGGCCATTCCGCTGGACGCCCTGTAAAGGAAATGGCTCCTTTAGGGAAAAACATCCAGTCGCCGCCGTTAAAGTTAATTTTGAAAACTTGGGCACCCGCATTTTCGATGTCACATGCCAGCCTCCTGAAAAACGGGCCGAGGGGCCCTTGCAACAGCAATACCCGCTTGCCCTTGAACGCTGAAAGCCCTTCCTTGATCATCTTTTTCCGCCCCAGATTTTCAGCACTACCCGTAATACCCTGCTCCATAATGATGGAGATGCAATCGCCTGCGACTCACGCCAGGCCAACAGTTCGTCTAGTGCAGTTTCAGGCGTCGTGAATCGTCCCGTCTTACGGCTTACATAGACCGGGTACAAAATGAGTGCCCCGGCTACCAATGCATCCAGGGGCAAGCGCCGGGTTCTGCGCTCAATGACGTCCATATCCTTCGTCAGGCCCCAGCCTGCATAAAATGGCTGGCCATAGCATGTCACCTGACGGCCCCTCAACAGCGCCTCGAAACCCGCCAGCGATGTCAGGACGTGGACTTCATCCACCGCACGCAGCATCTCCCCCATCGAGACATCGACCACCACTTCGTCGCACCAACGGCTTGCCTCATCCTCCCTCGCCCCCGTCCGACGCAGTCCGGCGACCACATCCGGGTGCGGCTTGTAGATCACATACGCATCCGGATTAGCCGCCCGCACTGCCTGTAACAGGCCAAGGTTGGTGCGGATTCGCCGCGCACCGAATTGAATGGAAGCATCGGTCTCCACTTGACCCGGCACGAGAATTACCCGGCCTGCTTGCACCGGACGTGTCCACGCGCCCGATCCGACGTTGTACTTGGTGAGGCCGCTCTGCACGACGCGGCTTCGCAGTTGTGCCGCCCGCTTAAGGAGATCGTCCGTGAACTCCGTTGTCGACAACAGATACTCCAGCTCGGACGGGCACGTGGCATCGTAATAGATGCCACACTGATCAATCACCCACGAGATCGGGAAAACAAGATCCGCCCCCAGACCGACGGAGCGCAAGAATCCGTCCTCCAACCGAATGATCCGCACGTCTGGCGCAGTGCCCTTTGGCGGCTGACCGCTTCCCCATAACAACAATGCGCTGCCAGGCGGCACGCTTTGGCCATCGCCAATGAAGCGCACGTTAACATCGCCGATAAAACGCCGGACGATAGCCCGCTTCCTAAAAGAAAATCCATAAGCGAAAACCTCAGGCGGCAATCCGGCACGAGGACCAGTAACCTGATACGTCATCCCAAGCGCTCCAGCAATTCCTCGACTAATTGAAAGTGCATCGACCACTTGGGCGGTACAAAGCCAGCCATCCTGTTCAATTGCGCGACCCGCTTTGGTCCGTCCATGTCCACATAGGCTTCTACCTGCTTCATCCATCCGATCCCATCCAACGGATCCAGATAATCAGGCACATTCCCCGCGATCTCCCGGAACGCCGGCAAATCGCTCGCAATCGCCGGCACGCCCTGTGCCAAAGCCTCCACAAGCGGCATGCCGTAGCCTTCCGCAAAGGATGGGAAAAGCAAGGCCTGCGCATGATGCAGATACGTCGCCAAATCCGAATCGGAACACCTCGGCAGTTCGATCACGGCACCGCGCAATACTTCGCAACGCTCCAGCAAATCAACAACGTTTTCGCACTCCCATCCGCGCTGACCGATCACCACAAGTTTCGGTGCCCGTTCGCCGAGACGCTCAACCAGCTTGCGCCAGACCTGCAACAGCATCCAATGATTCTTGCGAGGTTCAATCGTGCCGAGCGCAACAAAATACGGCTCATTGATCAGGCGTTTCGTCGCTGGCGAAGGCAGCTCTGCTGCCGCCAGTTTTGCCGCCACGGCCGGTGGCATCGCTTGACCGGAAGCCCGTGCAAATCGTGCAAGCTCATCCAGCGTAGCCTGCGAATTGGTGATCAACCCATGCCCCAAGCGCAGCACGGCATTCATGCGGACGACATGTTTGTCCATTTCGCCTGGGCGGCAATACTCAGGGTGCGTAATAGGGATCAGGTCATGCACAAGGAACAGCGGCCTCACTCCGAGCCGGCGTAAATGTGCAGAGTAAGACGCCTGTTCCAGACCACTGTGACCGGTATTGAAGAGAAAAGCCCCGCTTAAATCCTGGCCTCCGGGAACATGCAAGGTTTCCTTGACGAGCCGCCACGCAGACGACAATCGAAAGTCACTCGAAGGCGCAAGCAACTGCTCGAACAATGAACGCGAAGCACGTGTAGACAAAACCACGCTGCGTCCGCCAAACCGGACCACCGCCCGCGACCGGTCACAGAAATGGCGAATGTACGCCAGGCTTACGCGGTCTACCCCGGTGGGTAAACGCCCCTTCATGAGGCGGCCAAGCAAGCGGGTAACGTCGATCGAAATTTCGCGCATTGAATCCGGGCAAAGAAAAATTGCGGCTTTAGCGAACCGAGTTCTGGATGCTGATAATCGGGTAGACCACCGAACCCACAATATTCAGGAACTTCTGCAGCTCAGCCGCAGGCGCATTCGATACATACAGCACGTCCTTGTTCTGGATCGGGAAGCTCTGAGCGACGAAGAATGTCGCAGGATCTTTCAAGTCAACCCGATAGATCACTGGCACCTTGCCCTCGGGCGTTGTCGCGGCTGATTGTCCCTGCAGATCTAATGCAGCAGCCGACTCAAACCTGAAAATGAATACGCCCTGCGCGTCGGCACGCGCATCCTGCAGCCCGCCAGCACGAGCCAAAGCCTGTGCCAGTGAAATGCCCTGCGCCTCGAAGTTGACTTCTTCGTTCTTTCCGGTTGCCCCCAACACGGTAAAGCTGAGCGGCTGGAACAGCGACGTAATTACATCGCCCGGCTGCAACATGACATTTTGCTTCGGGTCGCGGATGATCGTTTCCAGTGGCAGCGCCTGGACATGATTGCCCCGCGTAATCTGGAGCGTCATCTTACTGACCGGCTGGCGTACGCCGCCGGCTGCTGCAAGAGCATCAAGCAATCGCTCTCCGCGGCCAGTCAGCGGCATGCGCGTACTCGTAACCACTTCGCCAACCACCGTCACATTGGCGGTATTGTTCCGTATCACGCGCACCAATACCTGCGGTTGGTTTGCCTTGCCTTTCAGACGCCGTACAATTTCGGCTTCGATCTGGTTGGGGCTCTGTCCGGCAACATTCACCTGTCCGGCGAAGGGCACATTAATGGCGCCATCGCTGTTGACCATCTGCTCCGGAAAAGTTGTTACACGCGTTGTCGCCGGGCCTGACCGCGGATCGAGCACGACTCCGCCAAAAAGTGATGCAGGCGGCGCCTCCCACACCGACACCTCGATGATGTCCCCTGCACCGATCATGTAGCCCGGTTTGGCAGGTGCACTGAACGTCTCCGAAAACAGGCTCTGCTTTTGATGCGACAGCAACTTGCGCGCCACAGCGTCATTCACATCAACAATCGAGATCTTCGGTTCGCTTTGTGCATCGGCGGCTTGCTGCACTTGATCCCTGTTGGGTCCGGCCGAAGGCAGCCACGTTGGGTTGCTGGCACAGCCGGTCAGTGCACCCGCCGCAACTAACCCAAACAACGCCGCAAGAGAGCGCCGTTTGATATGTATTGATATTGATTTCATGCTTCTCTTAAGGAACGATACGTTCATATACGCGGATAGTCTGATCTACACAGTTATCCCACGAAAAACCATCTGCCACGGCCAGCCCTTGCAGCTTGGCGGTAGAACGCCAAGCTTCATCGGACAAGACGATTTCGATGGATACTCTCAGTGCATCAATGTCGTCCGGATCAACCAATCGCGCAGCACCCTTGGTTATCTCGGGCAGTGAAGAGCGATTCGATGCCACCACCGGCACACCGGATGCCATCGCCTCCAAGACTGGCAGACCAAAGCCCTCATAGATGGAAGGATAGACAAACGCCCTTGCGCCAGAATATAGAACCGGCAAGTCAGACTCCGGAATAAAACCGAGATACCGAAGCCACCCCTGGCCGGAGCACCGATCAATGTCCCTATGCAGCGACTCGCTCAGCCACCCCGCTCCGCCAACCAGTATCAACGGATACCTGTCACGCACAGGTTGCGACATGCTTTCATACGCCTGCAGCAGATTGCCAAGCTTCTTGCGCGGCTCCAGCGTCGACACGCACAAGGTATAGCCGTCCTGGGTCAATCCGTACTTTTTAAGACCGGCCTGCAGTTCATATCCTGCCCTTACCCGAAAATTCGCCGACACCCCCAGCGGCACGGCGCTGATCTTTTCTGCCGGCCACGACAGAAAATCCATGACCTCCTGCCGTGTCGCTTCCGTATCCGTAATCAGGTGGGCAGCGCGCGATACCGAATTATTAAACTCCCGTTCGAAGTGTCTGATGCGCTCTAACGGATGCGTCTCTGGGAACTTGAATACGGACAGGTCGTGGATGGTCGCAACACCGATATCAGCACATTGCGGAAGAAAATAATTCGGCCCGTGAAATACCCTCCCGCGGCAATTCCAGCCAAGAACTCGCTCCCTGAGCCTACGCGGCACCCGCAAATGCCGGAGAAGGCCCGCGCGGCGGCCATGCGCCGCGTCAACCTGCAACAATACCCCAGGTTCTTTCACCCAATGCCCCTGCCGGTAGTACCGAACATCCTCCACCTGCGGATGCTGCGGCAAGCGCGAGGCGAGCTCCCATGCATAGCGACCAATACCGGTCAACACGGGAGTCAATGCATCCACCGACAGCGCTAGTTTCAAGTTGTCGCCCCGGCAATCTGACGAGTCACAGCAGTCAAGGATTCGTCCGATCCACCACCGGCAACCGGTGCCTCCAGCATCCAGCGCAAGGTCTCTATCAGCGGGATAGTCGGCACCACACCGACTGCCGCTTCAAGTTTCGCCCGACTGCCAACCAATACCTTAATTTCGTTACTGCGGACGAATGCGGGATTCACGCGCACCTCGAACTGGTGCCTAGACAACGAGCGCACCATACCTAGAACATCATTAATACTGTAGGGCACGCCCGAACAGACGTTATAGATTTCGCCCCGGGCAGTATGTTTCTCCAAAAGCAGGCGGTAATACTTCACCACCATGCGTACATCGGAAAAGTCACGCGCCACATCAAGATTGCCCAGCTCGATCACTGGTGCACCGCGACGCACATGGCTGATAATCTTCGGCAGCAGGAAATTCTCTGACTGCCCGAGACCGGTATAGTTGAACGGCCGGACAATGATGAGCGGCATGCGGTCCTGGTACAGCTTTGCCATGTATTCCATCGCCAGCTTACTCACCGCATAATCGTTCGCCGGCGCCGGCGCCGCCGTTTCATCCAATATGCTGCTGACGCCAAAGCCGTACACATTGGCGCTACTGGCCAATAACACGGCATGCAGCGGCCGGCGTGCACGGCTCAGCGCCTCCAGTAAATTGCGCGTACCCATCAGGTTGGTCCGATAGATCGCATCCACGTCACCGTGGGCGACAAAGGCAATGGCAGCCAAATGGACCACCACATCCGGCTTTACTTTTTCCACCACACGAGTAACAGCAGCAAAATCGCACAGGTCGGCAACATGCACAGACTTAACGTCGGGATTCTCAGTCGTTGGTTGCTTGTACGTCAGGCCAAATACCTCATAGCCCGCCTGCTTCAATTCGGCAGCCAGAAAGCGACCGGTGAAACCTTCAATGCCGGTAACTAGCGCCTTTAGCATTATTATCTTCCCCTTGGAATTTCTGACCGATAGTCCAATCAGATCGGCCACTCCCTCAATAGCGCAACAACAGAAAAACGCTGGACAGCGTCAACCGCGCCCGCTCGCTGGCATTAACAGCGAACACCGGAACAGGCAGAGGTTGCGGACAAGCTGCTGCCCCCCTCTGCCCGGCACCGGACAACGCTATTTTTTCTTCAGCCTAGAATGAAAAACCAGCCGCATTGCGGCGAATATCTGCCTCCACCATCATCTGGCAGAGTTGCTCCAGCGTGGTCTCCGGCTTCCATCCCAGCTCCCGCTGTGCCTTTTCCGGATTACCGATTAACAGATCCACTTCTGCCGGGCGATAGAACTTCGGGTTCACACGAACCAGCACCTTGCCGGACTTCTGATCGATACCCAGTTCATTCTGCTCACGCCCTTCCCACGCCAAATTAAAACCTGCGGCTTTTGCGGCCATGGACACAAAATCGCGCACGGTCTCTGTGCGGTTCGTCGCGAGGACATAGGTGTCCGGCTTGTCGACTTGAAGCATGCGCCACATCCCCTCCACATACTCCTTCGCAAAGCCCCAGTCACGCTTCGCATCCATGTTGCCAAGCTCAAGCACGTCAAGCTTGCCCAGGCGGATCTTCGCCATGCTGTCAGTAATCTTGCGGGTAACGAACTCGCGTCCGCGCAGCGGAGACTCGTGGTTGAACAGAATGCCGCTGCAGCCGAAAATGCCGTAGCTCTCGCGATAATTGATTGTCATCCAGTGTGCATACAGCTTTGCCACGCCATAGGGACTGCGCGGATAAAACGGCGTGCTCTCGATCTGCGGGATGGCTTGCACCTGGCCGAACATTTCAGATGTGCTGGCCTGATAGAAGCGGATGGCCGGGTTGACGATACGGATTGCTTCCAGCAGGTTAACCGGCCCGATGCCCGTAATCTCGGCTGTCGTGAATGGCTGCTCGAACGACACACCAACGAAGCTTTGCGCGGCGAGGTTATAAACTTCGGTCGCACCGGTGCTTTGCAGCAAGCGGATGCTCGCGCTCAAATCGGTGAGGTCATACTCCACCAGGCTCAGGTTCGGATGCTGGCTGATGCCCAACTCCTCGATTCGCCAAAAGTTGACTGAACTGGTACGGCGATAGGTGCCGTAGACCTTGTAGCCTTTACCTAACAAAAGCTCCGCGAGATAGGCGCCGTCTTGCCCCGTAATACCGGTAATAATTGCTACTTTCATCTAATATCCTTTATCGGAAATACAAAAACAGATACATCAACCTGCGCAGGTGAGGCCGAACTCAATGAGAAAATGGTGAGCTTAAATTCACCAGGTTGATCAGGCACCTTAATCATTAGCCCCGTATGGTTATCAACCTGCTGAGGATGTTGGGTACCATCAATAATTAACCTCTCACCTGCAGTAATCCGATATGCGAGGATCATGGAAGCACCATCTTCCCCTTCGACAGGCACACGGAACCACAACCCTGACAAGGCTGTAATAACCGCATTAGTTACATGTAGCCCATAGTCACCAGCCGTCTGCACCTGTGCCAGAGCACATGATTCACGTGATAGCAGCGACGCCAGTAGATTCTGAAATGCGTATTGCTGATATTGGCTCTTACAATGAAGCAGCTTGATCCGCCAATCAACGTCCACAGTAATTCCGGCGGCGAACGCTGCTCCGCCCTCTGCGTAATTGGATTTGTAATAGTTTTCAAAATAGACATCATCACAGAACCATGCCGGCATCCATGAGTTGTACTCGTTTGGCCAGTATAGTGTCGTTGCTGCGCTACTAAAGAACCTATTCGGGTAGCGTTGAATAGCCACATTAAAGTAAATGGACCACTCATCGAGGTTTCTTACACCAACACTAGAAAACTCTTTGTAGATCTCGCCGGCAATGCTCTTATCAAATATCTGAGCTTGATGAGCTGAGTACGCTGCATCACTGTAGCCATAAGACTTTAGGAGTTTTGAACTCTGCCACTGCCCGCGGTCATAAGAAGTGCAGCCAAACGGACTAGACTTCCAGTCACGCATTGATGGAAAACTTTTCCGAGCATGGAATTTATTGTCGCTAATAAAAAATGCTTCTGGTAGGTTTCTAAGCAGGATGCAGTCATCATCAGCAGCGATAAAGATATCGTCGACCTCATCTCTGGCATAAAGCGCGCATCTCAGTGAAAAATTTCTTGCTTGATGATCAGATTCCTTTTGCATGTCCTCGCTGAGCACATCCTCATCACACAGCACAACGCCACTCAAATTCAAATCATGAATCACAGACTGCATTTCTTGGTATAAGCTCGACTTTGTGAGTATCAGAACCCTGTTGACTCCTGCATAACGCACAAACGATTGCATCGATCTACGAATGTTCTCTGGTGAAATCGAGATGTACACCAGTTGAAGCGGCATACTCTTAACTGCCGTCTCGTTAACATGTTCGAAATAAGGTCGCATGCATTGAACGATGGCGTTGGAGCATGTATTCCAATCTTGGGCAACGTAGTGTTGAACTCGCGCCTTCTGTCGCTGGTAGTATTTTTTATCGGTGGCTAGCCTTTCAATTATTCGCTCCACTTGGTCCAGATTATCAGGATCGAAAATCAAACTTAGTCCGTTCCCGGCCTCTGGCAATGCGCCCCTGTCACTCGAGATTACTATGCACTTACGGGACAGGGCTTCCATGACTGGCAATCCGTAACCTTCATAGAACGATGTAGTCAAATAAGCAAAGCAGGTGCTATATAAGGTTTCCAACGTAGCATCGTCGATATTGCTGAACCATCCGAAGTGAGAATTGGACTGAGATGCGTCGTCCATACTTTTCAACACATCATCGCGTTCCCATCCTCGCTTACCAACAACGATTAGACTCACGTCTAGAGCACGCAAACGAGGAAGCAGTCGCAAAAGAAGTGAGTAGTTCTTTCTAGGCTCAACCGTACCAACGCATAGCAGAAACCGGCGCTTTCTTGAGAAACTGAGCACATCTTCAACCTTTGACGAACTAAGCTTGGCGGGCGCGGCGTAGTTCCCGCCCATCGGGATAACTGCCATTTTGGGTAGTCTTCCACCAATACGTCTTATCAACTTCTCCAAGTCATTTTTGACTGCATGCGATATACATAAAAACTGATCAGAGAAAGTGATAGCTGCAACGAAGTGCTCTAGATAACGGAACACTGTTGTAGGGTGGGAATAATCCGGATATAACACAGGAACCGCGTCGTAGTGCACATTTACGATTCTTACTCCGCCCTTTTTAAGCGTGGCATATTGGTCCCATTTGGTAATGGCATCGCCCCACGATGCATCCATGTCGAAGTAAATGTCGCCCGGACGAAAAATTACTTCTCGGCTTGCGCCACCATCTTCAGGCTGAACGAAATCGCCATTTGCATAGTCAATATGCATGTAAGCCTTCTCATTCAAGTAAATGAGATTGGCCTTCAATTCTCGCGGCAAACGAGAACATAGTTCGCGCACAACGCGTTGTATCCCCGTCCGCGCTCCAGTCGTATACGTGTTTGTGACGTCAATCAGGATCTGGGGCCTAGCTCCCGGTGCCTTTTCAATTCGCACATGCTTCGGCGTTCGCCCGCTTCTCTGATATTCAGCAGATGCCAGCAAAGTATTTGTACATGTAACCACTACGTCTGCGATTGACTTGAAATTTGCGTATCTCGCCAAAGCACCATCGTCTGCAATCCTTCGCAGATACTTAAAATACAGAATATGTACGGCTTCGGAGATTGAAAATTCGTCATTCAATTCCACAAATTCGTCGTCACGGCCTAAGAGGAGACACGAAAAGCAGTTTAATGCCGTGGGAGACCAACTCGATAAAGGAAGAGGACTGTCGTTCCCAGAGTTCTCAACGACGACGCTAAGTAACGCATTTATTTGTTTTTTAAAATCCATGTTACCCACTCGTAATTAGTCATCGATCGCAGATAGGGACATCACCCTGGATAGGTCCGCGCGAATCTGTTCGATAGGGGAAGGTACCGCTTGCACTACCTTTGCCGGGATAGCTTCAACTCGGCTTGAAGTTGCCAATTTTTTTTCAAGTTTCGCGAGTTCTGAAAGCGCCAGTTCAATCCGGTTCAATTGGGTGAGAGCCGGCTCTATATGGCTTAGCTTTACGAGCACCGACTCCATCTGTGTGAAACGACGGCTACTTTCGGCGCGTAATAGAAGAACATGGTTCTCAAGGCTGCGGAGTTTACGTTCGCTTGGGCCATCCCCTTCAAGACCATTGAGTAACCTGAAAATCGCGCCAACTAACGGCATTCGTCCAATTTGATAGCGTCGAATCGCCTTGGCAAGGCCAGGCACTTTTCTTAATGATGCCCGCCCCTCGGTAGAGAGACATAGTTGTGCCAGTATCTGAACTTTTGAAACGCCAGCACGCAACCGGCTCAAATAATACTGCCGTCCTTCCGGATCTGGAGACCGTGCCAATACCGTTCGGTAAGCTGACTCTACAAACTCCAAGTCACAACTGACCATTAAGTCGTCCAGTGTTGTGGCAACGTGAGGAGCGCCTGGCTTAATGTCGTTAGTAGTATTCACAATAATCTCGATGGGGTTGTGTTGAGTATTCTTGAGAGATATCTCGTCGGTCTTCTGCTTCGCTGTGTGAATTTGTTGTGCGTTCGGTCCATTGTCTGGTTGAACGTTTCTGTCGCGCGCAGATACGAGGTTAGTCACCAAATTACGAATTAATTTTGCAGTAGGCCAGACGCGTGGCGCATTTGCTTCGCTCAAAACCTGCTGTGCCTCCGCGAGTGCTCGCTGGAGCTCTGATGCTGCCTGTTTCTCCGCCAAAATCTGGTCTCTAAGCTTGGCTTCAACCACTGCATTTTCTTGCACCAAACGGTTGTACGCCTCCTGCCTGGCGCGCAGCTCAACCTCATGCTGTTGCGCCTGCAGCTCGCGAGCGTGCCGTGCATCCTGTGCTTGGCTTTGAAGGCCATGGATTTCACTGTTGTACGCTTGCTCCTGCTTCGACCAGTTCCGCTCGAGCTCGCGCAGTGCTTCTTGCGTGGCCTGTAACTCGCGCACAAGTGATAATTCACGTTCGGCGTGCTTTTCATGCAGCAGCCGCTCCTGCTCATGGTGTTGACGCAGCTGTTCGTATTTCTCGTATTCCGCTCTTTGTTGCGCCTCGAGCAATTGTGCGGCGACCTGCTCCAATTGCTCGGCCATTTGGCGCAGCAGGTTTTCAAGGTCTTGTTGCGCTCGGACCGTTTGGTCGGCGATTTCTTTCTCGCGCTGCACACTTTGCTTTTCTAGCGACCCAATATCTTCTCGGGCCTTCTGCAACTGCTCGATCAGAATGCGTTCCCGTTCGGTGTGCTTGAGATTTAGCGCTCGTTCTTGCTCGCGATGAATTTTCATTTGCTCGGCTGTTTCCCGAGCGGCTTTCTCCATAAGCTCTAGTAGTTGCGCTCCCACATCCTGTTCACGCCGGCAAAGGGTGCGCAACGCGTCCTGCAGCTTTTGTTGAGTGTCGTTTGCCTGCTCGATCAGTACCCGCTCTTGCTCACGGTGCTGACGCAGCTGTTCGGACTTCTCGTATTCCGCTCTTTGTTGCGCCTCGAGCAATTGTGCCGCGACGTGCTCCGATTGCGCTGCCATCTGGCGGAGCACACTCGCAAGTTCCTGTTGCGCGGCATGCACTTCGCTTACGAGCGACTGTTCACGTTGCGCATACGCTTGTCGCAGTTCCGCGGCTCTCTCGTCATCATTCCGTGCTTGTTCAGCTTTGTCTTGCTCGTTTTTTTGCTGGAGCGCGTATAGTTGCGCAACAAGCTCCTGCTCGCGCTGCTTGAGGATGCTCACCTCGTGCGTCATTTTCTGCTCAACCGCAGAAAATGCCAGGTTCAACGCGTGGATCTGATCAATTTGCTTCGACATGGCTATGACTGAAGATTCAAAGACGCGTGGTCGGATGTGAGTTCAACGACGCCGCCTCCAGCGATGCCCCAAAATTTTTCGCTGCACGTAGCCGATCCCCCTCCCGCTGGGGCTTCTTGGAAGTTGGATAGGCTGACGTTAAGGCCATATAGCCCAAAACCGAGTTCTCGCGTATCGGCTGCTTGGCTTATCAGCGCGGGACATCCTGTGTGTGAAATATAAAACTCGAGCTGGCAGGCTGATTTTGTGATCCGTCCGGTGAAGCGCACTTCATGCTCTTTTCTTGATGACACTCTAAAGAGCACATATCCGACCTCTCTACCATCCATCAGGATCTGAACAACCGGGGCATTCGGCAAGATCCCGTCATATACCTTGAGCCCGATTGCGATGCACAGTTCTGCCTCAGATGCACTTCCCAGATCAACCGGTAGAACAATCCGCGCATATCTACCATTGCTCCATACGCCCCAGTTTTCTGTAGTATGAAAACCCTCGACCAGATAGTGAGACGCCGTAGGATGCGTAAGATCTATTGTTGAAGCGGCGCCCATCCCAATGGGCTTGTCAAGCATGTCGACGCAGCCCCATTCCGTTTGCTTACGTGCGTGATCTAAGTGGGTGGGAAACTCATCAGACGTAGTGCCGCAAAGAATATTGGTTAGGACGCGTACGCGATCCTGCGTTAACGTCGCGGCTGGGACAACCGTTTTCTTTACCGGCCCGATATTTAGCCCGGACTGCAGTGCCCCAAACGCCCAGGATTCGAGGCTATTCCGGATGTAATGATCGCCAAGGAAGAAAGCGTCGGGGGACGAGGTATCGCGATCTTTCGGGTCTGTCTGTTCGCCGAAAATCACCCGTTGCCAAAATTCTTCTCGCAACACTGCATGCGAAACCATGGGCGTATTGGGAATATCGATTCCCTCCACCAGGAACTTCTCCCTTGGGTCTTTGAGCAAGAAAGTGCAGTCTCTTCCGGCGCATTGCGCTTCAACGCCAAGGGACGACGCCAGGGTTAAGAAGAATGGCGCTTTTATCGGCGAGAACACGACGCCATAACTGTTGGCCTGGACCGAAATCACGGTCTTGCCGTGTCTGCTTCGAAGATATTCGGCAACCGATGAACTGTTTTGGCAATATGGATGCTCCAGAAAAATCAGTTCGGAATGACGACTAAGCGCTGTGGAGAGTTCATCCTCATGATCGGCCCATGTCGAAAAACGGCCTTCGCGCACGAGCACGGAGTCTTTTTCGGTTTGGCCAATAAGGACAGGGACACCGTCAGGAAGAGATAGTGCCGGCAAACGCAGGCGGGAAAATAGTGCGCTGAATCGTCGGACCTGAAAATCAATCTCGTGCTGTGCAACTGCGCATTCCGCAATTGCGTCCGCGATGTCGTTCGAGTTGGTCGTTATAAGAAAGCACAAGTCACGCAGAAAACGAACGGGGTGTATGTAAATGCTTAGGTATTTTTTGCCAGCCCGGTGTATCGCGCGCTTCAATGTCGGAGGTAACTCGAATCCGATGACAAGATCGTGCTGGCAAAGCTCGTCAAGTACGGCCGGAAATGCGTTAATGTCATCCGTGTCATATAACGAGGCCCATGTCTGATCTGCATTGCTCGCATACTGTGAAAACAGCAGATCATTTCTCAACGCATGTTTGAAGTCTTCAACATTCGACGCAACGGAAACGGTACTCGTTTCCACTTCCCAGCGCTGCCAATTGCTCTTCGCACCGAGGACATTTTCTAACCAGGCGAGATTTCGCCATTGAAAGTTAACGAAGCGGTTCTCTTCCAAACGCGCCCGGAGAAAATCGCAAGCGAAGCCTATTCGTTTCACTGGTGCTTGTAATTTCATTTAGGCGCCTTCGCTTTGCGCAAATACGGCTCGCGCCAAGACCCGAGCGCTTTCTCGCCATGTCACGACGTTAACGGGATTTTTCGGGACGGCGGCAACGGAACTCTGTGCAAGCCAGTTAACGACGGTTTCTGCAAGTGCCGACGGCCCGGTCTCCTTAAAGAATGTCACCAGGTTTGGATCTGCGATCTCCCGAAAGATTGGGATGTCTCGAGCCAATACAGGCCTCGCATAACGCAAGGCCTCGACGAGCGGCAGTCCGTAGCCCTCGGCGCGGGACGCGACAATCACCCCACTGACAATGGCATAAATTCGCCCAAGCAACTCATCGCTGGCGTCTTCCAGCCAATAGAGGCGACTATGGTTTTCCACGTGAGTGCGCAACGTGTGCTGTAACGTTTCTGTCTGCCAACCAGGCTTACCAACGATAACGAGATTGACGTCGTAATCCCGCTTCCATAATTCTTCAAAAGCCGCCAGTACCTGGCTGTGGCCCTTACGCGGCTCGAGCGTACCTACCATCAATATGGTCGGTTTATGCGAGAACGCAGCCAACAGTTGACCTGCGTTTTTAGGTAGGCCTCTGCTGGGTGAACTCGACTCTATATCCGCACCCAACGGGATGATGCTGACAGGGATAGTGCCGGGCGCAAGAGAATATTTCTGGCACAGCCAGTCACCCAACTCCGCTTTCACGGTATTGGAGATACAGGTAACACCGTCCGCAAAAATGGCTACCGTCCTTAACCAGCGATAAAAATTGCGGGTCGTTTTGGCGTTGAACCATTGTGGGTACAGGATAGGAAGCAAGTCATACACGACGACATGAATATTGACACCTGCGCGCTTCCAAGAAGCCAGTTCTGACTTATGCAAAGGGAGTAAGTGGGCAGACAGATCCAGTCCCAAGAAAAAATCGCCTCGCTGCACCGTTACGGCGGACGTTGTGCTTAACCCGACCTTCTCCGCATCCGGCAGTCCGAAATGCTCGGGAGCATAGTGATAACCATGCCTGCGAGTAGAAAATACGGGACGGATGCGGTAGCCAGTAGGTGGCCGCATGAGCAATTGAAGCAGCAATGCCCTGACTACGCGCTGGATGCCGGTACGAGCATCGTTATTGATGATGACGGAAACGTCGACAAGCAATTGCCTCTCATCGGGAGCATTGTCATGTGTATTCGCAGGCCGTTCACTCGCTTGAAAATACCTTCGTGCGATGGTTACAGGCAGCCTGCTCATCATTTGCACTTTTACAAATTGAATGAGGTCCCGAATGTTCATGCTGCGCTTTCCTGATAAAACATGAAGGCGTCGTCCACATGTTCAAACGAGCGTAATTTTCCATCAACCAGAACGGCTGCATGGTCACAGTGCGCGCGTATATATCCGGGGTCATGGGAAACCAGGATCATTGCCCGGTCCTTGCGTTTCTCAAAGAGTTCGATATGGCATTTCTCATGAAAGCGGCTATCGCCGACGGCCACAACTTCATCAATCAGGAAGCAGTCAAATTCGACTGCCATGGATATGGCAAAGGCCAGGCGTGCACGCATACCCGCAGAGTATTTTTTTACCGGCTCGCGCAAATACGCGCCTAGCTCAGAAAATTCTTCTACATAGGGAATGGCGGATTCGATGTTGGCGCCATAGACGCGGCAAATGAAGCGCAGATTATCGAGACCGGTCAAACTGCCCTGAAAGGCCCCGCCGAACGCAAGCGGCCATGAAATGCTGATTCCGCGATGAATATGACCGCGTGTTGGTAACTCAGCGCCGCTGATTAGTCGGATCAAGGTCGATTTACCAGCTCCGTTTCGACCGAGGATTCCGAGCTTCTCGCCTCGGCCAACACTCAAGTTGATGTCATCGAGGACGGTCCGTTGGCCTTGGCGGGTGTTGTACGCTTTGGTAACGTTGCGCAGGACAATCATTCTGGCTCCACCCGGCGACCAACCTCTCTGGTGAGAGCAAGTCCGATAAACGTAAGGCACAAGCAGGCTATGGATGCATAGCCGACGTCATAATGGGCTCTGACGACGCCTCCAAAATAACCTTCCCTGAGGATTTCTACCGCGTGCACCATGGGCAGGTACAACACGACTTCGCGTGCTGCCGTAGGAAGCCAGTCGACCATAAATGCGGCGCCCGACAGCGGAAATAGCAGGTAGGAAACCGGATGCCAAATCTTCTCGACCATTTCAGACCGCTCGCTTAATGCACCGACAACAAGGGAAAGCGACGTCCCAAACCAGCCGAGAAGAATCCACCCGAACAGAATTTTGGAGATGTCGTCTGGCGGTGGCATCCAGCCGATCGAGACAAACAGAACTGTCAGGACGATGAAGGAAATCGTAGCCCCTGCAACCTCAAGCAGAATTCTGGAGGCGAAAAGATCAATCACTCGCACATTGCGGTGATACATCAAGCTCAGATTCGGCGTAATGGCGTTCACGCAACGCATAACGGTATTTCGCCACAGCAGGACCGAAGAATAGCCGGTGACAGCAAACGCCGTAATGGGAAGATCGGAACCGTGCGTTGCCTTCATAGCGTTCCATAACGCAGTCACACCCAAGGTGAACATCATTGGCTCGACGAACAGCCATAGGAAGCCAATGTTGTGGCGCCCATAACGGGTGAGAATTTCTCGCATCAGCAATGCGCCAACTACCCGTGCCTGGATAGATAGCGAATGCAAGAAGGAGGGTTGAGGCAGCATTCAATCCACCTCAGTCACGGTGCTCGCGCACGCCGGCAATCAAGATCGTCAGGATGCCCCACATAATCAGGCTCAGCACAAAAGTAGCAAGGACACTTTTTATTCTGCGGGGCTCGATTGCGACATCGGGTTTGTTTGGCTGAACGATACGCTCCAGATAGAGCTGCTTGCGTTGCGCATCATTGCGGGCTTGCTCCAGCGATGCCAGTGCGGCTGCAAGTTGCTTGTCTGCGAATGCCCGGTCAAGAACCAGACGCTCGTAGGCTGCCGCCTTGTTAGTCAATGACGAGTTTCCACCAGCAACCTTGGCCATTTCTGCATCTATCTCCGACTGCAGCGTATCGGCACGTTTTTGCAATGACGGAATCTGTGGATTGTTGGGCGCAAATGTACGGACTTGTGCCAGTTGCGTCTTAGTGGCAATGAGTTCGTCCTGCAACTTGGAGATCTGCTGAAGCTGAAGGGCGGACTGTCGTTCCGGGTCGAAGACCGAATTTTTGTTGCGATAGTCCGAAAGCGCCAAGGCGGCCTGCTTGGCTTTCTGCGCCGCCAAATCGACTTCCGACGTAGCAAACTGAATCAAGTCCTGCCTGCCGCGCTCGTTGAGCTTGTTGATGAGACGTTCTCCCATTTCCAGCAGCAGCGTATTTATACGGTGCGCATCCTCAGCCGAAAACGCACTGATTTTCAACGTCGAAATGGAAGATGCAGTGTCGAGGTCAATTCCAATGCGCTTTTGGTAGTACAGGTACAAAGCCTCGAAGCTGCCATCCAGTCCGAATCCATTGAAGCGATTGAACAGATCCACGTCGGAACTGCCAAAAGCCTTGTCAAGCGGAAGTTGTGCATTGATTGTCTGCAGGGCATCCCGGGAGCGCATAAAGTCGTGCACCGTATAGGTATCATCCTGCGAACGAGAAAAACCCGCCGTTTGCAGCAACGCACCGAGCCCGGTTGGGGCCTGCCGCTGCGGGCTGCGCACGACAAAGCGCGACTCGGAGATATAGATGTCCGACGCAATCAAGCCAAAGTACAAGACCGACAAGATTGTTGGCACGATTACGGTGAGCGTAAACAGGCGGTTGATACGGGAAGCACGCGATTTGAGGCGCTGAGTCCACGTGAGCCGCGCTGGCTGCAGGGTTGATGCGGGTTGGATTTCCACTGGCGTTCCTAGTGCTGCTACTGGCTGGATGCGGTCAATTCGGGATGCGTCCCGGCTCAGGTGAATAGCTGTTCGATCTCTTTTACTTTGACCGCCACATCGTTCGCGTTTCTACGCGTCTCCACGTTCAATCGCAGGAGCGGCTCCGTGTTTGACGCGCGCAGGTTGAAGCGAAAATCAGGAAACTCCAGACTGATGCCGTCAGTGCGGTCAACGTTGCCTCCCATCGGCCCGAAATGATTCAGGACACGTTCGATGATGGGTTGCACTGCATCCACGCGGTAGTTGATTTCGCCACTACACGGGTACGCCGCCATCCGCTCGCTTACCAACTCGGATAATGGCTTGCGCGTGCTGGCCATCAGTTCCGAAACCAGCAGCCATGGGATCATGCCGCTGTCGCAGTAAGCAAAGTCTCGGAAGTAGTGGTGCGCGCTCATTTCGCCACCATAGATGGCATTTTCGGTACGCATCCGCTCCTTGATGAACGCATGTCCCGTCTTGCATTGGATCGGCGTTCCGCCGGCACCGTTGACAATATCAATGGTGTTCCAGGTCAGTCGTGGGTCATGGATGATCTTTTCGCCGGGGTGCTTGGCGAGGAATGCTGCCGCGAGCAGACCAACAATGTAGTAACCCTCGATGAATTCGCCGCGCTCGTCGAACAAAAAGCAGCGATCAAAATCGCCATCCCAGGCGATACCCATGTCTGCCCGGTGTACGCGCACCGCGTCGGCGGTTACCGCACGATTCTCAGGCAATAGCGGATTGGGAATACCATTGGGGAAGCGTCCGTCGGGTTCGTGGTGAACCTTAATGAACTCGACCGGGACTTGCAACTGCCGGAAGCGCGCTTCAATGGCGTCTATTACATGCCCGGCAGCACCATTGCCGGCATTGACAACTAGCTTGAGAGGCGTGATTGCGCGAAGGTCGACGTATCCCATCAAATGGGACACGTAATCTTCAAGAACGGATTGGCGAACCATTTTTCCGCGCCGGATAACGGCCGGGAAAGTGTTAGCCTCCGCCAGTCGACGGATATCATTGAGGCCAGTATCGCCACTGACAGGTTGCGCACCCCGGCGAACCAGTTTCATGCCGTTGTAGTCGAGCGGATTGTGGCTGGCCGTGACCTCAATCCCGCCGTCCACGTCTAGATGAAAGGCAGCGAAATACACTTCCTCGGTTCCCGTCATTCCGATGTCGATGACGTCGGCGCCGCCATCCATCAGGCCATTGGCGAGCGCAAGTTTCAGTCCTTCACTCGTCAGGCGGACATCGCCGCCCACGACGACCTTGCGTGGCTTGAGATGTTCTGCGTAAGCGCGGCCGATGCGGTAGGCAATGTCCTCATTGAGTTCTTCACCAAGCTTGCCGCGAATGTCATAGGCCTTGAAGCACGAGAGAGTCATCAGCACCGCCCGTAGACGTCTTGGAACCGAACGATGTCGTCCTCCCCCAGATACTGCCCGCTCTGGACCTCGATCATGACGAGATCGAGAACACCAGGGTTTTCGAGGCGATGTTTATGTCCGGCCGGGATGTAGGTCGATTCGTTTGTACTGACGAACATTTCATTTTCGCCATTGACCACCCTTGCCATCCCGCTGACCACGATCCAGTGCTCACTGCGGTGATGGTGCATCTGCAGGGACAACGATTCACCCGGTTTGACCACGATGCGCTTGATCTTGAAGCGCGGATCCTCTTCGAGCACCGTATAGGCTCCCCACGGGCGATGCACAGTCAAATGCAGTTTATGTGCCTCATGCCCCCTCTCCTTGAGGCTCGTATAGAGATGCTTGACGTCCTGTGCGCGAGATTTGTCGGCAACAAGCAGGGCATCAGGGGTATCAACAATAACGAGGTTGTCGACGCCGACAGCGCCAACTATGCGATCTTCGCTTTTGATATAGCAGTTGGAGACGTCGTGCAATAAAGCTTCACCCTCAATGCGGTTGCCTTGTTCATCTGCCTCAGCCAATTCGCCCAGCGCACTCCAGGAACCGATGTCACTCCAACCGATGTCGCAGGGAACAACTGCGACACGAGAGGACTTTTCCATAACAGCATAGTCGATGGAATTATCAGGTACGCGTGCAAAAGACTCAGGGTCAAGTTCAAGCTGTGTTACGCCCTTGCCTTCCGCGTAACGCGACTGCTCGATGCATGCGGCCGTCGCTGCAAGTATTTCAGGGCAATGCTCTTCCATTGCCTGAAGCATCGCACCCGCCTGAAAGCAGAACATACCCGAGTTCCAGAAGAATCGGCCAGATTCGAGGTACTGCTTCGCTTTCTCCAATGATGGCTTTTCGACGAATCGCAGTACTCGATGGCCGTCTGCCTCGATATATCCGTAGCCGGTTTCGGGGGTATTCGGCTTGATACCAAAGGTGACCAGGTTCCCCTGTTCGGCGAGTTTTCGCGCCTCGGCCACTGCCTCGGCAAATGCAGACTGATCTGAAATAAGATGATCCGCTGCGAGCACGAGAAGAATTGCGTCCTCTCCATGGGACTTTGCTACCCGAAGGGATGCAGCAGCAATGGCGGCCGCCGTGTTGCGGCCAAACGGCTCTAGGATGAAGGAATTGGAAAGTTTGTTCTTATTGACTTCATTAAATTCATCTTCAGCCTTGAAGAACAGCTCACGGTTGGTAATCGTCAGGACCTCTTTGACGTCAGGCAGGCAGGCTCCACGAAGGAAAGCCTTCTGCAACATACTCTGCCCGTCGGCCAAACGAATAAAAGGCTTAGGATGCAAATCACGTGAAACCGGCCAGAGCCGCGACCCCACCCCCCCGCACAAAATTGTCGGCACCAAGTCCATTCTTCCCCCCATCTTTTCTAACGCGGTGCAAACTAGCCGCCACCTTCCGTACTCACTCGTTTCCCTGCCACCCCACGCTATCGCCACAACGACTCGCGCGCAAAAGCACAATCGACTCGATTAGCTAAATAAAAACAATACGGAGTGGCTGTCCGCTGGATTTGCCAACTACGTCTCATGTTTTTACTGTCCGGGAAGTCAAGTGCTGCTATCGTCGATCGCAATCACAGGTATAAAACGCTCTCAACATCGCTACTCGATATATGTAACGCTTTTTTACCTTCCAGCTGCGTTGAATTTCGAAACCACTCAGCCTAATTACCTATTTGCGCCATATCAAAGAAGTCGGCCTAAGTTCTTGAAACTTATTGGATTTTACGCTGGCAGCGAAGCACAAAAAAATCACTTTTCCCAGCATTCCTCATCACTTGGAAAGTGAGGAATTCCAACTTAAAAAGTGATTCTCATGTAATAAGTCGTTACAATATGCCGCGTTGATTTCTAGAAACTATGAAGTGCAAAATACAAAACGCCACCTTCCATGGCTGATTTTGCTTGTCGGCCTTCTATTTAGCGCCTGGGCCAGCTGGAAGATCAGCCAGCAAGTGGAGTTGGAGGCCCGCAGTTCATTTACGCTGCGTGTCTACGAACTTCAATCTTCATTGGCGATGCAGTTCCAGCGCTATGAGGACATTCTGTTCGGCGTGGCGGGACTTTATCGTGCTGACCACGAAGTATCGCCCGCAGAATTTGAGGCGTACGCTGCCGCGCTGAATATCAGTAGACGGTATAAGGCTTTGTCTTCCTTCAACTATGCGGAGTATTTTGACGAGTCACAGCGCACGCAATTTGCGGAGGCCTATGAACAAGCCATCGGTTCCGTAGAAAACATCCCGCTCATTCTCGCCCCTGATCGAGACGAGCATATGGTGATTACTCGCACAGCTCCCAAGGGTGCGCCCGGGCTGGGATTCGACCTGATGTCGACCAGCCATCGGATTCCCAAGCATATCAACTTCCCGATTTCGGCTGGCCTGTTTCGGCGAAATATCCCGGTCAGTTCCGGGCTGCCAATCAAGGAACGAGGCGGCATTCATCCAGCGTTGGCAATGCGCCTGGGCGTATTCAAGTCTGACGGGGTCAGCGCGCCACGCCTGATGGGCACCGTTGGCCTGACCTTCAGGATCGCCGATTTTTTCGAAGAGGCATTGCCGTTGATCGTTGACAGCCGGATGACCTATCGAGTTGAAAACATCGGGCGCACCGACGGGACGGTGTACCAGCCACCAGTGGCGATTTACACCAACCACGAGAAAGAAGATCCGCTTGCCGGCAACAGGGGAGCGGAAAATATCTTCAAGGCCTCATTCATTCAACCATTCGGCGGCGCCCTGCTACGCGTCGAGCTGAGCGAAGACAAGGCCAGCTTCATCGGTAATCGCGCCAACGCCTTGCCCTTCTTCGTCTTTGCAACGGGCCTGCTTTTTTTTGGGTTAAGCGCGACAGTTATTCGAATCCTGCTCAGCCGCAAAATCAAGCTCAAAACGGACATCAAATTAAAGACTGAACAATTGGAAAGAGAAGTATTGCGGGCTAAGCGGCTTGAACGGGAGTTGGCGGATACCGTTGAAGAGGAGCGTCGACGTATTGGCTATGAGCTTCATGATGAAATTGGCCAGCGTCTCACAGGGATGAGCCTGGGGTTCCAGGCACTGTCCAAACAACTCCAATCCGTGTCCAGCGATCTTTCCGATCAAGCAGCGGCTCTGGAGGCAAACACGAGCGAGGCAATTGCGAGTGTACGCAAACTCACCCACGGACTAATTCCCGTTCCGCATGGACCTACCGGATTACGGACAGCACTCGAACAGCTCGCGGCCACTGCCTGCACGAATGCCACACAATGCATTTTCGACTTCGATGATCCGGTCGATGTGAACGATGAAAATGTAGCGGCCAATCTTTACCGGATTGCACAAGAAGCGACAAACAACGCGTTAAAGCACGCTCGGGCGAAGAAAATCATCATCCGGCTGGATTATGAAGAGGGAAAAGTGACCTTGACCGTTACTGATGACGGCATCGGCTTTCAGTGCGATGACTATGGGCTCATGTGGACCCATAGCAGCGCAGGGGCGGGATTGCGGATCATGACGCACCGGGCATCGGTCATCAACTTCAGCTTGCAAGTCGAATCCTATCGCCGACGCGGGACCACAATCAAAGTTCAAGAATGCTAAACCTTACTGACATGACCGCTATTACGATCCTGCTGGTCGACGACCATCCGGTTGTACGCATGGGATTTCAAACGCTGTTAAAAATGAACAATGCGCGTTACGCATTCCATGAAGCGGAAAACCGTTCTGAGGCGCTCGAACTTGCAGCCAGGCATATTCCGCACGCCATCCTGCTGGACCTCAGCCTCGCAGGGGCGGTCGACTTTTCATTGATCGAGGATTTAAAAACTGCCTCGCCCGGAAGCCGCATACTGGTCGCGTCGATGCATGAAGAGCGGCTTTATGCAGAGCGGGCAATACGGGCCGGTGCCAATGGCTACCTGATGAAGAACCATGCTGCGCACAATATTGCGAAGGCAGTCAATACGGTGCTGGAAGGAGGAACCTGGCTCTCCCCCGCCATGCAAAAGCAACTCATGGCTCGTTTGCTTAACGCAGACCAATCCAACGAGTGGGAAAAGATTTCTTCACTGTCAGACCGCGAGCTGGAAATCCTCAGGCTTCTGGGTCTGGGTTTAAAAAAATCGGAATTGGCGTCCCGGCTGAACCTTTCCCCGAACACCGTTGAAACCTATCGCACCAATCTGAAAAGAAAACTATCGATAAGCACGGGCGCAGAGCTATATCGCTTCGCGTTTCTGCATTTCCAAAGCGAGGGTATGCCGAAGTGAAGTCAATGCGACGCGGCTGCTGGCAGCGTCGCCTGGATTGTTATTGAAATCGATCTAATAGCTGGCTGCTGCTCACTTGCGATCACGGTGTCGCATCACTTAATCCGAGCCTTGGTTTTTCGGCAGGCTGTCACTCGATAGATTGCACCGGGAAACACTTCTTGAACAGAATCAACTTCCAATTAGCTATTTCCATTGCTTGCATTTCCTTAGCGCTCATGTTTGCTGAGGATTAACAACGGCCATCCAGTTTTCGGAAAAAGTTCTCCTTGTAGATTACAGGGAGAAAAAATGCCGATCTTTAAGATAAGAGCTGAATGGCCGGCTTTGCACCTTGTTTGCATTGTCCTCCTCTGTTGGGCTGTGTATATCCCAGCACAGTCCGAAGAACGCAAAGAGTCCTCATGGTGGGACAGCACCAAAGATTCCCTCCATGATATCTCCGAACATGGAGAGTGGGACTTGTATCTATCTGGCTTTAGTCATCACAGTCGCAGCACTTATGACGAGAAGAGAGTGCGCAACTTGAATGAAAAGGCTTGGGGCGGGGGATTCGGCAAGACTCTGCGCAATGCAGACGGCAACGAGGAATCCCTTTTCGGATTGGTCATCCGCGATTCCCGCGAAAACTTGCAGTGGTCTGTAGGTTATGCCTACCAATGGATCTATCCCCTGCTTGGCAGTCGACTGGAGGTTGGCGCGGGGATCAGCGCGATGTTAATGAGAAGAGAGGATTGGTTTGAGGGGGTACCGTTTCCTGCCCTATTGCCGGTGGCTTCACTCGGCGTAAAGGAAGCCAAGCTGATGGCGACCTATGTTCCGCGTCTGTCAACACGCAAAGGAAAGGGGAACGTACTCTTGCTATTTTCGAGGTTCGAGTTTTAGGGCATCTAACAATGCGGCTTGTGGCGTTGCGCTTCCTTGCCATACCAAAACTCATTTCATCCATAGGGGCTCGGGAAGCCGGTCTGGACCGCACGGGGCTCAAGGGCATCCAACGCAGTTCACCATCGTTGCCCCTGCGAACACGGCGCCTTCGATATTTGCACCGACGAGGTTGGCATCGTTTAAATTGGCGTTCCTGAAGTTTGCGCCCCGCAGGTTCGCACCGCTCAATATGGCGCCGCTCAGATCGGCGTCATGGAAATTGGCGTAGGAGAGATCGGAGCGATTCAGTTCCGTTTGTCGCATCTGCGCGTTTTCGAAATCGGCACTCCGCAGTATTGCTTCGCGCAGGTCGGCAGCGGACAGGGTGGCGTCACGCAGCAACGCGTCGTTCATCGTTACGCCATGCATGCGTGCATGGCTCAAGTCCGACTTGGACAGTTGCGCATGTTCCAGTGACGCATCACTCAGGTCGGCGGCGCGCAGGTTGGCTGCCGTGAGGTTGGCCCTGGCGAGGTTAGCGTGTTTCAGGTCCGCGCCTTCCAGTGTCGCGCGTTGCAGGCGGGCACGTGAAAGCTGGGCCCTCTCCAGCTCGGCAAAAGCCAGTTGCGCTCCGCGCCAGTTGACTCCCTTGAGGTTTGCAGAGGTGCACAGTGCTCCGGAATGCGCGCCGCAGTGATCCATGGGGGTAAGGTCAAAAGCTGATACCTCGGTGGAAAAGGCAAGCATTGCAGCCATGGCCAAGGTTTTCATACATGCTCCTTTAAATGGATCAATGCGATGGCCAGGCATAATGGGTCGATGCAATGGACGGACGTGATTGGGGCTTCGCACTTCCAGTGCTTGGAAAGAAGAGCTGTTACCGTCCCGAGCTATGCCCGTAGTCCGCTACAGATCTTCGTGATCAGGCCAGAACTCCTTGAAAAGATCGCCCTGGTTTGGATTCAAGCCCGGCTTTTTGCGCTTGTTACGCTTGGGAGCGGCTTCCGGCTGGACCTCGTCCGTTCGCGCGGGCAACTGCGCCCCCTCCTTTGCGCCGACTTCGATCGGATCGTCATCAAGCCCGGACAATGGGTCGCTTGACGGCACCTGCCGCCTGCTGCCGTTGCCGGCGTTTTTCGCCTTGTTTAGCGCCACGGACACCTCCAATGCCAGCAGCCTTCATGCCTCAAAAAATCAGGCTGAAGACGCCGAACACGACTAACAGACCGATCAAAAAAATGATCGCAAGAATCCACAGGAGTATTTTCATTTTTGCTCCTATCGATGGACATAGACAGGGACCTTCGCACTGCAATGAAGCCGCAGGCAGTAACGTGCTGCCCATACACCTTCCTTACACTGTCTAAGGCGCCACTCTTACCTTGGCAATAATTTGGGCTGCCGAACGGTCACTTAGTTCCGGCCGTGCCTCGCACCGAAACACAGTTACACCTGGTTCATGCGCAAAAATTTCCCATCAAGACATTCTCCAGCGCGGCTACGCCGCCGGAGTCCTTTGTTGTGCAGCGCCATATTGGCTCCCGAACTGCTTAATCGGTACGCCGGAGCGAACTTAAGCCGATAGCAGACTTCTAACAACTCGTGTTTCCCAAGCCGCGCTGTCTAATGGAAGACATGAAAGACATGGAAGACGATGGCATTTCGACGTACCGCATCACCTGTATAGCCCTGTGAGGCGTTCCAGGAGCAACGATGCCTCGTCTGTAGCTACCCCAGCATAGATGGAGGGATTTCGATGGCAGATGTCGACAAGGGCCGGGCACCGTCCGGCAGAGCGAGCCCACCCACCGCAGGTGATACGGGCGACAGTGATGTACGGCGTGCATCCGGCGATACCAGCGCGCCGAAGCAGGCACTGGACGAAACCAAGCGTGCGGCGCAGGACCTTGCAGGACGCGCGAAGGAGCAAGGCCGGTCCGCAATCGAGCAGCAGAAACACACTGCCGCAGAGCAAGTGGACTCGGTGGCGCATGCATTCCGCCGTGCTGCCAGCCAACTCCAGCAGGACGAACAATCGAGTGCTGGCCAATATGTGGACTCCGCTGCACAGAGGCTGGAATCCTTTGCCCAGCAATTGCGGCAGAAAGACCTGGACTCCATGTTGCGAGACGTCGAAGACCTCGGCCGCCGCTCGCCGGTGACCTTGTTCGCAGGCTCGCTTGCCGCAGGATTCCTGATTTCCCGCTTCCTGAAAAGCTCACGTCAGTCGCGCCATGAGCATCAAGCGTCTGGCAGCATGACAGACGAGGGCGCGCGTTCAAGTAATCGCAGCGCACGTGACGGTGCCTTCTACGGCGAGTATGCCTCAGACGAATGGTCGGGCAGCAATGAAAGTCTTGCGAGCGAACTTGGCATGGCAGCCAGTTCCTTGCCGGAATCGAACACCGGCAGCAGTTCCTCGACCGTCGTACGTAGCGGCGGCAGCGGCGACCGCACCGATGCTGCCCCCTCTTCCCCGAACGAATCCAAACCTGGAGGAAACAACTATGGCAACCGATAAAACCGACAAGTCACTAGGGTCCCTGTTCTCGGAACTGACACGCGAGACGGTTGACCTGATCCGCAAGGAAATTGCATTGGCACGGGCAGAGATGTCCGAGAAGATATCGAGCGCACAAACTGGCGTGACCTCGATTGCAATCGGCGCGGCGGTATTGCTCGCCGGCATCTTCCTCATCCTGCAGGCTATCGTTAATGCCGTGGCCATGATCCTGCCGCCGGAAATGGCGCCTTGGCTCGCGCCTCTGCTCGTTGGGCTCGTGGTGGCCGTTATTGGTTACCTGATGCTCAAGGGTGGCTCGTCCAAGCTGCAGGCGGACAAGCTGCTACCCCACCGGACGATGGATTCCCTCAGCCGTAACAAGACCGTCGCTCGGGAGGCAATGCGATGAGAAATGACAATTACCGCAACGACGACAATCGCCGACCGGAAGAAATTGAAAGCGACATTGAGCGCACCCGTGCCGAGGTGAGCTCGACCATCGATGCGATCCAGAGCAAGCTCACGCCGGGCCAGATGATGGACCAGGCGGTGGCCTACGCGCGCACCAGCCTGCCCGCCGACTTTGGCACCAACCTCGGCAATGCCGTTCGGGACAATCCGCTTCCCGTGGCACTGATTGGCGTGGGGCTCGCCTGGCTGATGGCATCGGGGCGTAACGCCGACGGGCAGGCACGCCTGCGGCGCGAGGCGTCGCATTACGACGACTACGCTGAAACCGGTGCCGGCGTGGATCAGGGCCAGCAAGGCACTATGCAGCGCGCAGCTGGCAAACTGAGCGAGACAGGACGCGGGCTGAAGGACAAGACCAGCGAACTCGGGCACCAGATCAGCGACCGCACTTCTGCTGTAACGGGACGCGCACGAGAAATGACGGGGCGCGCACGAGAAATGGGACACGGAGCACGAGAGCGGCTCGGTGCCATCGGGGAGCGTTCGCAGCAGGGTTATTACCGCACCCGTGACAGCCTGAGCCACATGGTTGAGGAGCAACCGCTCGTGCTAGGTGCACTCGGGCTGGCAGTCGGCACCCTTCTTGGCGCCATGCTGCCGGGCACGCGTCGCGAAGATGAAATGATGGGCGAAAAGCGGGACCAGCTCGTCGGGCGTGCGAAAGATACGCTGCGCGAACAGGCTGCCAGCGCGAAGGACACCGTGCAACACGCAATCGATGAGCGCACCCGCGAGGCAGGTAAAACCGATGGCGCTGCCATGCAACCGGCCGGCGGCACATCGGCGGCACCGCCCCCGCCCACCCAGGCAGGCGAGCAGCACATCGGCAGCACATCATCGATTGGCGGCGTGGAAAAGAGTCCCTACGGTCCGCACTGACCCTCTCGTTCAAACCCTCTAGGCAGGCCGCCATGCCAGGCGCATGGCGGCCTGCGTTGCGCATCGTTTGCTTACCGCCGTTGAGGTGGCTTATCGTACGATCCCGCACGATCCTTTGCTTTCATTAGCAAGAGCTCCACTTGAGACTCCTGATCGGTTTCACAAAGTCGCGCATCAGCGAGCGGTCAGCGACAAGCACTCAATTCCACGTTATCGTCGACGATGCTGGTCAAGGGATTGCCCCCCACCACACGACGATGGCGCAGACGATATGGAAATTTTCAGGAATGAGAATTACTAACAAAATGCAAGGGGAGGCTTGACCGCAGTCCTGTCGCATGCAACGCTTGTTCTTTGCGAATTAACCAAGGAGCAAGCATGAAAGGCGATAGCGGAATCATCGGCATTCTGAACGGCCTGCTGGCCGGCGAGTTGACCGCCGTCGATCAGTATCTGATTCATGGCGAGATGTATGCCAACTTCGGCTTCCCGCATCTGGCTGAACACAGCCTCCATGAATCAGACCATGAACGCCAGCATGCACGCGCTCTGATCCAGCGGATTCTTTTTCTCGATGGCATCCCCGATCTCGGCAAGCGGCATGCGCTGAAGATCGGCAGTACGGTTCCCGAGATGCTGCAGGCTGATCTGGATGTCGAATACCATGTCGTTGGCGAACTGAAAAATGCGATTGCCGCATGCGAAGCAGCGAAGGATTACGTTACGCGAGACATGCTTGTCAGTCAGCTGGAAGATACCGAGATGGATCATGCTTATTGGCTGGAGCAACAACTTCGCTTGATCGGATTCGTCGGCTTGCAGAATTACCAGCAGAGCCAGATGAATCCGTCCTCTTCCACCTGAATTCGAGGAAAAAAATATGAAAGGCGATCCGCAAATCCTGACTCTTCTTAACAAGGTGTTGAGAAACGAGCTCACAGCGATCAATCAGTATTTTCTCCATGCACGAATGTTCAGAAACTGGGGACTCGGCCAGCTTGATCGCTACGAATACAAGCAGTCCATCCGCGTCATGAAAGAAGCGGACAAACTGATCGAACGTATCCTTTTCCTCGAAGGCCTGCCCAACCTGCAGGACCTGGGCAAGCTGCTGATCGGCGAGGACCCGGTGGAGTGCCTGGACTGCGACCTTCGCTACGAACAAGACCATCGCCCACTGCTGGTGCAGGCAATTGCCAGTTGCGAATCCGTCCATGACTATGTCAGCCGGGATTTGCTGGAAGACCTGCTGGAGCATTGCGAAGAGTCCATCGATTGGCTGGAAACCCAGCAGAGCCTGATCAAGGACGTCGGCCTGCAGAACTACCTGCAGTCCCAGATGAAAACCGAAGGCGACTGAAGGCAACTGAAGGCAACGATAGGCTGCAGGTGCGGCGCCGGGAGGCGGACATTGCGCCCGCCCGGCGCCCTCTTCGCTATGGCTGCGCCCCGGCTTCAGGCACGTACACGATCGAGCCGCCCTTCATCCGGTACGCCGTGCCGGCCTTTGCCCCTCGTCCTGCCCGATGTTGCCGATGCTCTTGTAGTGCTCGATCATTTCCCCCTTCTTGCGCACCACCTCCATCCTCGGCTTGCCGGCATCGGTAATGACCGTCGCCCGCACATCATCGGTGTCCATCTCGGTCTGGATTGCAGCGACGGTGATTTGGTGCAGTGTATCGTCGGCGTGCACCGTGGTTGACGATGCAGATGCGAGCATGATGGCCGCAGCCATCCTGTGTTCCTTGAACATTCAGCCCCCAAAGAAATGAGTCATGCCTGGCGGGATGCCAGCGGTTGCCGAACGGCTCGTTGTGACGTCTACGATTAATCTAACGAAATTCCAAATGGGAATCCCTCTCATATGCAAATTTTTTGTTCCATGCCGCCAAACAAGTGGAAGCCCGCAATCGATCCAGTCAAGCAGATGACGATTCCGCTCGACCGCCCGAGTGCATCCAGTTCGCAGTATCTTTCGTTCAGCAAAGCGAGAGACGGAAATCGATACGGTGCAAGCGTGAGCGCAGGGCAGGCTGAACAGAAATGTGGGCGACTTCGGGCAGCTGCAGAGATAGAACAGTCCATCTGCGATACAGCAGCCACTTGCGCGTGGTGAAGTGCAGGGAGGAAAAATTGCGCAGCAAAGGAAAAGGCGGCGCGGTAAACCAGAAAGGGCGCCAGACCTTTCGATCTGGCGCCCTGTATATGGCGCGGCTGGCAGGAATCGAACCCACGACCCCTTGGTTCGTAGCCAAGTACTCTATCCAGCTGAGCTACAGCCGCGAAAGACAAAATTATAGCACCCATTCAATTATTTTTGGAAGCCCTTTTGTGCGTCGAGTTTAATTCTCTCGTTTTCGGGACTCCCCGCAGCCCCCCTTCACCCCTTTCACTGTTTCGCCCAGCTTTCGACGAAAATTCCCGACTTATTCCGTCGCCTGTTGTAAGAACTTTGTTGGAAACGCTTATTATCATGGGGCCCGCGCGGCGTCGAAGCTGTGGGGATGGCTCTGACCGGACTTCGGGCTGGCCGGAATGCCCTGCGCGGCATGGCTTACCAATGGGCCCGACATCTCGTTCAGGACGGCATAAGAATTGCTTATAAGAATTCTTCCAGAATTACATAACGAAGATTTCTTAACAGGTCGACGTCGGCACGCCAGTCGTGATTACCAGAAAGACAAGGAAAGAAAGCGCGACATGATACAAGCGGAATGGCTGCCCATCATTATGCAGGGCTCGTTCAGCGAGATCTACGTCCTGGATTGCAATACGCTGCGCTTCGTGCAGACCAATCAGGCCGCGCGAAAGAATCTGCATTACACCGCTGGCGAGCTGGGCAATATGACTCCGCTAGATATCGCGCCCAGCGTGTCGCGCGAGGTACTGGAGAATGTCCTGCTGCCCCTGCGCTGCGGCCGCGCCAAGCGTGCGTCGATGGAAACCATCCATACGCGCAAGGATGGCTCGACGTATCCGATCGAACTGCGCCTGTTCTATCACCATTCCGATACCGCGCCCGTATACATCGCCATTGGCAATGACATCAGCGCCCGCCAGACGTCCGCCAAGGAATTGCGCATCAGCGAAGCCCGTTTGCGCGCGATCGTTTCCAATACGCCCGGACTGTTCTTCCAGCTGCAGCAGAAATCGGACGGCAGTATCTCTTTCCCATATTTGAGTGAAGGCTGCCAGGCACTCCTGGGGCTCAGCGCCGAAAAACTGCGCGCAAGCTCGGAGCTGCTGCTCGAGCTGATCCTGCCGGAAGACCGGCAATCCTATCTTGAGTCAATGCGCACATCTGCCGCCGAGATGAAGGAATGGAACTGGGAAGGTCGCATCCGCATCGAGAAGTGGAAAGATATCAAGTGGATCAACCTGCGATCCACCCCGCGTGCCCTGCCCGGCGGCGGCGTGCAGTGGGACGGCATCATGACCAACATCACGCAGAGCAAGCTGGAAGAAGTTGAGATAAAGCGCTCGCGTGCTCAATTGGCCGAGTTGTCTGCCCACGTCGAGACCGTGAAGGAAAAGGAACGCACCCGCATCGCGCGCGAGATTCATGACGACCTCGGCGGCAACCTTACCGCGATTAAGATGGCGATGGTGCTGATGAAAAAGCGCCTTCCTCCGGAAGACACCGCGCTGGCCGAACGCGCGAGCTATATCGTCTCCCTGGTGGACCGGACCATCGAAGCGGTGCATCGCATTTCAGGCGACCTGCGCCCCAGCATTCTCGATTTTGGGATCGTAGCGGCCATCGATTGGCAAGCTCGGGAATTCGAAAAGCAGCTCGGCATCCCGTGCGAGTTCGCATCGAACGGCAAGGAAGTCGAGCTCGACCCCGACCAGGCCACCGCGATGTTCCGCATTTTTCAGGAAGCGCTCACCAATATCGGCAAGCACGCCAATGCCAGCCGTGTATCGGTGCGCCTCGAACGTAGTGCCCGCAGCGTGCGCCTGCATATTATCGACAACGGGCGCGGCATCGAGTCTACCGATCGCTTGAAGCCGAAGTCTTTCGGTATCCGCGGCATGGTGGAACGGGCCAGCGCACTCGGGGGAAAACTGTCGGTATGCAACGCCGAAGGCGGCGGCACAGAAGTCACACTCAAGATTCCGCTATCAAAATAGCAAATAAGTAGCAACTAGAAAGCAATGTCATGACAGCCAATGAAACGATAAGAATACTGATCGCAGACGACCACGCGATCGTAAGGGAAGGCCTGAAGCAGATCCTCGCCGATACCAGGGACATCGTCGTCGCCGGTGACGCCGAGAATGGCAACGATGCCATCAAGCTGGCGCGCGGCGCGGAAGCGGAGGTACTGCTGCTGGATATCTCGATGCCAGACAAGAGCGGTATCGAAGTACTCAAGCAAATCAAGAAGGAAACCCCGAAACTCGCGGTGCTGGTGCTGTCAATGCATCGCGAAGACCAGTATGCGATCCGCTCGCTGAAGGCGGGTGCAGCCGGCTACCTGAACAAGCAAAGCGCTCCTGCCGAACTGGTGGACGCCATCCGTCAGGTTGCATCCGGTCGCAAATACATCAGCCCGGCACTGGCACAGGAACTGGCCAACCAGGTAGGCGACGAGAACCGCGAGGTACCTCCGCACGAGACCCTCTCCGACCGCGAGTACCAGACCCTGGTCATGATCGCATCCGGCAAGACAGTCAGCGACATTGCCGCCGAACTGACGCTGTCGGTAAAGACGATCAGCATGTACCGCTCGCGCCTGTTGCAAAAGATGAAACTGCGCCACAACGCCGAGCTCACCCACTACGCGATCAAAAACAACCTGGTCGAATAAGCCCTGCCAACCGTGGCATCGCTGCCCGCCGGTGTTGGGAAATCGGAACATCTCGATCCCGACACGGCGGCGCAACTCCGTATACGGCTTCAATCGCGCAAAATGGCAATAGTTTCAAGCCCTAATCCGGTCATCAATACAATTCCGGGCGAAATACTATTGTCTGAGTTAAAACGCAAGCCGTCATGCAAGACAAACTCAAACCGGGGTCAATGAGCCCCGCAGATATCGCTCGCGAAGCGTTCCGTCGCCTCGCGGTGCGGCGCATCGTCCCGACGCCGGACGCCTATCGCGAAATCTACGAAGAAATTGCCGGCAAGAGCAGCCAGGGCAGTGCCGAACAAGTCTTGGCCGATTTTGCCGAGGCACTGTCAAACGCCTCCGAAGCGGTCCGCCGCCGCGCCGCCGAATTCAAGCGTGCCGCCGACAAGCGCGACTGGCAGGAGTACAGCCGCCACCTCGCGGACTTGGTGGTCGCCCATCTCGCGAAGCAGGACGAGCCCGCCACACCGGCTAAAACTACCACGCCGGTTGCGACCGAGGCGACTGAGAAAAAAACCACCTCTGCTGCACCGGTCGCGTCCATCCCGCTCGTGGATGACATACCTCCTGCTGCAAAGCCGCGCAATATCTCGCTTGTGGATGAAGACGAGGATCTCGCCGCCCGCCAGAAACCGGTGCGCGGCCCGGCGGCCTCGCCTGCCGTTACCGAAACGCGCAAGATGCAATTGCTGCGCGACCTGCTCACACGCACGCTGACGCTCGCCGTCGGTTCGCTGCTGCGCGGCGTTCCCGCATTGGCACAGGAAGCAGAAGCACTGGCGGCATCGATCAAGGAAGCCACGACGGAACAGGAACTGAACGACATCAGCAGCCGCCTGAAACAGCTGTGCTTCAGGATTGAACTGAAAGCGGACGATCTTACGGAAGAGCGCGAACTACTATTGCGCCTGTTCAAGCTGCTGCTCGATAACGTCGGCGAACTGCTCGAAGACGACTCCTGGCTGAGCGGACAGGTCGCCGCCGTGCAGAACGTGCTGTCCGGCCCCATCAACCCGCATGCCCTGCAGGATGCAACGCGCAGCCTCAAGGAAGTGATTTACAAGCAAAGCGCGCTCAAGCACAGCCTGGCGGAAGCCAAGGCAACTGTGAAGACGATGATGATGACCTTTATCGATCGTTTGGGCGCGATTGCCAGCAGCACCGGCAACTACCATGAGAAGATCGATGCGTACTCGCAGAAGATCAGCAAGGCCAAGGAAATAGTCGAACTCAACGCCATCCTCCAGGACGTCATGCACGACACCAAGGTCGCGCAGACGGAAGCATTGCGTTCACGCGACGAAATGGTCGCCGCGCGGCAGCAGGTGCAGGAAGCCGAAGCACGCATCCAGGAACTGGAAACCAAGCTTGAACAATTGAGCGAACTGGTACGCGAAGACCAGCTGACCGGCAGCCTGAACCGGCGCGGACTAGAAGACGTGTTCGAGCGCGAAATGGCCCGCTGCGAACGCCGCAATTCGCCGTTGTGCATCTCCATGCTTGACCTGGACGACTTCAAGCGACTCAACGACACCTATGGTCACGCAGCCGGTGACGAGGCACTGATCCACCTCGTGCGCGTCATCAAGGAAACACTGCGCACACTGGATGTGATCGCGCGTTTCGGCGGCGAGGAATTCCTGATCGTGCTGCCCGACACCACACTGGACGATGCAGTGAAGACGATCACCCGCGTCCAGCGCGAGCTGACCAAGCAAATTTTCATGTACAACCAGCAACGCCTGCTGATCACTTTTAGCGCCGGCGTGGCGCTGCGCCAGCCGGGCGAAGACTCCACGGCGCTGATCAAGCGTGCGGATGAAGCGCTGTACGAGGCAAAAAAGGCAGGAAAGAACCGGGTCGTCTCAGCGAAATGACAACGCGCTCCCTCGCCCATCCCGTTTCTGCTTGCCCCCCATCAAAAACCGCCGCACGAAGCGCGCAATATCGGTTTGATTTTCCGATTCTTTAGGGCTTTTCTTTTTTTGATGTTTCTAGCGGTGTCAGAAAAAGAGATTTTTTCTCGGTGCACGGAGAAGTTTCGTGCGCTCCAGGCTTCCCGTCGCGTCTTACATTTGTTACGAGAAGATACAAATCACCCTGCACAACCCATTGATTTAAAGAAAAATTTCTCTAAAACGGAGAAACGTTCGGTCACTCATTCCGACGCATTCTTCGACGACATTAGATGTCAAATTAGCAACCTCACTTAGCTTCAAAAAAAAATTCGACACTTATCCTGTTAAAGAAATTTATCCGCCCGTCGAAGAAGCAAGTGTCTGGCTCAGGATCAGACAGGACTGAAAGAACAGAAAGCAAAACAAGCCCTAAAGTTTTTTCAGACCCGTCCGATAACCCTAACAACAGCGGTTCAACAGCCCAAACATACTGGGGTGAACCGAGGTTGAAAGACCTAGCCGGAACTAATCGGACCCCAGTCAAACAGGAGAAATATCATGGCTGCAGTTATCAATACCAATATCTCGTCGCTCAACGCACAGCGCAACCTGACCACGTCGCAAAGCGCACTGTCGACATCGATCCAGCGCCTGTCCTCCGGCCTGCGCATCAATAGCGCCAAGGACGACGCCGCCGGCCTCGCAATTTCCGAGCGCATGACCACCCAGATCCGCGGCATGAACCAGGCCGTGCGTAACGCCAACGACGGCATCTCGCTGGCACAAACTGCTGAAGGCGCATTGGGCGAAATCGGCAACAACCTGCAGCGTATCCGTGAACTGGCTGTGCAATCGCGTAACGCCACGAACTCGCAGGACGACCGTGACGCACTGCAAAAAGAAGTCGCACAACTGAAGGCGGAAATCGACCGCGTCGCCGGCCAGACGAAATTTAACGGCACTAAACTGCTCGACGGCAACTTCACTGCACAATCGTTCCAAGTTGGCGCGAACCAAGGCGAAACGATCGACATTGCAAGCATCGCCAATGCCAAGATTGATGCACTGGGCAGCTGGAACTCCGCTGCGATAGCCAATACCAGCGGACAGTCAGGCGCATTTACTGCAGTGACTTTGGCTGAAGCCAGTGGCGATACATATACGTTGACGGTGGGCGGGGTGAGCATCGTCAACGCAAGCGCCCCGGCCGACGACAGCGATGCAGGCACGAGTCTTACCACTGTCGTTAATGCAGCCACTGTAGACACAGCGCTTGCCAACAGTACTGTTCGTACAAATCTGACCAACGCTGGAATTACCTTCTCGGGAAGCGCAGCAAATGGCGATCTCACGTTCACCAAGACTGATGGCACCGCAATCAATATCGTCGTAGCAAACGACGTAGGTACCGGAGGCTTTGCTGGCGCAGACTTCGCGACCGGCACCAATGCTGTGAACAACGGCACCGCGTCGACAGCGGAAGTAGGTTTCGAAGGCCTTGACATCTCCTCAGTTGAAGGTGCCGACAACGCGATTCTCGCAATGGATGCAGCTTTGACCGCGGTGAACAGCGCCCGCGCTGATCTCGGCGCAGTGCAAAACCGCTTCACCTCGGTCGTCGCCAACTTGCAAACCACGTCGGAAAACCTGTCTGCCTCGCGCAGCCGCATCCAAGACGCTGACTTCGCAGCAGAAACCGCATCGCTGACCCGCGGCCAGATCCTGCAGCAAGCCGGTACCGCAATGCTGGCACAGGCCAACTCGTTGCCGAACAACGTGTTGTCCCTGCTCCGCGGCTAATCAAGGCTCGCAACGGCAAAAACCCGGCCAGTACAACGGCCGGGTTTTTCACCATAAAGGGAGGTCATCATGGCTATAACATCCGTCAACAGTGCGGCCAGCGCAGGCATAGAGATCGCACAGAAAGGCACGACTGCAGCAGCAGCGCCTGTCGCCGCCCGCCCAGCCGCCGCACCGGCGGAAGCCGTCACCACCGTCCAGCAGCCGGGCACGGTCCCCAACATGCGGGAACTGGAACAGGCGCTGAAGAATATCAACACGATCGTACAGTTACAGTCGCCGGGCCTGGAGTTCTCCGTCGACCCTGACAGCAACCGGACTATCGTCAAGGTGATCGACAAGCAGACGCAGGAAGTACTGCGGCAAATTCCTACCGAAGAAGCACTGAAAATCGCGAAATCCCTGGACCAGTTGACTGGCCTGCTGATCCGCCAGAAGGCGTAGGCCGCCAGAAGAGACGGCTCCCGAACAGATAGGGAAATAGCCTTCTAAAGTCAGCTTTGGGAGTGCCGTTAACAGGTTACATTGTGTTTTTCCACAGGAGACTTGTGTGGCTTCCGCTATCAGTTCCACCATTGACGTCAACAGCATCGTCAGCCAGCTGATGGAGCTTGAACGCCAGCCGCTGACCAGCCTGAGCAAGAAGGAGTCCAGTCTCAAGGCCAAGCTGTCGGCGATTGGCAATCTGAAATCCGCCCTGTCGACTTTCCAGACTGCGGTACGTGGCCTGTCCGACATCAGCAAATTCCAAGCAGTGAAGGCGGCTGTGGCTGACAGTGCCATTGCCAGCGCCACCGGTAGCGGCAGCGCGACGCCCGGCACCTATTCCCTAGAAGTGAGCAAGCTGGCACAGGCACAGAAATTGGCATCGGCCGGCCAGGCCAGCGCAAGCACCGCGATCGGCACCGGTACCATTACTTTTGATTTCGGCACCATCGAATCCGGCACACTGGGCACCGACGGAAAATACACCACCGGCGCCATCTTCAAGAGCAACGGCACCGGAGTCAAGACCGTCAAGATCGACGGCACCAACAATACGCTCTCCGGCATCCGCGACGCAATCAATAGCGCCGGCATCGGCGTGACTGCCTCCATCGTTAATGACGGCGGTACCTCACCCTACCGACTGGTTCTGACGCAGCAAACCACCGGCAAGACGCAGAGCATGAAAATCTCCGTCGACGTGGATGGCGGCCTCAAAAACCTGCTCGGCCACGATCCAGCGGGCACCCAGGCATTGTCCGAAACGATGACAGCACAGAATGCGGAATTCAAGGTAGACGGACTGTCAATTTCCAAGACAACAAACACGATCAACGATGTAATCCCCGGTGTGACGCTGACGCTGAACAAGTCCAACGCGGGCAGCCCGACGAACATCGCCGTGACAAGGGACACGGCATCCGTCACTGCAGCCGTCAACCAGTTCGTCACCGCCTACAACCAGATCAATAAGACACTGACCGGCCTGTCGGCGTATAACGCCGAGACAAAACAGGCCTCCGTCCTGACCGGCGATGCAACGGTACGCACGATCCAGACGCAGATACGCGGCTTGTTGAGCGCCCCCGTCGCCGGCGGAGGCGCCTTTTCAGTGCTGAGCCAGGTCGGCGTGAGTCTGCAGAAGGATGGCACGCTGGCGGTGGACAACAGCAAGCTGGAAAAGGCGATTGGCAGCAATTTCAACGACATCGCCAGTCTGTTCGCAGCTGCCGGGAAGGCCACGGATAGTCTGGTGTCCTTTGTCAGCGCAACCGACAAGACGTTGCCGGGAAAATACGATATCAATGTGACGTCGGTAGCGACGCAGGGCAAGCTCACTGCGGATAAAATCATCAATGCCCTGCCGGTTACCATTGGCCCCGGCAACGACACGTTGGAAGTGACGCTCGACGGCGTCAAGGCCACAATCAAACTCAAGCAGGCAAACTACAACACCGTGGACGAACTGGTGCAGGAAATCCAGTCGAAGGTTAACGGTGCCAAAGAATTCGTCGACGCCGGCTCCTCGGTGACGGTAACCCAAACCGGCGGCGTATTGACGGTGACATCTTCGCGTTACGGTTCTGCCTCAACAATCAGTATCGGTGGCAACGGAAAGGAAAACCTTTTCGGAGCAGCTCCGGAGGCAACCGGTGGCGCAGATGTTGTCGGCACGATCAATGGTGTCGCGGCACGCGGTTCCGGCCAGTTCCTGATTGGCGCGGACGGCGATGCCTCCGAAGGACTGAAGCTGCAGATTGCCGGCACCGCGACCGGCAGCCGGGGCAGCGTGAATTATTCAAGAGGTTATGCTTACCAGTTCGACAAGCTGATGGATGCGTTCCTCGACGATGAGGGTGCGATTTCAGCCCGCACCGAGGGCTACAACGCATCGCTCAAGAGCCTCGACAAGCAACGGCAACGGATCAACGACATGCTCGAGCAAACGGAAAAACGCTACCGCGCGCAGTACACCGCGCTGGACGTCTTGCTGTCGAATATGACGCAGACCAGCAATTACCTAACGCAGCAGCTCGCCGGCCTGTCAAAGAATGAATGAAGGGGAAGTAAATGTTCGGTTCAACACGTAGTGGTGCCAATGCCTATGCCGCCGTCGGGGTCGAAACCGGCGTGGTGGCAGCAAGCCCGCACAAGCTGGTCGTCATGCTGTATGAAGGCGCAATGGCCGCAATCGTCTCTGCGAAGCAACATATGCAGGCAGGCGAGATTGCAGAAAAGGGCAAGGCCATATCCAAGGCGATCGCCATCATCGACCAGGGCCTGCGCGCCAGCCTGGACAAGAATGTCGGCGGTGAAGTCGCGCTGAACCTCGATGCACTGTATGAGTACATGAGCAGCAGGCTGCTTATCGCGAACCTGAAAAACCAGCCTCAGGTGCTAGACGAAGTCTTTCAGCTGCTTAAGGGCCTGAAAGACACATGGGAGTCGATTACTCCTGTCCCGGGAAGTGGTGCACAACAACAAACGCCCGTAGCACCCAGAGTACAAGCCTATGATCCACTCGCTCCGCAAGCGAAACCCAGTTCATTGAAAGCCTGATTAATATGGATAACCAGGAAATCCTTGCCCTGTATGAAACCGTGGCGGGCATCACGGACCAGATGCTGGAGGCCGCGCGCACCGGCGATTGGGAAAAGCTGGCAGTGCTGGAATCACGCTGCTCGAGCCAAGTCGAAATCATCAAGCAGAATGACCAGCCGCGTCAGCCACTGACACCGATGGCGCGTGAGCAGAAGACACGGATCATCAGAAAGATCTTGGACGATGACCGGCAGATTCGTGACATCACGGAACCTTGGATGGCGAAGCTCTCCATGCTGATGAACAGCGCCGGAACCGAACGCAAGCTGTCGAAGGCGTACGGCACTAGCCAGACGAGCTGACGGCAATGCTGTCGCGTGCCGAACTCAAGCCGACCAGGCCGCCAGGCTCGCTTGAGTCGTCCACGCCCATTGTCTCCTCCACCGATCCCAAGCTGGAGGTATTGCGCCGGCTGAACCAGATCGGCATCGGCCGCGAAATGCAGGCCGTCGTGGAGTCCGCGCTTGACGACGGCACCTACCTGGTCAAGGTTTCCGACGCCATGGCGCGCATGGCGCTGCCTGTCGGGACCAAGGTCGGCGACACCCTGTCCATGGTCTTTGTGGCCAAGGAACCGCGCCCGACCTTCCTGCTGACACAACAAGGCAGCTCGACAGCTTCGCTCAGCACCACTGCCCGCCTTATCGATCACCTTTTGCATGCAGCCCAGCAGGAAGGTGCACCGACTTCGGTCGATGGAAAGATGCCGCTGCTCGCATCCGGTGGCGCATTCGACCCGAAACAGCTTGCCGCTGCACTGCAGAAATCACTCGGCGCCAGCGGGCTGTTCTATGAATCCCATCTTCATGATTGGATCAGCGGCACCCGCCCGCTGGCGGACCTCAAGCAGGAACCACAGGCTCGCTTCGCCACTGCTGCACTGCAGACGGCCGAGCCCGCGGCACAGAGCCCCGGCGGCCTGGACATCAACAAACTCGCCAGCCACCTGCGCGAGCTCGGGCTCGGTGCACAGAACCTTGCGAACCTGATCAGCCAGGCGACCCGCCATCCAGGCACGGACGCGGATTTGATCTCCCAGCAACAACTTGCGCCCTTGCCCACCGTCGAACCCGAAATAGCACGCCTAATCAACCTGCAACTCAATACTCTGGAACATCAGCAATTCCGCTGGCACGGCGAACTCTGGCCGGGACGGCCGATGGAATGGGAGGTTACGGAGGATAAACAGGGTGGTGAACAGGAACCGGAAGAACAATCCTCGTGGACCAGCGTCGTCCGCTTCGAACTTCCGCACCTTGGTGACATTTCGGCAACAATCCGACTTGCCGGCGACCGCGTACATGTACAGGTCAACACCGCCGACGACAACTCGGCCGCCACCCTGCGCGCGCACGGCAACCTGCTGGCCGACGCCCTGGAAGCGGCCGGAGCGCCGCTCGACTCCCTGCTGGTGAAGCGCAATGAACCTGCCTAAGCCGACACAGACTGCCGTTGCCCTCGCCTACCAGACCGGCGACCTCGCACCGAAGGTGGTGGCCAAGGGCCGTGGGTTGATTGCCGAGCAAATCATCGCCCGCGCGCGGGAGCACGGCGTTTTCGTGCACGAGTCGAAAGAGCTCGTCGCGCTCTTGATGCAGGTTGATCTGGATCGGAATATTCCGCCGACCCTGTACCGGGTAGTAGCGGAATTGCTTGCATGGCTTTACCATATCGACGCAATCAAGCACACTGGAGACAAGACGCCTTAGAGCCTGTTTGCAAACCGTCGCGAGCGGTTCGAGTTTAGCCCGAGACGCGCAGTCGTACGCGAAGTACGACGAGCATCGCAGGGCTCCAAAATCGGACTGCTCAATAGATTTTCAAACAGGCTCTTGGCAGGTTATTGAAAAGCCACTGTTATGCTGCCCTGCAGCCCGCAGTTGCTGTTTCACCAGCCTGCCAGAGCGCCCTGTGCATTTTTCACCGGCATCTCACAAGCAGAATTACATGTCATTCAATTCCAAGTTCGGGACCGAGGACGTCAGCCCGTATCTGGTGCATTCGCGGCGCGAGATCATTTCCCTGCTGCGCGCAATGGAAGAGCGCGGTCAGCTGGTCAGCATGCACGCGGGCGGCGGCGGGGATACCGTTGTTACCTCCGTGCTGACAGTCGATGAAGCAAGCGATATGGTCGTCATCGACAAGGCGCCGAGCAATCTTGTCAACCAGCGCATCCTCGACAGCGACAACGTCTCCTTTGAAACGGTGCTCGACAACATCCGCATCATGTTCTTCGCGGACCAGGTCGGTGAATGCCTGTTTGAAAACCTTCCGGCTCTGTATATCTCCATCCCCAAAAGCCTGGTGCGCCTGCAACGGCGCGAGCATTATCGGGTTTCCACGCCGGTTGCCTCACCGGTGCGCTGCACGATCACTGTCCCGCCGGACGACAACGGCGCGGGCGGAACGACGGTGGTGGTAACGCTCAAGGACATCAGCTGCGGCGGCATCGCGATCGTCGACGAGAAGAAGATCCTCGACAACACGATCGGCCGCGTTTACAAAAATTGCAAGATCGACCTGCCGGGTGGCATGCTGGACGTAACGCTGCAGGTGCGCAATTCGGTGGACCTGACCCTTACCACCGGCAAATCACTGCGCAAACTGGGTTGCATGTTTGTCGACCTGCCCAATCCGATGCTCGCTGCAGTGCAGCGTTACATCACGAAGCTAGAACGCGAGCGCAATGCCAAGGCGACGGGGATGAGCTGACGTGCCCGCGATCGGGCACAGTTGAAGCTGTTTGTGCTGAGACTGCCTCTATTGAGGCTGCTCTCGGAAGGATTCGCAGGCACCGGGTGCCTGCCTTATAAAAAATACCTGGCGCTGCAGTCAGACCTGCATATTCATAATGTCGTGGTAGGCCGACACCAGCTTGTTGCGGACCTGGACCGTCGCCTGGAATGCGATGTTGGCTTTTTGGGAATTGATCATCACGTCCGACAGGTTCACGCTGTCGTCGCCCATCACGAACCGCTTCGCCAGCTCCTCGGACTTCACCTGCGCGCCATTGACCTGATCCAGAGTCGCTTTCAGTGCACTGGCAAAATCTACCTTCTGCGCGGACTTTTCGCCGTGGACGGGATTGATGCCGCCCACGCCGCCTTCGGGCCGGGTCGCTGCAGCCTTGAGCTGCGCAATCATCGCCTCGATCCTGCCTGTATCGATCATTCCGGTTTTCATATGCCCCCAATTCAATTCATTGCTGTGCCGGCCACAACAGCACACTTTTTCACAGCGCTACGGTATCACGCAAAAATACCAGCACTACGCAAGATAAGCAGTGAAAACATCATTCTGTTCCGAGGATTAAATTTGACCAACACGGCGAAAATCCTGCACTAAGGCATAAACCACGCGCACTTTACTGCACGCTTTATGGCACGCTTTGCCATGAACACTTTGCATGAATTATTTGCAGGACAAAAATGACCAATAAAAACGGCATCAACAACGCACGAGGCGGATCATGGCGGTGACCGGCGACAGCACAGCCGTTGTGCCGACACAGTCCGGACTCGCTGCCTTCGCACAAACACCCGGGGGCCGCAACCTGTTCCTGATGGTCGGCATGGCGGCGGTAGTGGCTGTGATGGCCGGCGTGTGGATGTGGAGCCAGCAGCCGGACTACCGCGTGCTGTTCTCCAACTTCTCCGACCGCGACGGCGGCGCGATTGTCGCCTCCCTGCAGCAGATGAATGTCCCGTACAAGTTCGCCGATGGCGGTGGCGCCATCCTTGTGCCGGCCGATAAAGTGCATGATGCACGCCTGAAGCTTGCATCACAGGGCCTGCCCAAGGGCGGCAACGTCGGCTTCGAATTGATGGAAAACCAGAAGCTGGGCGTTTCGCAGTTCCTCGAACAGGTCAATTTCCAGCGCGCGCTCGAAGGCGAGCTGGCACGTTCCATCCAGTCGGTCGCAGCGGTACAGGCTGCACGCGTGCACCTGGCACTGCCGAAAGCGTCGGTATTCGTGCGCGACCAACAGAAGCCGACCGCGTCCGTATTGCTGAACCTTCACCCCGGCCGCATGCTCGATCCGCAACAAGTGAGCGCCATCGTGCACCTGGTGGCCAGCAGCGTGCCCGACCTGCCGACGAAGAACGTGACGGTCGTCGACCAAAATGGCAACCTGCTGTCGGAGATCGGCAAGCTCGGCGCGAACGGCCTCGACCCGAGCCAGCTCAAGTATGTGCAGGAACTGCAACTGAGCATCGTCAAGCGCATCGAATCGATCCTCACGCCGATCGTCGGCGCTACCAATGTGCGCGCAGAAGCGACGGCCGATATCGATTTCTCGCATTCCGAGCAGGCGGCTGAAACTTATCGGCCGAATCAGGATCCGAACGCCGCGAGCATCCGCAGCCAGCAGATCAGCGAATCACAGAGCAATACACCGCAAGGCGCCTCCGGCGTACCGGGCGCGTTAACGAACCAGCCACCAGTACCGGCTACAGCTCCGTTGACAGCACCCCCTGCAGGCAGCAACCCGGCCGCACCGGCGACGCCGACCGGCAATTCGCAGAAGGACATGACCGTCAATTACGAAGTCGACAAGACGGTGCGCTACGTGCAGCAGCCGATGGGCGGCATCAAGCGCCTGTCGGTTGCGGTGGTCGTGAACTACAAGAAGGTCACCGGCAAGGATGGCAAGGTATCGATGGTGCCGTTGTCTGACGCCGAAAAGACGCAGATCACCGACCTGGTCCGCGAAGCGATGGGCTTTAACAAGGAGCGCGGCGACAGCCTGAACGTGGTCAACAGCCCGTTCGCCTCCGAGAAGGAAACCATCGTCGAGCCGCCGCTCTGGAAGCAGCCGGAAATGATTGATCTGGCCATGGTCGTAGGCAAGTACCTGCTAGGTGCGATCATCCTCCTGTACCTGTTCTTCGCGGTGCTGCGGCCGATGCTCAAGCGCGCCACCTCGGCATTGCTCCCACCTCCGCCTGAGCCTGCGCCGGAGCCGGAATTGGAAGACGACGTGGTGCATATCGAGAGCGGCAATGCGATGGGAACGAGGCCGCGCACGTACCAGGACAACCTGGACGCAGCAAAGGAACTATCGAGGAAAGATCCGAAAATGGTCGCCAACGTTGTAAAGGCATGGGTAGGAAATGAGTGAGGACGGCGTACTCAAGGCAGCAATCCTGATGCTCGCACTGGGCGAGGAAGAAGCCGCCGAGGTGATGAAATACCTCGGCCCGCGTGAAGTGCAGAAACTCGGCGCGGCAATGTCAACGATGAAAGCGGTGCCGAGCGAGCAACTGGAGAAGGTGCTCAACGACTTTCGCGACGAGACCGAGCAGAACACCTCGCTCGGCGTGGATTCCGACGAATACATCCGCAGCGTGCTGACCAAGGCACTCGGCGAGGACAAGGCGTCCTCGCTACTGACCCGCATCCTCGGCACGCGCGACGCCAGTGGCATCGAAAGCCTGAAGTGGATGGACGGCCAGTCGGTGGCCGACCTGATCCGCAATGAGCATCCGCAGATTATCGCCACTATTCTCGTTCACCTGGAGCGCTATCACGCGTCCGAAGTGCTCACCTATTTTTCCGAGCGCCTGCGCAACGACGTGGTGCTGCGCATTGCGACGCTCGACGGCGTGCAGCCGGCGGCGCTGCGCGAACTGAACGAAGTGCTGACCAAACTGTTGAGCGGCAACGAGCAGCTAAAGAAGAAACCCATCGGTGGCGTGCGGTCGGCAGCGGAAATCCTCAACTTCATGTCCGGCGAAATCGAGCAGTCGGTGATGGATAACCTGAAGAACTACGACAACGACATGGCGCAAAAGATCATGGACGAGATGTTCGTGTTCGACAACATTATCGACATCGACGACCGCGGCATCCAGATCCTGCTGCGCGAAGTCCAGTCCGAGTCGCTCATCGTCGCCCTCAAGGGTGCCAACCAGGACCTGCGCGAGAAAATCTTCAAGAACATGTCGCAGCGTGCTGCGGAGATGATGCGCGAAGACCTGGAGTCAAAGGGTCCGGTGCGCCTGTCCGAGGTGGAAGCACAACAGAAGGAAATCCTGCAGATCGTGCGCCGCCTGGCGGACGAAGGCCAGATCATCCTCGGCGCCAAGGGCGAAGATGCATACATCTGACACGGCTACCGCGTTGCGCCCGCCATTGCTGTGGCAACGAGGCGCGATGCGCTGCGCACAGAGAACATAGACAATGGTCATTCCCAAAGAAAAACTTTCCGCCTACCAACGCTGGGAACTCGCTTCCTTCGGCGACGACCGTCCCAGCGCGCAGCATTCTGCCGAGGCCGCTGCAGCCGCCACCAAACAGACAGCCGAGCAGATTGCGAAGATGCGCGAACAGGCGCAGCAGCAAGGCTATGACGAGGGCCACGCAGAAGGTTACGCGCAGGGCCGCGCCGCCGGGCTCGAAGCCGGACGTGCGGAAGCAGCGCGGGAAGCGCAGCGCATGCGGCAGATCGCCGACACCTTCGGCAGCGAAGTGGCGCGCGTGGATGAAGCCATTGCCAACGATGTGCTCGAACTTGCGCTCGATCTCGCCAAGGCGATGCTGAAGACGGCGCTGAAGGTGCGCCCGGAACTGGTGCTGCCGATTGTCAGCGAAGCCATCCGCTACTTGCCGAGTGTGCAGCAACCCGCCCTGCTCGTGCTCCACCCGCAGGATGCCGAACTCGTCCGGAACCACATGGCTGACGAACTGGCAAAGGCCGGCTGGCGCGTGTCAGAAGACCCGCAGATGGAACCGGGCGGATGCCATATCGAAACTGCCAGCAACCAGATCGAGGCCTCTCCCGCAGTGCGCTGGCAGCGCATTGCCGATGCCCTCGGCAAGCACTCCGAGTGGATCGAGTAAGCATGCATACCGAGCGCTGGCAAGCCTATCTGCGCGACTGCAAGGCACTGGCAGCCATTCCCGAACCAATGCAGGTGTCGGGCCGCGTCACGCGCGTGGCCGGCCTGGTGATGGAAGCCGTCGGTCTCAAGCTCGCCGTCGGCAGCGCCTGCACTGTCCCGCTGCCCAGCGGCACAAAGATTGAAGCCGAGGTCGTCGGTTTTGAAAACGACAAGCTATTCCTGATGCCGCAAAACGATGTCGAGGGCATTGTGCCCGGCACACGCGTGTATCCGGTGGAAGTGGTGCAGAGCCTGCCCCGCCCCGGCACCGTCGCCCATCCCCGCCGCCGCCCCAGCGATCGCGGCCGCCACCTTCCGGTCGGTGACGAGCTGCTCGGACGCGTGCTGGACGGCGCAGGCCGTCCGCTCGACACCCTCGGTCCGTTGCACACCGTGCATTCCGCACCGCTCAACGTTCGTGCAGCCAATCCATTGACGCGCGCCCCCATCACCGACACGCTGGATGTCGGCGTGCGCGCGATCAATAGCATGCTGACGGTCGGCCGTGGCCAGCGTATGGGCCTGTTTGCGGGCTCCGGCGTCGGCAAGAGCGTGTTGCTCGGAATGATGGCGCGCTACACCAGCGCGGACGTAATCGTGGTCGGACTGATCGGTGAACGTGGCCGCGAGGTCAAGGAGTTCATTGAACAGATCCTGGGTAATGAAGGCCTGGCGCGTTCAGTGGTCGTTGCCGCACCAGCCGACACGCCGCCGCTGATGCGGCTGCAAGGTGCCGCGTACGCCCACACCATTGCCGAATATTTCCGCGACCAGGGCAAGAGCGTGCTGCTGATCATGGATTCGCTGACGCGCTATGCCATGGCGCAGCGCGAAATTGCACTTGCGATCGGCGAACCGCCGGCAACCAAAGGTTATCCGCCCTCCGTATTTGCCAAGCTGCCAACACTCGTCGAGCGGGCCGGTAACGGCAGGGTTGGCGGAGGATCGATTACCGCCTTCTACACCGTGCTGACCGAAGGCGACGACCAGCAGGATCCGATCGCCGACTCGGCGCGCGCGATCCTGGATGGCCACATCGTGCTCAACCGCAGCCTGGCCGAGGCCGGCCACTACCCAGCTATCGACATCGAACAGTCGATCAGCCGCGCGATGCACAACATCACGAGCGAAGAACACCAGAAGCTGACGCGCCGCCTGAAGCAGTTGTATTCCCGCTATCAGCGCAACCGTGACCTCATCAGCGTCGGCGCATACAGCGCCGGCTCCGACCCGCTGCTGGATCAGGCCATTGCTCTGAACCCGAGAATCGAAGCATTCCTGCAACAGGGGATCAACCAGCGGGCGGGCATTGCCGAGAGCTTGGGGCAACTTGCCACGCTATTCGAGGGATAGGTTTTTAAAACGCAGACCTATAATGAATCATGGCAACAAGTTCTGCGCTCGAAACACTTATCGAACTGGCAACAAGCCAGACTGACGAAGCCGCAAAACGGCTCGGCAAGGCGATACGTGCCTGCGCGGACACGGAGCAGAAACTCGCCTTGCTCCTGCAGTACCGCGACGATTACGATGCACGCTTCAAGGCCGGCATGGCGCATGGCATCACGGCCGCCGGTTATCGCAACTTCCAGCTTTTCATGGACAAGCTGGACAAGGCGATCGCCGGACAGCAGCAGATCGTGAACGACGCCAAGCGACGTATCCAGGAAGAGCGGCTCCTGTGGCAGTCAAGCGAACGCAAGCGCATGTCCTACGACACGCTCGCAACTCGTGCACAGCAGGTGCAGCAGCACAAGGAAAACAAGCGCGATCAGAAACTGATGGACGAACACGCCACGCGGCAAGCAAATTACAAACGGTAGACCAGACATGCAGACATCCCAGGTAACCAATCCGGCCAATGTGCTCTCCGCCCAGTCGCCTGCGAACAAGCAGTCGGACGCGAATTCCGCTGCGGAGCCGTTCAATCAGGTCCTGTCCCGCGAAATGGAGGGCCGCCGCAATGCCAACACCAACGCTGCCGAACCGAACAAGACCAGGGACGCATCCCCTTCCACCGCATCAAAACAGCCGGTGAAGAACAATTCCAAGCAGCCGGAATCGAAACCGGCTGCAGAAAGCAAGACTAAGGAAGAAGCGGCTGCTGCAGAAGAAGTGCCGCAGGATGCCGTGCAGGCATCGGAAGACATGCTCGCACTGGTAGCCAACCTGAGCCAGCTTGCCGCGCCTGTCGAGGAAGCTTCCAAGACTGACGCCGTCGTCGAAGAGACCCCGGTCGTCACCGATCCTGCCCTCCTGATGGCAGGCGTCCAGACCGAGAAAACTGCCGGCCAGCTCGCAACGCAGCTGAATGCGCTAACCCAGACCGAGGATGCCGCGGCGCAGGGCAAGCAGGACGCGGCGCTGTCGGCTGTCGCCGACCGTGCCGTCGCCCGACAAGATATGCCCATGCCGGATGCAGAACTGACCACACCGCTCGCCGCCCTTGCCGCAGACGCGAAGGAAGCCAAGCTCGCACCGGCGCCGACGGACTTCTCCGCCGCCGTGCAGAACTCCATGTCCGCCATGGCTGCGTCAACGGCTACGGTCCAGAATGCCGCCATGCAGGCTGCCAATGCCGTCGACCGCTTGACGCCGCGCGTCGGCACGCCGGCCTGGGACCAGGCACTCGGACAGAAGGTCGTATGGATGGTCGCTGGCGAACAGCAGAGCGCGTCGCTGACGTTGAACCCGCCGGACCTCGGGCCGCTGCAAGTCGTGCTGAACGTCTCCAATTCGCAGGCAAATGCGACCTTCATCGCCGCACAGCCGGAAGTCCGCCAGGCGCTGGAATCGGCACTGCCGAAGCTGCGCGAAATGCTGGGTGAAGCCGGCATCCAGCTTGGCCAGGCCAGCGTCAACAGCGGCGAGCCAAACCAGCAAAACATGTTCGACCAGCAGGCGGCACAACGCTCTGGCAATAGTGGCGGACGCCGGGACGGCATCGATGCGCCGGGTGCAGCCGCTACGGTGCACACTGGCCGCGTACAGGCAAGCACTTCCGGCGTCGGACTCGTGGATACCTTTGCATGAGGACTGAAAGGGTAATCATCGACCAAGGTCTGATCCCGCACCCGACGCAAGGCACCAAATCGCTTGAATTACATTGACTTACCCTGTTTTTTCGACGCATCCTGCCGTTACCAATTATTAATAACCAGAAACAAATCAATGCAAGATCAACCTGTGTGACGTAAAACCGCCAGCGCAAAGTCAGCACGAAGCACGGCGCGAACACCGACAGGTTCGAAAGCAGGACAAAGGAAGAAAAATGGCAACAGCCCCGAAACCAGTAGCAAAAGCCGCACCGAAAGTCGTCCCGATCGACGAAGCGGCCGGTGCAGCGGCACCCAAGTCGAACAAGAAGCTTTTCCTGATTATCGGCGGTGCGGCCCTCCTTTTGGGTGGTGCCGGCGGTGCATGGTATTTCATGAACCAGAAGGCCGAACCGGGCAAGCCGAAGGAAGTCGCACCGGCTCCGCCAGTGTTCGTCACGCTGGAACCGTTTACCGTCAATCTGCAATCCGACGACGGCGAGCGCTATCTGCAAGTCGCATTCACGCTGCAGGTCGCCTCGCAGGAGCAGGTTGACCTGATCAAACTGTACATGCCGTTGCTGCGCAGCCGCCTTCTGATGCTTCTGGCCAGCAAGAAAGCCTCTGACCTCTCGACCGATGAAGGCAAGCGCAAGCTGCAGGAAGACATCATGGCACAGGCAAAACTGCCTTTTGCACCCAAAGGCAAGCCACAGGAAGTGAACGCCGTGTTTTTCACCTCTTTCGTCATCCAGTAATACCATGGCTGATAATTTCCTATCCCAGGAAGAAGTCGATGCCCTGTTAAAGGGCGTGACCGGCGACCAGGACGACAGTTCGGTCCCGGTAGACGACTCGGGGATACGTCCGTACAACCTCGCCACGCAAGAACGCATCGTTCGTGGCCGGATGCCGACGCTGGAAATCATCAACGAGCGCTTTGCCCGTTTGCTGCGCATCGGCCTGTTCAACTTCCTGCGCCGCAGTGCGGAGGTGTCGATCGGCCCGGTTCGCGTCCACAAGTACAGCGAGTTCATCCGCAACCTGGTGGTGCCGACCAATCTCAACCTTATCCACATCAAGCCGCTGCGCGGCACCGCACTGATGGTGTTCGACCCGAACCTCGTGTTCCTGCTGGTCGATAACCTGTTCGGCGGCGACGGCCGCTTCCATACTCGCGTCGAAGGCCGCGACTTCACGCAGACCGAGCAGCGCATCATCCAGCGCGTGCTCGGCATCGTTTTCGAAACTTATGCGAAATCCTGGGAACCTGTGTACCCGGTTGAGTTCGAATATGTCCGTTCGGAAATGAACACGCAGTTCGCGAATATCGCGACGCCGAATGAAGTCGTTGTTGCGACCACCTTCACCATCGAGCTCGGTCCGGTCAGCGGCGAAATGCACTTCTGCACGCCCTATTCGATGATCGAGCCGATCCGCGACATCCTCACCAGCAGCCTGCAGGGCGAGACGCTGGAGACGGACAAGCGTTGGGTGCGCCTGATGACGCAGCAGATACAGACGGCGGAAGTGCAGCTCATTGCGGACCTCGGTTCGGCGGAGATGACGCTGAACGAAATCCTGAACATGAAAGTGGGTGATGTCATTCCCATCCACATTCCGGAAACGATTGCCGCCAAGGTGGACGGCGTGCCGGTAATGGAATGCTCATACGGAAAACTCAATGGTCAGTACGCGTTGCGCGTTGAAAAACTGCTGACCTACAGCTCTAACGAATTAATGCAAGGAGAAGATCATGGCTGACGAAAACGGTGGCCAGAGCGTAGCTGACGACGACTGGGGCGCGGCGCTTGCCGAGCAAAGCCAGGCAGAGGCAGCCGCTGCGGCGGCCAAACCGGCTGCGGCTGCGATGTTCCAGGACTTCGCCAGCAGCGCCGTCAAGACCGGCACGCATAACGACATCGACTTCATCCTCGACATCCCGGTCCAATTAACCGTGGAACTTGGCCGTACGAAGATCGCGATCAAGAACCTGCTGCAGCTGGCACAGGGTTCCGTCGTCGAACTTGACGGCCTGGCCGGCGAACCGATGGACGTGCTCGTCAACGGCTGCCTGATTGCGCAAGGCGAGGTAGTGGTGGTCAACGACAAATTCGGTATCCGTCTGACGGACATCATCACGCCGTCCGAACGCATCCGCAAGCTCAACAAATGATTCGTCCGTTCCTCCTGCGTCCAATGCTGCAGGCTGCTGTACTGCTGGGCGCACCGCTGCATGCGATCGCGCAAGCCACTGCAACTACGCCTGCGTCCGCAGCTCCCAGTTCCGCGGGCAACCTGCTCCAGGTCCTGCTGGGCCTGGTGGTCGTGCTGGCACTGATGGCCGGCACTGCCTGGGTCCTCAAACGCATGGGAGTGGCCGCAGCCGGCGCCGGCAATGTCGCCCGCATCGTCGGCGGCGTCTCCGTCGGCAACCGCGAGCGTGTGGTCGTCGTCGAAGTGGCCGACCAATGGATTGTGGTCGGCATCGCACCGGGCAGCGTGAATGCGCTGTCCACCATGCCACGCCAGGAAATCGCTGCAACCACGCAAGAACCGCCGGGCGGAAAGAACTTCGCCGCCTGGCTCAAGCAAACCATCGAAAAGCGTAATGGCAATTAATACCCACCGCGGCATGTCGCACACCGTGGTCAAGACACTGCTGCGCCTGCTCCCTCTGGCGCTGCTCGGCATGCCGCTGCTGGCTGCCGCCCAGGCCGGCCTGCCGGCCGTCACCAGCTCCCCTGCGCCCGGCGGCGGCCAGACTTACACTCTCAGCCTGCAGACGCTGATCTTCCTGACGGCACTGACGATGCTGCCGGCAGCGCTGCTGATGATGACCAGCTTCACGCGCATCATCATCGTGCTGTCGCTGCTGCGCCAGGCGCTCGGCACGGCCACCGCGCCGCCCAACCAGGTGCTGATCGGCCTTGCGCTGTTCCTCACGCTGTTCGTGATGAGCCCGGTGCTCGACAAGATCTATACCGACGCCTATCAACCGCTGTCGGAAAACAAGATCACGATGACGCAGGCGCTCGAGCGCGGTTCCGTTCCGCTGAAGGAGTTCATGCTGAAGCAGACGCGCCAGGCCGATCTTGCGCTGTATGTAAAGCTCTCCAACAGCCCGCAGCTGAACGGCCCGGAAGACGTGCCGCTGCGCGTGCTGGTGCCGGCCTTCATCACCAGCGAGCTGAAGACCGCGTTCCAGATCAGCTTTGCCATCTTCATCCCGTTCCTGATCATCGACATGGTCGTCGCCAGTATCCTGATGTCGATGGGCATGATGATGATGTCGCCGGCGATCGTGTCGTTGCCGTTCAAGCTGATGCTGTTCGTGCTGGTCGACGGCTGGCAGTTGCTGATTGGTTCCCTTGCACAAAGTTTTTATTAAGGATTCGCCATGACTCCGGAAAGCGTGATGACAATCGGCCGCCAGGCCATGGAAGTGACCCTGATGGTGGCCGCACCGATGCTGCTCGTGGCGCTCGCCGTCGGCCTGATTGTGAGCATCTTCCAGGCCGCGACCCAGATCAACGAAATGACGCTGTCCTTCATCCCGAAGCTGGTTGGCATCTTCGTCACACTGATCGTTGCAGGGCCGTGGATGTTGACCGTCATGCTCGACTACATGCGCCAGATGTTCACCAGCATACCGGGAATGGTGGGATGAGCACGGCGCAAAGCAAGCTTTGCGCCGTGCTCATCGGAGCCGCTTGCAAGCGGCGACGTGGGGCGGGAGCGATTCAAGAATAAGACCTTGGTACGCGCCCCAACCTTCCCTCTACCCCCCCATGATCACCCTCAGCAGCGCCGAACTCTACTCCTGGGTCGCCGCCTTCGTCTGGCCGCTGACCCGGATCCTCGGCCTGATCGCTACGGCGCCGCTGTTCGGCAATCTCAGCATCCCGGTGCGCGTCAAGGTCGGACTAGGCGTAATGCTGTCCATCGTCATCGCACCGACCGTACCGGAAGTGCCGGCCATCGATCCGATGTCGCTTGCCGGTTTCCTGATCCTGATCCAGCAACTCGTGATCGGCCTGGCAATGGGCTTTGCGATGCGCATCGTTTTTGCTGCGGTGGAAATGGCAGGCGAGATCTCCGGCCTGACCATGGGTTTCGGCTTTGCGACCTTCTTTGACCCGCAAACGCGCGGCCGCTCGTCGGCAATCAGCCAGTTCCTGGCCTTGCTGACGCTGATGATTTTCCTGGCATTGAATATTCATTTGATGATGCTATCCACGCTGGCTGACAGCTTTGTCACGATGCCGATTGCGGCAACGCCTGTGGGTACGGGAGGGTTCAGGCAACTGACAAACTGGGGCGGGCTGATTTTCAGCGCCGGCGTGCAGCTGGCCTTGCCGATACTTGCCGCCCTGCTGCTTACCAATATCGCGCTTGGTGTATTGACCCGAGCTGCGCCGCAGCTCAACCTGTTCGGCATCGGTTTTCCGATTACGCTCGGTGCCGGCCTACTCGTGCTAATGCTGATGCTGCCCTACCTCGCCACGCCGCTCGAGCGCTTGTTCCATGAAGGACTTGGCGTGGTACGCCAGATCGGCACACCGCCGCAAACCATTCTGACGGAACGCTGAAACACAGCACTAACGGGCAGTCATTGTTCAACTATCCGGCAAAAAATCAGAGAGGAATCAGACGAAAGATAGATGCCGGCCTGCGAGTGGCCGGCATACCAATTACATGTAGCTGAACAGCGAAAGGCGGGAGGTCTGCACAAAGGCCTGCTGTGCGGCCTCGAGCATGATCTTCTTTTTTGAAAGTTCTGTGATCGCCTGCGTATAGTCGAGATCCTGCAAGGCCGAAAGCGACTGTGCATATACCAAATCTCGCCCCTCACCCTGGATATCAAGAGAATCAATTTCCTTCAGACGGGATCCGACGGCAGCACGCGTTGTCAAAATACTGTCCAACGAGTTGTTGAGGTTGTTGCGCGCTGCGTTGAGCTCATTGGTCAGGCGTGCACGCCCTGCCGCATCCGACACCGGGGTTTCCAAGGTATTAATCAATCTGGTGAGTGTGGAAAACACGCTCTGGTTCGCGCTGGGTGCAACGCTGAACGTATCATTCACCGCGGGGGTACCGGTAATGTCTAGGCGATACTCGTTATTAATGGCAATTGCCTGCCCGCTCACATAGGGGTTGTTCGATGAAACAACGGTTCCCGAAGTCTGGTTCTCGATCCGGTACTCCGTTGGACTCGTAAACACGATGGCATATGTATTTCCCGAGTAGGTGCCGGTAAGCGTCGCTGACGATACGACTCCAGAACCTGTATTGAAATTGCCAGCAGAGGTTACGGAGGTTCCGTTACCTGTCGGGATAAGATTGAAAACTGCACTCCCCGCATCATTCACTGCAATCTGACGCATCGGCCCGACCTGCAACATACGCTGTCCCTGATCACCGTCGTATCTTGCGCCGTCGGCCGTCTGTGCAAACGGTTGCTCAGTGGTGCGAAAACCTGCAAACAGAAAATTGCCGGCTCCATCCTTGGTATTCGCCAGCCCCATCAAGTCATCAAAACGCCCGCGCAGCTCTGTGGCGATAAATTTGCGCTCTGAATCATTTAATGTTCCATTACCTGCGCTAGTCACCAAGGTCTGGGCATCCTGAATCAGTCCCGTGACACTTTGCAGCACATGCTCTTCGAGATTAAGCGCGTCCTTGGCGCTGCGGCGGTTAACTGCAAGTTGACTATTGACTTCTTGTGCCTGGGTGACCTCCAGCGCCTGCGCGGCAGCAACTGGATCATCCGACGGAACCAGGATCCGGCGGCCGGCAGCCAGTTGCTCCTGAGTGCGAAACAAACTGTTCTGCAAGTCGCCGACCCGGCTAGATCCCGTCTCAAATAAGCTGTTTGTACTGATCCGCATGTCCGTTTCCTTTCTTAGTCACCAAGTGTCAGCAGCATTTCGAACATCTGGTTCGCCGTCTGCATCACTTTTCCTGCCGCTTGGTAAGCCTGCTGATAGCGCATCAGGTTGGTTGCTTCTTCATCCAAATTCACGCCGGATTCCGATTGCTGTGCCGTTATCGCCTGCTCTAGGTATTTCGCCTCGGCCTTGCTGGTAACTTCCACCTCGCGCGTCTTGTTGCCCACCAGATTGACGAGCTGTGCATATGCGCCCTGGTAACTGGTCGTGCCACCGACGAGCGTATTAGCCGATTGCAGCGCGCCGAGCAAAACAGCATTGCGGTTGTCGCCCAGGCCATCGTTCGCTGAAACGGTAAAGGTATCGCCGGCTGCCGGCGCACCGCTCACTTGGACTGTCCAACCGTTGAAGGTGATATTGCCGCCAGCTGTATAGGTGCCGCTGGCAAGCGGCGTCGTCAGGTCGCTGCTGGCAAATAATTCGTACTGGTTCGACGCAGTAAACCGGATCGTAATGGGATCCTTCAAGTCCGGGTTCACCGGCGCCGGGCCGTTCACCGTGCCGGCACTGATGCTGCCGGTTCCAGTGTTGCTTGTCGATGCGGCGGTCCTAATCGGTGCGGCAGCAGCGACATTGAGCGTATTCTTTATCGCTACGCTGAATGATGCCGCAGCAGTTGCCGTCGGCCGGATGAGGAACACGTCACCGTCTGCCGGCGGGTTGGTCGATGCCAGATTCAGCCTGAAGCCATCAATTTCGACGGACGACGGGAATACCGTCGGATCGGCGGTCGACGCCGTCGGATACACCTGCGTCTTGTCCGACAGGCGCGTGATCAAATATTCGCCGTTTACGCGCTGCAGGCGGTAGTCGCTCGTCGTTAATGCGCCGGCATTAGTGACGGTGAAATCGATTTCCGCAGCGGCCGTCGTGTCGTTTGCCGAGCTCGAAGCAGCGCGGAAGGTAGTCGGCATGTTGAAGAAATCGCCCCCCATTGCGCCGGTCTGATCCTGTCCGAGACGGTGTTGCGCATTGAATGTTAACGCCATGCCCATGGCAATGCGACCAAGCGAGTTCTGTGCGATATCCAGCGACTTGGCACGGAACTCAAAGAGGCCGCCGAGCTTGCCGCCGGGCAGACTGTCTTCCGACAGCGGACGCAGCTCGCCGGTCCCCGCGTAGCTGACCCCGATACGCATCGGATCAGTCGGCGACGCAGCCGCAACAAGGTTGTACGGACGTGCGCCAACGACGAGGGGTTGGCCGTTGCCGATAAAGACACTGTAGCTGTTGCCCTGCTTGACGATGGTCGTCTTGATTTCCTTGCTCAGCTCCGTCAACGCAAGGTCACGCTGGTCCAGCAGGTCGTTGGACGCCTTGCCGTCGGCATTGCCGGCTGCTTTTTCGATTGCGTCGTTGAGTTTGGCGATCTGCGCCGCATAAACGTTGATCGCGGTCACACTGGCCTCAATCTGCCGGTTGACGCTGACGGCGACCTCGTCCATTTCCGCGCTGAGGCCCTGAAAACGCGCGGCGAGCGCCTCTGCGGACGATAATGCTGCCTGGCGGGACGCGGCGGCATTCGGATTAGCGGCCAAGTCCTGGATGCCCTTGAAGAAGTCCTGCAGTACGGGCGACAAACCGACGGCCGGGTCGGCCAGCTGGTTATTAATGCGGCTGATCTGGTTGTAATAAGTCTCGAACTGGTTTTTCGAGGTTTCGGCAGTGCGTACCTGCCCTCCCAGCAGTTCGCTGTAGACGCGCTTCACGTCGACAATGGTGGTGCCTTTGCCGATATAGCCGAAGCCGTAATTCTGCGATCCGGCCGTGCCCATCACGACCTGCTGGCGCGAATAGCCCGGTGTGGCCGCGTTGGCAATGTTGTGTCCGGTGGTGGCAAGACCCGCCTGTGCGGCTGCGAGCGCGCTTTGTCCGATACCAAGGATGCTAGAGCCCATATCTTTGTCTTCTATATAGAGATATCTTTAGTGATCGGCAGCCTGCCGCAAAACTTGAGACATCGTTACAACTTCCCGGCATCGTTGTCAGGTAGATAACGACTGCGTAATGATCCGGGTCAGTTTGGCCGCGTAATTCGGGTCGGTCGCGTATCCTGCCTTCTGCAATCCCTGCGCAAATCCTGTTACATCTTGTGAATTCGCCAACACGTGCTGGTAGCGCGGATTGTTGCGCAGCAGGTTCGCATAATCACGGAAGGCGTCTGCATAGGAGTCGTAGGCGCGGAACTTCTCCATCCTTGTTTGCGGAACGCCGTTGATGTACTCAGTGGTGGCGGTCTCGACGACCTTGCCCTTCCAGCCGCCGGTCGCCTTGATGCCGAACAGGTTATGGCTGTTGGTGCCGTCGGCGCCGACGATTTCGCGCCGTCCCCAGCCGGTTTCCAGCGCGGCCTGGCCGAGCATGAACTTGGCGGGAATGCCGGTCGTACGGCTTGCCTCTTCCGCGTGCGGCGCAAGGCGCTGCTGGAAGGCGGCGATATGGGCGGGCTGTGAGGAATTGCTTCTCGATGCGGCAGCTGCTGAAGATGCGGACGGTGCGGTAATTGTGGACAGCGCGGCCGCTGCCTGCGCCGCTACGCCTGAAGGCAAGCGCGACAGCGACTGTGACGGCAGTGCCTGGCTCTCGCCCTCCTGCTCATTCAACGACGGCATCGCGCCGTTCTGCGCATTGACCACGTTCGACAACTGGCGGATCAGCACGTCGGCCAGGCCGACGCCGCGTGACGCCATGTTCTGGCTCAACTGCTGGTCCAGCATCGACGTGTACATTTTGCTCTGCTGGCTATCGAAGATGCCATCCTGCGGCGACGCATCGCGCATGCTCTTCAACACCATATTCATGAACAGCGCTTCGAATTGCTTCGCAGTCGCTTTCAGTGCTTCCGGCGAATTCTGCTTTGCAGCCTGGCGCAGCTCATTGACGCCTTTGACGTCGAGCGCAAAGCTGTTGCTGGTGTCGAGCGGATTGACCATGGCTTAGATGATCTCCAGTTCGGCGCGCAGCGAACCTGCAGCCTTCATCGCCTGCAGGATCGCCAGCAGGTCCTGCGGCGTGGCGCCGATCGCATTGAGCGCCTTTACCACGTCGGCCAGCGAGGTGCCGCCCTTGAGCATCAAGACCTGTCCCGGCTCCTTCTTGATGTCGATCTGCGATGTCGTCGTCACTACCGTCTGGCCGCCGGAGAATGGTGCCGGCTGGCTGATGACGGGCTCGGTATTGATGACGACCGACAGGTTGCCATGCGAAACCGCGCAGCTATCCAGCGTCACCGCTTGGTTCATCACCACAGAACCGGTACGTGCATTCAGGATCACTTTGGCGTTGGTTTGCGCCGGGGTGACGTTCAGGCTTTCCAATGCGCCAAGGAAGGCAACACGGTCATCACTGTTCTGCGGCGCGCGCACGCGGATCACGCGGCCGTCCTGCGCTGCCGCTGTGGCGGGGCCGAAGTGCTTGTTGACTGCTTCGACCACCCGGGAAGCTGTGGAGAAATCGGTATCGTTGAGTTCGAGGTAAACCGCATCGCCCTGCCCGAGCGTCGTCGGTACGGCGCGCTCCACCGTCGCACCGGCGGAGATGCGGCCTACGCTGAGGTGGTTCACCTGCGCCTTGCTGCCACTGGCCGACGCACCGACGCCGCCGACGAGCACATTACCCTGCGCAATGCCGTAGATCTGGCCGTCCGCGCCTTTAAGCGGCGTCATCAGCAGCGTGCCGCCGCGCAGGCTCTTCGCATTACCCATGGAAGAAACCGTCACGTCCAGTGTCTGCCCCGGCTGCGCAAATGCGGGTAGCGAGGCAGTGACGACGACTGCGGCAACATTCTTCAATTGCAGGCTAGTGCCGGGAGGCAGGTTCACGCCCATCCCTTGCAACATGTTCACCACGCTTTGCACCGTGAACGGCGTCTGTGTGGTCTGGTCACCGCTGCCATCGAGACCGACCACCAGGCCGTAGCCCATCAACTGGTTCTGACGCACGCCCTGGATGCTGGCAAGGTCCTTCAAGCGTTCCGCATGGCTGGCGCCGGCTGTCCACAGCAGGCAGGCGCCCAGCATGGCGACGACGGTTTTCCTGATCACCTGCGGGTTGAAATGGGAAGTATTCATCTGACTCACCTTACATCGGCAGGATGCTCAGGAAGAAGCGCGTGAGCTGCGACATCATCTCTGCCTTGTCGAGCCTGCTATTGGTGCGGTATTCCACTCGCGCATCGGCAACCTGGGTGGATGAAACGACATTACCAGCGCCAATATTGTCTGGGTTCACAACACCGGAGAAACGGACGTATTCGACGCCCTTGTCGAAGGAAATCTGCTTTTCGCCGCTGACCAGCATATTCCCGTTAGGCAGGACTTCCACCACGGTCGCGGTAATGGTGCCGCTGAAGGTATTGCTGGAGCTTGCCGTGCCCTTGTCTTCGAATTTGTTCGCACCCTCGACCGCGACGCCGGTTTTTCCCAGCGTGGAGGCAGGGATGCCAAACAAGGCCGCTGCACCGAACTCTGCGCTGCCGGACTTGCTGGTTGCGTTCGCTGCCGACTTGCCGGCGCTGGTGCGCTCGTTGATCGCAATCGTGAGCATGTCACCGACCATGCGTGCGCGCCGGTCCTCGAACATCGGGCGGTAGGCACTCGCCTGGAAGATGGCGCCATTTGCCGGTGCCGCCGGCACAGCCGCCTGCGGACGGGTGCTGGTCGGGTGCTGAATGATGGAATCCGGCACCGTTGCACAGCCGACCAGGCCGGCTGCCAGAAGCACATGGAGAACGATTGCGGACAGTGTTTTCATTGCATCACCCGATCAAGCCTTCATCGTCCGGGATCAGAGCTGAGAGAGACGCTGCAGCATCTGGTCGGACGTCGAGATGGCCTTGCTGTTGATTTCATACGCGCGCTGGGTCTGGATCATGTTCACCAGTTCTTCCACCACGTTCACGTTCGAGGTTTCGACATACCCCTGCGCCAGCACGCCCGCACCATTGGTACCCGGCGTGTTGGTGCTCGGGTTGCCGGAGGCCGTGGTTTCGACGTAGAGGTTCTCGCCCTTCGATTCCAGGCCGGCGGGGTTCACGAAGGTGACCAGCTGGATCGTTCCGACTTGCGTCTGCGCAGTCGAACCTGCCTGCACGACGGATACCGTGCCGTCGCGGCCGATGGTCAGACTGGTCGCATTGGCCGGGATAGTAATTGCAGGCTGGACCGCGAAGCCGCTGGCGGTGACCAGTTGCCCCTGGTTATCGACCATGAAGGAGCCGTCACGCGTATAAGCGGTCGTTCCGTCCGGCATCAGCACCTGAAAGAAGCCGTCACCCTGGATCGCGACATCCTTGTTATTGCCGGTTTGCTGCAGGTTGCCCTGCGTGAAAACGCGCTCGGTCGCGACCGGACGCACACCGGTGCCGACCTGCAGGCCGGATGGCAGCTGCGTCTGTTGCGACGATTGTGCGCCGGGCTGGCGCATCGTCTGGTACAGCAAATCTTCGAACACGGCGCGCGAGCGCTTGAAGCCCGCAGTGCTGACGTTGGCCAGGTTGTTGGAGATGACGTCCATCTGCGTCTGCTGCGCGTCGAGACCTGTCTTGGAAATCCATAGTGAGCGAATCATTCTTTCTCCAGCAAACCAGATTTAGGAAGATGCATGTTGCGCATCGTTGTGTAAGTTCATTTTCACTTCGCGGTCAGCCGTGCAAAGACAGGAGCTGGGACGCTTTGGTGTCGTTGCTCTCGGCATTTTTGAGCATGCTCATCTGCATTTCGAATTGACGCGCAAGCCCGATCATGTCCACCATCGCCTCGACGACATTGACATTGCTTCCTTCCAGCGAACCGCCGATCAGCGTCACGTTGGCATCGACATCGGCTTCGCCACCTGCCTTCAGGCGGAACAGGCCATCATCGCCGCGCACGAGGTCTTCCTCCGGCGGATTGACCAGCTTGATGCGCCCAACCACCGTTGCCGCACCCGGCTTGAAGCCGGTGGCAATGGAGCTGACGGTGCCGTCCTTGCCGACAGCAATCGTCACGTCCGGCGGAATGGCGATCGGGCCGCCGTCGCCCATTACCTGCTCGCCGCGCTGAGTCTGCAGCAGGCCGTTCTCGGAGAGCTTGAGGCTGCCGTTGCGGGTGTAGGCTTCCGTGCCGTCTGCCAGTTGTACGGCGATCCAGCCCTTGCCCTGCACCGCGACATCGAGATCGCGTCCGGTATGCTGGATGGCGCCCGGCGCAAAGTTCGTGCCGACCGTGGAATCAACCACGAAGGCCCGCGTGGGCAACATCGCGCCCTGTACCGGCACTGCACGGAACGAATCGAGCTGTGCGCGAAAACCGGTGGTGGTGGCATTGGCCAGGTTGTGCGAAGTCGTGGCCTGCTTTTCCAGGATGTGCTTCGCGCCGGTCATGGCGGTGTAAATCAGGCGATCCATCTAGTTCTCCCATGATGGCCGCAACGCTGGCGCGCTACGGCCGCCGCTCATTACCTCAGGTTGACCAGCGTCTGCAGGACCTGGTCCTGCGTCTTGATGGTCTGCGCATTGGCCTGGTACACGCGCTGCGCGGTGATCATGTTGACCAGCTCGGCGGTCAGGTCGACGTTGGAGTCTTCCACTGAGGATGCCTGCAGCACGCCCATGTTGCTCGCACCCGGCGTACCGACCAGCGGACTGCCGGACGTGGACGATTCCGCCCACAGGTTATTGCCCAGCGGTTGCAAGCCATTCGGGTTGGTGAAGTTGGCCAGTACGATCTGCCCGAGCGTCGCGGATTCACCGTTCGTATAACGACCGGTAATGATGCCGTCTGCACCGATGTTGAAGGCAGACAGGCGACCGGAAGTGAAGCCGTCCTGCACCAGCTTTCTGACGCCGAAGGAGGCGCCGAATTGCGTGGAGCCTTCGTAGTCGAGCTCAATCGGCAGGATCGCCGTTGCGTTGTTGGTTTCCGGCGGCGTCTGGCCTGCAGCTACCGCGTTCAGGTCGATCGAAAGATTAAGCGGCGTTATGGGACTGGTCAGAATACCGTCGCCATTGAACTGCAAGGTGCCGACGCGGCCCGGCGTAACCGCAGGCGCAACCGGCGGCAGCAGCACGCCATCGCAGGAGGCATACACCTCCCACTGACCCGGCGTCGACGTCTTCACGTAGTACGACTGCATCACGTGCGCATTGCCGAGACTGTCATAGACGGTCACCGAACTGGAGCTGTTATAGCTCAGCGGCTCGTCGATATCGAACGGTGTCACTTCAGGCACGTCCATGCGGGAATCCAGATTAATCTGCGCCGTGACAGAAGAGGTCGCCTGCGGTGCCAGGTCTGCGGTGCTGATGTTGATTTCACCTGGAGCGCCCGTTGACAGCACGCCGCGCATGTCAGCGGTATAGCCGGTCAGGCGCGCACCGCTGGCGTTCACGATGAAGCCTTCGCGGTCAAGCTGGAACTGGCCGTTACGTGTGTAGGAAATCGTGCCGTTGGTGCTCATGCGGAAGAAACCGCCGCCGTTGATGGCGACATCCAGCGGGTTGTTCGACGCGGTGATATTGCCTTGGGTGAACTGCTGGAAAATCTGCGATACCTTGGTACCGATACCGATCTGCGAACCGCCCGCACCAGTGAGGGAACTGGCGTACACATCGGCGAACTGGGCCTGCGAGCCCTTGAAGCCGACCGTATTGGCGTTGGCGACGTTATTGCCGATCGTTTCCAGGCTCCTGGATGCTGCGTTCAGACCGCTCAAACCTTGTTGAAAACTCATGTTCTGCTCCCTTGTTTTCGGATGCCTGCGATTAACTTAAAGAATTTGCCGGATGTCGCCCAGCTTGACGGTGCCCACGCCAGGCACATTGAGCGTAACGCCCTGTGCACCGGTGGTCACGCTTGCAACCTCTCCGAATGCCAGTCCGGTAGCCTTCACTTCCTTGCCGTTGCGGGTTGCCGCCACTTCGAACGTATAAGCGCCGTCAGGGGCGGTTGCGCCGCTGTCCATCTTGCCATCCCATCCCAACGGCAGTGTGCCGGCCTGCTGGCCGCCGAGATCGATCGTACGCACGGCCACGCCGGATGCATTACGGATGGTGACCTGGACGCTGTCGGCAGATTCGGTCATATCCACGCCCAGAATCGCCTTGCCGCCGGAAAGCTGCACGCTCTTGCCAGGCACCAGCACACCATGCCCGATCATGTTGGCCGCCTGCAGCGACTGGGTGGCGTTATAGCTGGACTGCAGCGCTTCCAGCGTCGCGTTCAGCTTGTCGATGCCGGTCACCGTCGACAATTGCGCAAGCTGGCTGGTGACCTGCGCGTTGTCCAATGGGTTGAGCGGATCCTGGTTGCGCATCTGCGTAACCAGCAGGGTCATGAAGCGGTTTTGCGCGTCTTCAATAGTGTTGGCCGTCGTCTTCTTGGACGGCCCGTTCATCGTCGCCAGGAGGTCCGACGAGACGGTGTTGGTTTGCACGGTTGTCATTCAATTCCTCCCGGTTACTGGCCGATGGTCAGGGTCTTGAGCAGCATGGTCTTTGCCGCATTCATGGTTTCCACGTTCGTCTGGTAGGAACGCGAGGCGGAAATCATGTTGACCATTTCCTCGACCACGTTCACGTTCGGCATCGCGACGTACCCCTTTTCGTCCGCCTGCGGATGCTTGGGGTCATACACCATCTTCAGTGGCGATGCGTCCTCCACCACCTGCTGCACGCGGACACCGCTCGCAGCCGCATTCGGTGTCGGCACGGCGGCGAACACGACGTGCTTGGCACGATAGGTTTCCCCGGTCGAACTGGTCGCACTGTCGGCATTGGCGATGTTACTGGCCACAGTATTCAGGCGCTGCCCCTGCGCACTCATGGCAGAGCCGGCAACGTTAAAGATATTAAATAACGACATGATTATTGCCCCTGGATAGCCGTAAGCAGCTTCTTGATCTGTCCGTTGATGAATGTGACGCTGGCCTCATAGCGTAGCGCGTTGTCGGTAAACTGATTGCGCTCCACATCCATGTCCACGGTATTGCCGTCGACATTGCCCTGTGCAGTAGTCCGGTACAGCAGCGGTGCACCGCTGGCGGTCATGCCCGCGGCGCCGCCGAGGTGCGCGGCCGACGTCTTGACCAGCGGCGTCTTGCTCGGCGCACCCGCACCGAGCGCCTGCTTCAGTGCGCTGTTGAAATCGATATCTCGTGCCTTGTAGTTCGGCGTGTCGGCATTGGCGATATTCGACGCAAGAGTTTGCTGGCGCTCTGCACGCAGACGCAACGCCGTCTGCTGAAAACGTAACGCTTCGTCAAGTTTTCCGATCATGACTCTCTCCGGGATCCACCGGTCGCATTACAAAAGGCATACCGATGAGGGATTAATGTAGGCTCGATCATACGGAGGCCAAAGTCACGCCTATCGGAAGAGAAGACCATAAAAGTCTCCCCTGTTTATCCTTTTGATTTACACATCGACCTTTAACATGGAGCCTGCAATCAATCCCGCTGCCGCCCATGAAGACCTCCCGCCACCTGCTGTTTGCCGCACTCTGCATGCTGGGCACCGCTGCCATGGCACAGACGCCCCGGCAGGATCCGGCAGTGCTGCGGTACGCCGTGGAGCAGTTCCTGAAGGTGCAGACCGCCGGCCTGCCTGGCCAGGTCAACCTGACAATCGGCCAGGTCGATGCCCGCACCAATCTCCCCGCCTGTCCTGCGCCGGAACCTTTTCTGCCGAACGGCAGTCGGTTGTGGGGCAAGACCACGGTTGGCGTGCGCTGCACGGCAC
>DASRXG010000092.1:0-56416 GCA_035654275.1 Noviherbaspirillum sp.
CCAGCATCAGCGTACGCGGCTCGAGCAAAGGGTTTGGAATGTAGGCAGTAACAAAGCCGTTATCCAGCGCGGACATGAATTTACGGCACAACAGCGTTTTGCCGACGCCGACCTCGCCGGTGATCTTGATGAATCCCTCGCCATTCCTGGCTGCGATCAGCAGCGTGTTCAGCGCCTCCTGGTAATTCGAGCATGCGAAGAAAAAACTCGTATCCGGCGTGATGCCGAACGGGAATTCACGCAGGCCGAAATGGGCTTTGTACATCCTTACCGAACTCCGCTACTTGAACTCTGTCGCGCCTCGAGGATCCAGCGCTTGAATCCGCCGCTGCGATTCACTGATGTCCTGTGCCCAGGAGTTGTTTCCCTGCACAATCGTCGGCTTGAGCAGGATGACGAGTTCGCGCTTCTGGGTCACCTGGTTCGTGTTGCGGAACAGGCCGCCGAGGACAGGAACATCACCTGCACCCGGCAACTGCGCGCGGTCCGAGGAGCTCGCCTGACGCATCAAACCGCCGATTGCGACAATCTCGCCGTCGCGTCCGCGCACAACGCTGTCCGTTTCGGATACGGTGCTCGACGCCAGGGGCAAGGAATAAGTGCCCGCATTACCTAGGTTCAGGGGCTTGTCGACTGTCGTCACGTTGCTGACCGACGGATGGATATGCAGGATGATGTTGCCGCTTTCATCGATCTGCGGGGTTACGTCGAGTGCCACACCCGAGAAGAACGGCTGCACCGTTACCGTCGGGCTGGTCGTCGTGGTTGCGCCGGTTGCCGAGGTCGTGGTGCTGATGTTGGTCACGAAGAACTCGTCAGTGCCGACCTTCAGCACGGCCTTCTGGTTGTTCAGCGTCGCAATGCGCGGACTGGACAGCACGTGCACCTTGCCTTGCGTTTCGAGGAAAGAAATCAGTGCCGCGAAATTACTCGTCTGGAAGGCAAGGCCAAACAAGCCTGCACCAGTAGAAATCAGGTCCTGCCCCGGCCTTGAAAGGAATTCTCCGCCAGTGAAGGTGCGTGACGCCAGGTCGACGCTGGTTACGCCCGTTGCAAGAGGGCCGTTCGGCTGGAGGACGGTATCCGGCGAGAGCAAGCCCATCGACGCCCGGCTATTGTTCCTGCGGCTGAATGCCGACCAGTTCACGCCGGACTGGAAGCCGTCGTTCAGCTGCACTTCGATGATCTTCGCTTCCAGGATCACCTGGCGGTCCACCGCGAGCTGGGTCGCCTTGAGGTAGGCATTGACGTTCTTCAGCTCATCCCACATCGCGCGCACCAGCACCACACCGGACTGGGGGCTGATGACGACACTGCGGCCTTCCTTGTTGCCGACAATCGCCTCCAGCGAGGCCTTGAGCTCAGCCCAGAAATCCGCACTGGATGTCGTGCTGATCTTGCTGCTGTTGAGTGTCTGCGTATTCGTCGCATTCCCGGCCGGGACGTTCGGCGTATTGGCAGTCGGGGTGGTATTGCCGCTGATGCTCGAGTCGCTGACTGATCCGGACGTCACACGGATGTCCGACGTGCCCCGGCGGTTGGCAGTCAGGTAGTTCACGGTAAACACCCTTGTCTGCAGCGTCAGCGGCTTGATGTAAATCCGCGTGCCGTCGACCTGGTAGTCGTAGCCGTACAGCTCGCGGATGGCATCGAGCGCCTCGAACAAAGTCACGTCCTTGAGGTTGGCGGATACCGTGCCGCTGACTTCCGGATGGACCAGCATGCTGTACCGGGTACCTGACGCAATCGCCATGAAGAACTGTACCGCTGGCACATTGTTGAGCGTGAGACTGAATTTCTCTTCCAGCGGCTTGCGCGCCTTCGGCACCTCGATGTTAATCGGAGGCAGCAATGCAGCCGCGACCGCATCCGGCTGGGCCGGCTTTGCCGCGGTTTGTGCTGCCTTGTCCATTTCGGCGTTGATCAGGTCGTAGGTCGCGCGCGAGGCGGGCGAAGATGCGCAGCCGAGCAAACTCAACGCAATAAAAGTGGAGATGGTTTTTTGCATTCTACGTTTTGCCTTCATGGTCGCCGGCTTTCAGATCGGGTATCAGATTTGGAACCGGCACGACTGGATGTTGACCGCTTCTCAATGTTGGGGAAGAGCTTCAGGGTTTCGAGATCTTTACCGTGCCGCAGAACCACCTGGTCTTCCGCGATCCGGACTATCGTCGCCTCGCCTACCTTGTCGCCGACCTTGACGGTCTGGCCGCTGATGATGGCCTCCTTGCGGCGTGGAGAGATCAATATGGATTGCAGCACGGGTCCCGATTGCACTGCTTGTCCGCTCACTGCCGGCTCAGCACCCAACGAAGCCGGCGGACGCGTCGGGTCCACCAGGGCTTGTGCGGAAGCAGAGGTAACAGCGGCGAAGAGCATGCATGCAGCCGCACTATGCATGATGAGGTGCTTGGCGGCCATGTTCAAATATTTAGCCATTTCTTCTCCAAGCTCAACGTATAGAGCGTCAGGGTCAATTGCGCTTTAGTGTGATCTTCAGCATCGAGTCTGGCCTGTCCCCAGAAGAGCTGCCACGGCATCGCTTCAAGTTCGGCCATATACGAGACCATATCAAGATAACCGCCCCGCACGACGATTTCGACACCGTGCTTGTAGACGGTGGAGGTCATCACCGACTGCACTGGTGCGCGCTCCTTGCCATTTGCGTCGGGATTTGCTGGCATGGCCGGGGCCTTCTCGGCCAAGGCTTTTTGCTCCACGATGCCGGGCTCGGTGATGCTGCTCGGCGCCAGGGTCTTCAACGACACTAGTTGCAGCTTCCCGTTACGCCGCAGGATTCCCTCGAGCAGCTCGGGCATTTTATCCGGGGAAACCAAACCTTTTTGCAGTTCCCCGAGCTCGCCCTGCATCTGTTTTGACTGCTGCGTCAGCTTTGCCAACAACTCGCGATTGGCCGCATCCGGGTCGGTCGCCTGCAGCCTTGCCATCTGCTGGATCTGCGCCTGCATCTCTGCAATCTGTGTCTGATCCCGGCCCAGCTGCTGCGACAACAGTTTCTGCTGCTTGAACAAGGGATCGAGGATCATCGCGTTGAGCAACGTAATGACGACTAGCGCGCACATTGCAAAGATGATGGTCCGTTCGCGCAGTGTGCGGGCGTCGACTTTCAGCGCAATTTTTTGCCAGTACTGCTTCATTTGCTTGTCGCTCCTGCCTTGTCTTTTGCTGCATCAGGGCTGCGCAGGCTGAACTCGACATAGTTCCCCGGCACGGCAGGTTTGGTTGCTGTTTGAGCACCCGATGCCTGTTCTGCTTTGGGCAACTGGATTTCAAGGCTGGCGAAGGATTTCCCTTGCATGGACTTTTCGCGCTTCAAACGGCTGAGGTATTCCGGCACAAGCTCTGGCCGCGTAGTCCGTCCATTGATCTCGATCTCGTTGCCTGCGCCCTGGATCGTCAGGCCGGTCAGCCACAGGCCGGGAATGATCTGCCGTGAAAAGGCACGGAAGTACTCGGAGTAGCCCGCAGTATTGCCGAAATCTCCCTTGCGCATGGTGATGAACACGTTCTGCATTGCGTTGATTTCTGCTTCTGCCTTCCCGACTTGCTCTTCAAGCGCTTTGTCCTTTTTCCGCATTTGTCCGGCGGCGGTAATCTGGGCCAGTTGTGCCTGTGTCGCAGCCAGGCGCGCCTGCGTTGCGGCAGCTTCGTTTTTCAGTTTGTTCGCCTGGTACATCATGTAGCCGGTGATAAGTACAGATCCAAGCAAGATCAACCCGAGGGCCTGCGCCATCGTCACTGCAGAAAAATACTTCTTCTGCTTCAGGAAGATGGGGTTGAATAAGTTGATCTGCTGGCTCACAGCGCCTTCTCCTCATGGCGCAATGCGGCACCTAAAGTCATGAAATAGCGCTGCTGGCTGGCAGCATCGCGCAGTTCAGGCACCGCTGAAAGGTCAAGCACGTCTTCCAGCCGAAGCACTTCTACAGGCACATATAAGTTGCTGACAAGATAATCACGCAAGCCGGAAATATCTCCAGGCACCGGAGCAAGCACCAGTTTGGCAACTGTGATGAAATGATACTGGCGATCAACATGATCCAGGGAGCGCTGTAGTTCGAGTGTAATCCGCTCATGACGCGCGTTCTGCTCACTGGCGTCTGGCTGCAGTAATTGTTCAACGGAAATGTCGATCCAGCGGGACAGATAAAGGTCCCCGCCAAAAGTCACTGTCAGCAAGCCACCATCCCCATCGAAGGAAAGCATCGCCAAGCCGCGCCCTTCCGCCTCCAACAGTGCTGAAATGTTCCGCTGCGCCATTTCGGGAATATCGATCACCTTTAGCGGAATTTTCGCCTCCGAAAACATTGCCTGACGCAGCTCGATCACTTGGTTTCGCGCCGTGACCGCATACATCGAATGGCTGCGCGCTGGCGCGTTCTTGCCGACCGGCACATCTAACACATCGATTGTTGCGTCATCGATATGGTAATCAAGCATGTCTTTCAGGCGCCAGCGGATCGCCGTCTTCAGTTCGTCTGGGGGCACGTTCGGCGCATCTACCGATAGCAACTGATACTCGGCAGATGCCAGTAGTGTTGTGCATTCATGGCGGCTGGCCTGGAAGTCCTTCGCCAGCTTTTCCAGCACAGACACACGCGAGGCGCCGTCGCATGTTTGAAAGCCAACTGCTTCCACCTTCGGCAAGGATGGAGGGGGCAGGCGCTTCACATACGCTGTGCAGAGTCCATCCTTCTGCATAGTGAAGGCCAACCATCCCGGCAACTTTCTACTTTTTGCGAACAAAGGCATGTTGAATCTTCGAATAAGCATTGCTTGATGATCAAAAGCAATTATTGCAATCTGTTATTTTCAAGCCTCAACTCTTCACCAGATAGGGGAAGAACGCAAGTCCCTTCAGCACCAATATTTTCACGTTCAAGCTCAATAGTTTTCCCGCATATAGATGAAGTTATTGTTGCCACGATAAACACCGAACGTCGCGCGCGCGCGTGGATTCGGGTTACCACCACCCCAAGGGAACTCCAGCCACGCGGGAACATCGAGTTCCAGATCGATGCTGCCGTTCCGACCTACACCCGGCGCCGTCAACCTGATAGCGGACAACACCCCGCCCGACGGAGGCGTTCTCACAAAGCTGGGTGTACTGGCACCCAATGTCATGTTTACTTGCGGATTGCTGAGAGTTAGAGCAGAGACGGCAAAATCGGTACAGCTGTCATCGCTGCTGGCCACGAAGCCGGCCCCGGTCTTGAAATATTCCAACTGCAAGGGAACCGACAGCGGCAGCAGTTCGGAACCATGCGCATTGCTGAGCCGGACCCGGCCATACCGGACGCGCGTAGTGGCGACGAGCTGGCGCTCGTTTTCTGGAGCAGCTAGGTCGGCATCCAAATCTAGCGCCGAGGAAAGCAAGGTCACGCCGTCAAGATCCTTCGGCGCGACACCTAACTGAAGACTATCGAATGCGCCGTCAGGATTGGTCGCCCGCGCCAACGCCACATTGGCGGCCAGCGTTCCCACACCGGCTACCCAATTGCTCGAAAGGTTGCTGACCGCAAGCCTTGCGCTCAGCGGAGTCGTCCCATTCACTGCGCCAAGCCCGATGCTGCCATTGGTGCCGAAGTGCGTCGCGTCGTTCCAATTACTGGCCATGGTTCCATCCAGCCGAGCAAAGCCGCTCGTGCTGTCGTAGTTCTGTGTCGTGCCGCCGACAACGTTACGAGCCGTTAAGGAAAGTACAAGCCGCATCGGCTCGCCCATATAGGTAAAGGTCGAAGTGCAACTTGCAAAGTTGCTACGGTTGGTCAGCACGCCGGATACGGTGAAATGATCCGGAATGAAGCGGCCAAAGGCAATTTCCGTCTTGTTGCCGATGGAGCAGCCAACTCTTCCGGTATTGTCGACCAAGCCGTCCAACAAATAGGCATTGGCAGTCGTGGCAGTCGCGGACGAAATGCAGTCACAGTCAGCTGCCGGGTTGCATCCGGCCGGCGCATTTTGATCGATCGCGGTAAAAGTATCGTCGCGGAATGCGCCAGCGGCGGCGTACAGGTAGCCCACTTCATCGTAACTGGCGTTATTGCTTGCCGAGGCATTCGCCTGCAGCGCGAGCAGGTTGGACGTACCCGCCGCATTCAGATTTCCCCGCACGGAGCTGCCGCTGAGCTTTGCCATCTCCAGCACTAGCGCGCCGTCATAACCAGTTGCCGGGCTCGTCGATGCGCTGATCGTAAACGCTGTCCCCGCCTTGATGATTGGTGTGGGACTCGCACTTGGCGATGCATTGGTAGTAAAGGTCACAGCGGATGGGCGCACTGCAAAGCTGTCGCTGGATACGGCGACCACCGGCGTTGCCGGATTGCTGTCAGTAATGCGTACCTGAAGCTTCGGATAAGCCTTGTTTAGCGCTGGCCACGACGCCACGGCATGGCCAGTGGTATCGCGTGCAGGGAATGTCACGTCCTGTGTTAGCAACACGCTGTTATTGGCCTGATCGATCAATTCAACCTTCACCGTACGCGCAGTACCGCTCGCACCGACAAAGTCCTTGAAAACAGTACCGTCGGATTTCAGCGCGACGATATCGGTGGTGAAGGCCGAATTGGCGAGGCGGGTATACAACCTTGCCTTGCCACTAGAACCGTTGGAACAACTGGAGGCATCAGTCGCATTATAGTTGTGGCAGGCGTTAAAGCTGCCGGCCGCCCCCGGACCGCTGCCAACAGTAATAAATGCCTCGGCCATGGGGGGCGGGTCATAGTTCGTACCGCCGGTCTGGACTGCTTCGTTGCGAATGGTGGTACCAGGCCCGGCGGTGACCTTCGCATTGAAGGTCATCGAGATAGTAGCGCCCGCCGGCAAGGAGGGCGGTGCCGTCAACACGCAAGTACCACCCGTGCAACTGACTGTCGCGCCGCCGCTGGCGGTCGGTGTTCCTGACAATGTCAGGCCGTTCGGCAATGTATCGCTGATCTTTACACCGACCATCGAAGCCTTGGTGTTATTCCTTGCGGAGACGGTGAACGTCACTACCGCGCCGGCATCGACGGTGCCGGAATACGTCGGCTCGGTATATGTCGGCGCCCACGTGAATGACTTGGCGATGTCCACTGGATCATTGGTCACGCACTGCGTATAGGTGGTGCCCGACCCACCGTCAGAGGTTTCCTCCCATTTGCCCGTACCGTCCGGTATGCGCGAATTGTCCTTGTTATTGAAATTAGGCATGACCAGAACGTTCTGCCCGTTATACGTGTCAGTAAAAAGGCTCAGAATCGTCGCGGTAATGACCTGTGAATCAATCGAGTCTTTGAGATCACCGCAAGTCGGGGTGTAATAGTTGCCAAAAAAGTAGGTATAGGGTCTGGGGGGAATGGCATTGCTATACACGTAGGCATCGATCTCCTGGGTGGAGGAAAGACCCGGCGGCCCGTCGAACACAACGACCATCGCATCGTTGAAGTTCAGCTTCATGTCCGGATGGTGTGTAATATAGGTACGGCCCCCGCTGGTAGTACACGCGGTTGTTTTGCTGCTCAGCGGGAAGGTATATGTTGTGTTGTTCTTGTCGTATATGCGGATATACCACTTGCTCCAAATATTCGAACTTGACGCAGTTATGTTGGGGTTTCTGGAAAAGATCTCAAGAAAGTGATTCACGGTTGAACCGTAATAGTGTTCGTTGAACCAGGTCCTGCCGGTATTGCCGCCATAGTTCGAATAAATGGAGCAGCCGGCGGCCGCCATTGTATCGGCCGGGAAGATTGCTCCCCATACCAAAGTGAGCGCTAGGCACAATGTTCGCAGAAGCACTTTCATATCATGTCGACTTTTCATGTCTTCAACTTCATGGAACGCGCCACGCTCAACCGACAATCGCTTCCAACTGGCGTTCGACATAGTTCGGTCTGCCGAGCGCGCCGCTGGTCGCCACCGAGACGATGCGGTACACCGTCACGGACACACCGGCTTCGGTGGTCGAGGTCTCCGTACACTTCACCTCTACCGTGAATTGCTGAAGATCGTCCGCCAATGCTGGCAAGGATGCCGAACTCGCACAGACGCCGTCCCGGAGCGCGCGATACACGCCCCACTCGACTCCGGCGCGCGCCGCCTGATATGCCCTGCTGCCCTGCACATCCTGCGCCGAGGTTGCATGTTGCGTCATTGACAGCGTCGACATCAGTGCCGCCAGTCCCGCCAGCAAAAGCAGTAGGAAGATCGCCGCGACAATGGATACGCCGCGTTGCGAGACGAGCGTCACCCGCCGTTCGATGCGGACCGAAGATCGATCAGGGCACATTGTTGACATGGACCTCGTGATACAGAGTGACGGTTTCATTATTTTGCATAAGTGTGATGCGCATCGATACCAGGCCGCTGCGCTGCGTGATACCAGGCGCGTAGTTGAAAGCGCAGCCAATCACGTTGTCGGCCAAGCGCGCCGATCTGCCTTCGGGAGCAGTCGGTTGAACAGGCGTGATGGGGTAATTCCAGTAGCGCGTCAGCGTGCGTGCAGTCAAATCGCATTTATATGTCACCGGCGTGTCCACCACCTGAAAACGATGACCGGGCGATTCGAAAGGAAAGTCACCGGACGTTACTACCACATTACTCACCGTGCCGGCGCTGCCGCTATACGCACGCCGGTTATGCGCGGCAGAGGTATTGCCTTCGTATGCATCGGCACCGGGCATTCCGAGGTTATAGACAACAATCTGGTCGCCAGTGGCCATCGTTATGCCCGGCCCAATCACATCAAAGCCAGTGTCGGCAGCACGGAACTCAAGCGCGTCACCGCTACCGTCATTAGCGATCGCGGCGCGATAGCGGCCGCCGGTACGCGTCTGCAGGAACTCGAGCGTCTGACCGCCGGTGATCCGCACGCTATTGGGCAACGCCAGCCGTATATCACGCGACATGCGGCGTAGCGCGGTGTCCGCTGCATCGGTCAGTTCCGCCCGCTGTGCCACATCCATATAGGACTGGATCGGGCCGCGCGCAAACAGCGCCACCATCGCACCGGCGACGCCGGTGATAACAATCGCCACTACCGCCTCGATCAGGGTAAAGCCACGGCTGGACTTGGCTAGAATCGGATGCGTTTTCATGGCGTCGGGTTGTATCGGAAGCGATAACCGGTCAGCGTGATCGTCTCTCCATCGGGCTGCGTCACCTGTACATTGATCTTTAGTACACGCGACGCGTCGGCCACGCCGCCCAATCCGAATCCGTTGCCGACGTCGGACATGCTGACCTCGGCCTTGTAGTTTTCCAGCCCACCAATCGCCAGCGCGCCATCGCTGATGGAAAAAATGCCACTATCCATCTTGTAGCCGTGATAATCGTTCACATTGTCGAATGGTTGCGTGAGCGAATGGCGAGCTTCCTTCACTCCACCTATCGTCTCCGGCCCCAGCGCCTCGGCCGTGCCGCATGCCCCGCTCGCTGCGTCATAGGAATCCGGATCACAAGTGGTGAACGGCTGCAGCATGATCTCCTCCAGCAGCGATTCCGCCACCGCGATGGCCTGCTTGCGTATCATCGGGTCGGCGCTGTGCTTGAGCGTGCTGTTCATCACGGAGGCCAATCCAGTCACCCCAACCCCCACGATCATGATGAACAGGATGGTTTCTATCAATGAAATGCCTCGCTGACGCTGCCATCCCCGTGCGCCGCCTCGTTCAGTGCACATAGCCGGTTTCCGCCTCCACCCGGATATTGACCGCGAAATTTTCCACTTCTATGGTGGCGCCCGCATTCGGCTTGCCTAAGGGATCGAAGGTCATCGTTGAGGGAAATGCCCCATCCTTGAACTTGACCGTCGCATTGCGATACTTGGTAGTTCCCTCAGCCGTGGTGTCGATCTTGTAGGGCGTGATGCCGTCCGGGCCGGCCAGGTCAAGGTCGGCTGCGCCACTGCAGTTGGCGGTGTTGGCGGGATTAGTGGCGGCAATCCTCAAGCTGACCGTTTGCGCAGTGAAGTTTATACAGACCATGCGGCGGCTTGCGACGGCGGTTTTCTGTGCATAGCGCAAGGCAGCCACGGTCTCGTCATACAGGCCTCGCTCTTCAAATCCGTGCGTGCCAAAAAAGCGAGGCACGACAAAGGCCGCCAAGATGCTGACGATAATCAGCGTGACGACCAGTTCCACCATGGTCGCGCCCCGCTGATGGCGCAGATTCCTTGCAATGAAAAGTGCAGTCATAACTTGATCTGTCGGCTGCCGTCTGCGGCACCGGCATCGCACCTGAGTTCATGCCTCGGTCGTACCGGAGCATTCCAGATAATTGAGCAAAGAATGCCCCAAAAAAGGATGAGGGCACCGGAGTGCCCTCGCTTTTCATACATGCCGGTGAAGCACGCTTTGTTGCATCAGTTTTATTACTTAGCAACCAGTAGTGTCTACCACATACGTCGGTGCCGTATTGGCGTCGGCGGCAGGAGTATAGATCACCGCACAAGTTGCCGGCGCCGTGCTGTAGTCCTTTGCCTTTGCGTGGGCAATCCGAGCGGCATTAGTCGCATCAAAATCAGCAGCAGGGTTGAGAGTCAGCGCTTTCGCCAATTCTGTTGCATCCTTGGCATAGCCAAATTTTGTGAGAATTGTCTGACCATTGACCGAAACAGACACGCCAGTACCGGCATCCTTAGTCGCAATACCAGCCGCCGCCGCCTTGGCATAGATCATGGTGTCAGCACTGCGCATCGACCCTTCAAGACCTCTCATTACCCCGCCGCGCGCGTCATTGCTCAAGTCCACGAATTTGGGCAGCGCCGTCGCCGCCAAAATACCCAGAATCACGATCACAACCACCAATTCGATAAGGGTAAAACCCGATTGCTGCTTCTTCATGTTGCCTTCTCCTCGAAGAATTTAAAACTGTTTTAAGAAAACTCTTTGCCGCACTACTGACAATTTGCTGCCGTCACATTGACGTTGCTGTAAGTCGGTGAAAAAGTCGTCGTTCCATTCGGAACGGTATAGGTCACTGAACAATTCGGATGAGTTGAATCAGGGGTCACTGTGAATACCGTCGCGGTAGAGGCCAGCACATAACCTGGAATTGCAGCGCCAGCGTCATCCACGAGTCCAGCGGCTCTACCGATCGACGCCAACGCTGCTGTGGGGTAGCCGTTGTTCATGACAACATTGTTGGCTGGTCCCTCCATCGTGACAGCAGTGTTGTGCGCGAGGCCCTTCGCTAGCTGAATGGAATGCGCAAGTGCGGCACCAGCCTTGATAGAGGCAAGCGCACCATTCATCTTCGCCATGCGCGCCTCGGTTTGAAGTGCAGCAAAGCGTGGCAGTGCAATCGCAGCAAGAACCGACAGGATTGTGATGACAACGACCAGTTCAATCAGGGTAAAACCGGTCTGCCGAATGCGAGGTGTTTGGATACGCATAGGAATTTGTTAAAAATGGAAACAATGTTTGCCTTAAGGAATTATAGCTGGCAGCAATCAAAAATCTACAATTTGATTGATTCTTCTCAAATCTATTTTAGAGACGAAGGCCTAATACAACATATTTCCATTCTGCAATATCAATGCAGCTGGAACCATTGATATGGCTCGACATGCAAGCGCACAGAAACTATCACCTCCTTTGCCGGCTCCGTGGGTGTACCAGACTTGGGCGCTGGCGCGTTGAATATTGCCTTTACGTGCAGGCGGATGCGTTTATAACCAGAAGCGTCCGCCTGCAAATGCTCGTCGCGCACAGGCCAGTACGTCAACGTACGATTCTCTGCGTCGAACTGCCATTGACCGGCCATATTCCTTGTCACTGTCGAGCCTGCGGCAACTGACACATACTCGGAATCTGCTGGCTTTTCCTCCAGCCAGTCCAGTGGGTTTTGGCGAGCCAGCAATGCATAGTCCTCTGTTCGGCCCTCCACAAGCATGGTCGCCATCTGCATGCGCAGCGCGCTCTTCAGAATGCTAATGCTGTATTCCACCTTAGCCTTCTCCGCAGCCTCTTGGTAGAAAGCCAGCCTGTTCAGCAGAATCGCCGCAAAGACGGCAACTAATGCGGCCGCTACAAGCAACTCCAACCTTGAAGACCCGTACATTCTTTTCATAGCGGCATTCCCGAGATGCGGACTTATCAAGAGCACAGTCTGCACGCGTCTGCTTACTTGCCCATACTTGCTCTGCCCAGATCCCAGATAGGCAGGAATACACCAAGTGCGAGAATCAGCACCAGGATGCCAAGGCCGGTAATCAAGATAGGTTCGATCTGCGCCGACAAGGTCCTCAGTTCGTAATCCACTTCGCGTTCGTACATCGCGGCGATCTCGTCCATGAGGTCGTCGATCGCACCGGTCTCTTCGCCGATCGCCACCATTTGCAGCACCACTGGGGTAAATACGCCAGAGGCAACCGCGGTACGCAGGATGCTTTCGCCGCGCTCCACACCATCGCGCATCTGCTCGACGCGACTCGAGATATAAGCGTTATCTACTGTCTGCGACACTACGCTGAGTCCCTGCACAATCGGCACGCCGCTCTTGCTGGACAGCGCGAAACTGCGGGCGAAACGTGACAGTGCTCCCTTCAGCAGGATTTTGCCGACGATAGGTAAGCGCAGTTTGAACTTATCCCATTGGAAGCGGCCCTTTGGCGTGTCGATAAACATTTTGAATGCGATGCCTGCACCTGCAATCACCGCCAGGATTAATGGCCAGAACTGAACTGTGAAATTGGAGGACGCAATCAATACGCGCGTCATGATCGGCAACTCAGCATTGAAACCTGCATACACTTTGGCAAACGCTGGAATGACGAAAATATTAATGACTGCAATCGCGACCACCATTGCGGTCAATACGAAGATCGGGTAACGCAGCGCCGTCTTCACGCGCTCGCGCATATCCCTCTCAAATTCGAGATGGTCAAACAAGCGGAGGAAGATTTCCTCAAGACGGCCCGTCGTCTCGCCTACGCGCACCATGCTCAGATAGAACGGGGAGAACACATCCGGATGCCGGCGCATCGCTGCGGACAATTCACGTCCGGAATCGAGCGATTCGCGCAAGTCCTGCACCACGCGCGCAAAGGACTTGTTGATGGCCGACTCCTGGAGCCCGGCCAGCCCACGCATGATGGGCACACCTGCTTTCAGCAAGGTATAGAGCTGGCGACTGAAGAGCTGCACGTCGATGGAGCGTACCTTCGGCTCGGTAAACCGCGCCCACCAGCCGCTGCTGCCGCCGGCAGTCGGTTTTCTGGTCTCGACGATCTCGATCGGCGTCACGCCCGTGCTGAAAAGCTGGTCGGCGACGGCGCCACTATCGGCGCTTTCGAGTACGCCTTGCAGCATTTCACCGCGGGCATTGCGAGCTTTGTACGCGAAAAACGGCACGTTAATTCCTGGATGACTGGTTATGCATTTCGTTCAAAGACTGTCAGCTGTCAAACTGATTACTAATCCGCATTGCCTCGCCTACTGTCGTCTTGCCGGCAACGACCAGCGCCACCGCATGGCGTCGCAGCGTTTCACCCGCCATTTGCGCTTGGGCGACCTTGAGGAAGTGCGCCGGGTCATGATGATTGGCGGCTTCCGCAACGGCTTCCGTCATTTCCAGCATTTCGTACACACCCGTACGGCCGCGATATCCCGTACCGTTGCAATGCGAACATCCACGGCCATGCAGGAAGCGCTGCGAACCGACGGTATCGCCCAGCTCTGCCTTCAGCCATTCGGCCTCTGTCGGCTTCAGCGTGTAGACCTCCGTGCAGCTCTCGCAGATCAGGCGAACGAGACGCTGCGCGAGCACCGCCTGCAACGAGGTGGCAACCATGTAGCGGGGCACGCCCATATCAAGGAGTCGCACCGGTGTGCTGACGGCATCATTGGTGTGCAGGGTCGACAGCACCAGATGGCCGGTCAAAGCTGCACGCATGCCGATCTGCGCCGTCTCCTGGTCGCGCATCTCGCCGACCAGGACGACATCCGGGTCTTGACGTAATGCCGCGCGCAGCACGCGCGCAAACGTCAGCTCGATCTTTTCATTGACTTGCACCTGGTTAATGCCTTGCAGGCGATATTCGACTGGATCTTCGACAGTGATGAGCTTGCGCTCCATTGTGTTGAGCTCCGCCAGCGCACCATACAAGGTGGTGGTCTTGCCGCTACCGGTCGGGCCGGTCACCAGCACGAGGCCATTCGGACGCTGCAGGATGGCGCGGAACTTCTTCACCATGTCGCGCGGCATGCCGATCGAGTCAAGTTTCAACGTGCCGCCGCTCTGGTTGAGCAGACGCATCACGACCGATTCGCCATACTGCGTCGGCATCGTGGAGATACGGACGTCCACCTGCTGCTGCTTGACCTTGATCGCAAAACGGCCATCCTGCGGCAGGCGCTTCTCGGAGATATCAAGGCCGGACATCAGCTTCAGCCGCAATGCGAGCGCCTGCGCAATCTTGATGTCGGCTTCGGTTTGCAGATGCAGCATGCCGTCGATGCGGAAGCGGATTTGCAGGCGTCCTTCCTGCGGCTCAATATGAATATCGGAAGCGCGAACCTGAGTCGCATCGTCGAAGACGGATTGCAGCAGCTTGACCACCGGCGCTTCTTCAATGCCGGGTGCTCCGCCCAGCCCACCGAAGTCCACATAGCTGTCGCCGAGATCCTGCTCCAACTCACGTGCGAAATCGGTGATTTCGTCCGTGCGGCGATAGATGCGGTCAATCGTCTGCAGCAGTTCACCTTCGTTGACGACAGCGAGTTCGATGTTGCGTTTGACAGAGCGGGCGATCTCGTCATAAGCGAAGAGATCGGTGGGATCGGCCATGCCGATCAGTAGTGTGTTGCCGCGATCCTCGAGCGCAATCGCGCGAAAGCGGCGCGCCTGCGTTTCCGGCAAAAGCCGCACAATTTCCGGGCGGATGTTGTAGAACTTGAGATTGAAATAAGGAATGTTGAGCTGCTTGGCGAGCGCACTCGAAATTTGCTCTTCGGTGACGAAGCCGTTTTCGATGAAGACGCGCCCGAGCTTGCGGCCGGTGCGCTTCTGTTCACCAAGGGAAAATTGCAGTTGCTCTTCGGACAGCAATTTTTGCTGTACGAGAATCTCGCCCAGTCGGACCTTTTCCGGCCGTGCCATACGCGCTCCTTCCTGAAATCACCCGCGTATTTTAGCCAGATTCGACTTTCTGTAGCGAATTGTTTTTATTGGGAAATTTGGTATCCAATCAGCTATCGAGAGCCTGCCGGAAGTCTTCCAGCAGGTCATCCGTGTCTTCAATGCCGACCGAAACCCGGATCAGCGACTCGGCAATGCCCATGCTGGCGCGACGCCCCGGCCCCATCTCGTAGAAGATCGTATGGGCAACGGGAATGACGAGTGTTCTCGTATCGCCAAGGTTACTTGCCGGCACGCCCAGCTTCAGCCGATTGAGATAGTCGAAGCAATCGATCCCGTCCTTCAGCTCGAAACTGAACAGGCTGCCAAATCCGCGGAACAAGTCTTTCGCAAGTTGGTGCTGCGGATGGGATGCAAGGCCGGGGTAGTAGACTGCTGCCACGCGATCGTCGGCTTGTAGCATGCTGGCGAGCGCAAGCGCGCTGGTGCATTCCCTTTCCATGCGCAACGCCATCGTCTCTGCACCAACCGCGATGTGGTGTGCAGCTTCCGGTCCCAGCGTACCGCCGAAGTCGCGCAAACTCTTCGCACGGATCTGCGCCAGCCCCCATTGTGGCGTGGCAAAGCGTTTGTAAGTGTCGAAGATATTGGGATACCGGGACCAGTCGAAGAGCCCGGTGTCCGTCAGGCTTCCGCCGAGTGCGTTGCCATGGCCACCAATCGACTTCGTCAGCGCATTCGCGACGAGGCTGGCACCAACCATCTTCGGTCGGAAGAGATAAGGCGAGGTCATCGTATTGTCGACGACATACAGGATGCCACGATCACGACAGAGCTGGCCGATACGCTTCAAGTCCGCAATCTGTGTGCGCGGATTAGCAATGGTCTCCACGAACACCATGCGGGTAGCCGGGGTCAATGCTGCCTCAACGTTGCGTACGTCGGTAGCATCTACCATCGACACATCAATTCCCAGCCCTGCCACTGTCTGCCACAGGCTATTGGTATTGCCGAACAGAAATGATGACGAGACCACATGGTCGCCTTCGCGCAGCAATGCCTGGGCAACAGCCGCGATGGCTGCCATGCCGGTGGAAAAACATACTGTGCCGAAGCCCTGCTCCATCTTCGTCACTTTGTCTTCCAGCGCAGAGACGGTCGGATTACCTTGGCGGCCATATCGATATCCAGGCTGCTTCCCCTGGAACACCTCTGCCAGCTGCCGTGCATCCTGATAGCCGAAGGTAACGGAGGTATGGATGGGCTTATGCAGGGATCCGTGCTCGATCGGCTTCTGGCGGTCGCTATGCAGGATGGTAGTGGTGAAGCCGTATTTTTTCGTGTCAGTCATGATCAATAAAAAACCCGTTCAGCATGCGCTAAACGGGTTGATGAATATTGCATCCCCTTTAGCAGCACTTGTTTCGGATAAATCGTCTTATCCTGGCGCCCGCAAGCAGATTCAAATCGGCGCGAGCTTTATCCTATCGTAAAAATACAACCACGTCGAACAGCAAGCGCGACGAACTCTCGTTTCAGCCACGCAGCACTGGCAAAAGAAAAAACCCGCTGCCCTTGCAGGCAACGGGTTTGCAGGTCGGTGACAGCGCTCAGTCTACGCGTGCCAGATTTAGATTCAGCTGCGAACGAACCGTATCTTCGTTAACCGGCTTTGGATTGTTGCGCGCAAATTCCAGCCGATCCAGATAGTCGCGGGAAATATCGCCCGTCACATAGACACCATCGAAGCAGGAAGCTTCAAAACTCTTCAGCATCGGATTCACATCCGAGATCGAGCGCTTGAGCGATTCGACGTCCTGATAAACGAGGGCATCGGCAGTGATCTCGCGGCACACCTCTTCTTCGGTGCGGCCATAAGCGATCAGCTCATTGCGCGTAGGCATATCGATACCGTACACGTTCGGGAACATCACCGGCGGCGCAGCGGACGCGAAGATCACGCTCTTCGCACCGGAGTCGCGAGCCATCTGCACAATTTCGCGGCTGGTGGTGCCGCGGACGATGGAGTCGTCGACGAGTAGCACATTCTTGCCCTTGAACTCGGCGCCGATCGCATTGAGCTTCTGGCGCACGGATTTCCGGCGATGCGCCTGTCCGGGCATGATAAAGGTGCGGCCGATATAGCGGTTCTTGATGAATCCTTCTCGATAATCCAGGTTGAGCTTCAACGCCAATTCCATCGCCGCTGGCCGGGATGAATCGGGAATTGGCATGACAACATCGATATCGCCCGAAGAAAACTGTTTTTTGATCTTCTCGGCCAAGTACTCACCCATTTTCAGGCGCGTCGCATAAACCGATGCGCCGTCGATGACGGAGTCAGGACGTGCCAGATAAACGAACTCGAAGGCGCATGGGCTGAGCACAGGGTTTTCTGCGCATTGCTGGTTGTACAGCTTGCCGTCCAGATCGATGAAAATCGCCTCACCAGGCATTACGTCGCGCAAGAAGCGGAAGCCCAATCCTTCTAGCGCGACCGACTCACTCGCCAGCAAGTACTCAGGCCCCTTTTCGGTATCGTTGAAGCCAATGCACAGCGGACGAATGCCGAACGGATCACGGAAGGCCAGCAAGCCATAACCGGCGATCTGGGCAACCACTGCATAGGAGCCACGTACCCGCTTGTGCACCATCGACACAGCCTTGAACAGTGCCGTGGGATCGAGCGAATATCCCGTAGTCGCCTGCTGGATCTCGTGCGCCAGCACATTCAGCAGCACTTCCGAGTCGGAGTCGGTGTTGATATGGCGGCGGTCATTCCGGAACATCTCGATCTTGAGCTGTTCCCAGTTGGTCAGGTTACCGTTATGCGCAAGGATGATGCCGAATGGCGCATTCACATAAAACGGTTGAGCCTCTTCCTCACTCGAGGAACCGGCAGTCGGATAGCGAACCTGGCCGATACCCGCATTACCCGGCAGCGAACGCATATTGCGGGTACGGAACACGTCACGCACCAAGCCGTTAGCCTTGTGCATCGAGAACGTATTGCCATGATTGGTTGCAATGCCCGCTGCGTCCTGACCGCGATGCTGCAGCAACAACAGCGCATCGTAAATCAGTTGATTGACCGGGCCATGAGAAACAACGCCAACAATGCCACACATGGTGGACTCCTCATTGAAACAATTTAAAACTGCACATGCCGTGCGATATCGCCCGGCAGGAAGGGCTTCACGGTGCGCGCGGCGGTTTCTGCCAGCGGACTCAACAAAGCCTCTTTCCAGAACGGCTGCTGCGGAATCGCGGTCATGCCGCACACCAGCACGACAGCCAGTATGATTACCAGGCCACGCCCCAATCCGAACAGGCCGCCAAGCCCGCGATCCGCAAGCGTCAGGCCAGCTGCCTTGATCAGCGCATCAATCGCCATCGTCAGCAGCATCATCAATAACCTGACACCGATGAACAATGCCAGGAATGCCACGATCAGCCGCGTCACATTGCCAGGCACCAAATCGGGCAACCAGCCGGCCAAGTCTTCGCCGTAGGCATTCGCAATGACGAACGAGACAACCCAGCTCAGCAACGACAATATCTCTTTTACCAATCCGCGCAAGGTGCTGATGACAATGGAGCAGATCAGAACAAACAGCACCAGATAATCAAAGATCGTCACAACGGCCCGTTATTTCATCAAGCGGGCACGACGGTGCCATTCAACCCCAGTTTGACGATCTTTGCGCGAACCTTCTCGGCCTCTTCCTTGCTGGAGAACGGGCCCACACGGATGCGCGTGCGCTCTCCGGATTCCGTCGCCACCTTTTGTGTATATGACTTGATACCAGCCTGCTTCAGCTTGGCCTGCAATTCGTCCACTTTGTCTTTCGTCGCTAATGCCGCAACCTGGATGACGAACTTGCCATTGCTCTTTTCCGCCGCCTTTGGATCAGCCTTCCCTTCAAGAAGTGCCCTTGCGCGAGCACCGTCGTCGGCATGCTCCGTCGGCTTGGCATCGGCCTTGGCATTCAACGCGGACTGCGAACCGGAATTCGGTTTGTCGGCATCCTTGACTTTGGCTTGTGCCGGTGGTGCAGGCTGTTGTGCGAGCGGAGCCTTGGTCTGCGCCGGTGAAGGCTCGATGATTTCTTCCTTTGCATCGAGCGAGGAATCTGGCTGACGGTTGACGGACGCATTCGCCGGCTTGGCATCAGCCGCCTTTGCCGGCTTGTCTTTGGAGGGGATCTGGATTGCGATGTCATCCGCGAGCGGCTTCGGCTCGGAATCAAGGATCATCGGAAGGCCGATTACCGCGGCCAAGACCAAGGCAACGGCACCGATCAGACGCCGGCGTGCGCGCTTCTTTTCGGGCAAAACCGGGTCGGCAGGCGTACCGCCCTGCGCGCTCTTGCGCTTTGTCCGGCTACGCACCGCCTGGGATTCTTCCTCGGCACGCGAATAAAACGCCGTGTCGTCGGAAGCGGATTCTTGCTTGTTTTTGCGAAGGATCGAGAACAAGCTCATGCGATAAAAATAAAATCCATCAATCAGATTTGGAAGCGGCCTTGAAAAAACAACATGCCAATCAAGACTGCCCTTCGGATCTTCTGGCCTCCATCACGCCAGCAACGGTGAGGAAGGATCCGAAAACCGCAATTCTATCATTCTCGTCGGCCCTGCTTCTCGCACCCCTGAATGCCTCCGCCGGAGATGCGAAAGTTTCAATGCTTCGCTCAGCGCCAGGAGTGGTCTGCGGAACGACTCCGGCGTCGAGCAGCTTCTGCTTCAATTGTTCCGCTGTGGCCGCCCTCGGCAGCGGCAGATCGGTGACGTACCAGTGGTCGACGCGATCTTTCAGGTGCGCGATCACCCCCTCGATATCCTTGTCCTGCATCGCTCCAAAGACGGCAAAGGTGTAGCGATGAAAACCCATATTGTCGAGGTTCTGCGCCAGCGTTGCCGCGGCATGCGGGTTGTGTGCAACGTCCAGGATGATGCTCGGTCTCCCCGGGAGTACCTGGAACCTGCCTGGCAGGTCGACCATGACTAGCCCATTGCGCACTTCCTGTGCACCGACAGGCAGGCGGCTGCGAAGTGCTTCCAGGGCGGCAAGCGCCGCCGAGGCATTTAGCAACTGGTTTGCACCGCGCAGGCTCGGATAGCCGAGCGAATTACGCCGTTGCGCGCGGCCACCATAATTCCATTGCTGCTTGTCGCCAGAATAATTGTAATCATGGCCAAACCGCCATAAATCAGCACCAATTGCCTTTGCATGATCGATCAGGGATTGCGGCGGAACCGGATCACCGCAGATTGCAGCGCGGCCGGGGCGGAAGATTCCAGCCTTTTCAAAGCCGATCTGTTCGCGCGTACTTCCGAGGTACTCGGTATGGTCAATATCAACGCTGGTCACAATTGCAACGTCGGCATCGATCACATTGACTGCATCCAAGCGGCCGCCGAGCCCGACTTCGAGTATCACCGCATCGAGTTGCGCTTGCGCGAAGAGACGGAGGATGGCGAGCGTCGTGAATTCGAAGTAGGTCAGCGAGATATCGCCGCGCTTAGCCTCGACGGCGGCGAACTGCTCGATGAGCATGTCATCGGAGGCCGGCTCGCCGTTAACGCGGGCGCGCTCGTTAAATTCCAGCAGATGAGGCGAGGTATAAAGCCCAACCCGATATCCCGCCTGCATCAGGATTGATTCCAGCATCGCGCAGGTCGAGCCCTTGCCGTTGGTACCGCCCACGATGATGACCGGACAATCAAAATGAATCCCCAGCCGCTCTTTTACCTGGGCGACACGCTCCAGGCCCATGTCGATGGCTTTGGGATGCATTTTCTCCAACAGGGCGAGCCAATCCGGGAGTGAGGCAGGAAGGTTTTGCATGACGAGATAAAAACGAAGGCTGAAATAAAAAGCCCGGACTGCGGAAAGTCCGGGCTTGCGAATAACCGGTACTGCTTAGGCCACGACTTCTGCCGGCTGGTTCTGCAGCAATGCCAGTAAACGCGCAATTTCTTCACGCATCTTGCGACGGTCGACAATCATGTCAACAGCGCCTTTCTGCAGCAGGAACTCGGCACGCTGGAAGCCTTCCGGCAGTTTCTCGCGGACAGTATTTTCGATCACGCGCGGACCGGCAAATCCGATCAATGCCTTTGGCTCGGCGATGACAACGTCGCCCATGAAAGCAAAGGATGCGGACACGCCGCCCATGGTCGGGTCGGTCAGCACCGAAATGAACGGCAACTTCTTCTCGGACAGCTTGGTCAGCATCGCGGTGGTCTTCGCCATCTGCATCAGCGACAGCAGGCCTTCCTGCATGCGTGCACCTCCGGTGGCGGTAATGCAGATAAACGGCACTTTCTGCTCCAGCGCAGTCTGTGCGCCGCGTGCAAAGCGTTCGCCGACGACGGAACCCATCGAACCGCCCATGAATTCGAACTCGAAGCAGGCGACGACGACCGGCAGGGTCATGATGGAACCACCCATCACCACCAACGCATCGGTTTCGCCGGTTGCTTCCATGGCGTCCTTCAGGCGGTCAGGATATTTCTTGCTGTCCTTGAACTTGAGCGAATCGACCGGCAAGGCTTCCTGGCCGATTTCATAGCGGCCGCCAGCATCAAGCAGCGCGTCCAGACGCTCACGAGCGCGGATGCGCAAGTGGTGATCGCACTTCGGGCAGACATGGATATTCGATTCGAGGTCGGTACGATACAAAACCGCTTCGCAGGACGGGCACTTGACCCAGAGACCTTCCGGCACCGATTTGCGGTTCGCGGAATCAGAGCGCTGAATGCGCGGAGGAAGCAGTTTCTCAAGCCAGCTCATTGTTGGGACCTTTTCTCAATTTTTTGCTTGCGGCATTGTACCGCTGGCCTTGCCTTGCGCCAATATCGGCATGAAATGGCAGTTTATCAACAAACCTTATTCGTCCAGTGCTTTGCGGATTCCTGCAATAAAGTTCTGAACTGCCTGTACTGCCTTTTCGCGCGGCGTATTTTCCAATTCCTGGATGATTCGACTGCCAATTACCACTGCATCGGAAACCGAGGCGATTGCCTTCGCCGTTTCTGCATCACGTATCCCGAAACCAACACCAACCGGTACCGTAACGTGCTTCTTTATCTCCGGAATCTTGGACGCTACTGCGCCCAAGTCCAGATGTCCGGAGCCGGTAACGCCTTTTAGCGACACATAGTATACGTAGCCACTTGCAATTTCGCCAACTTGCGCAATCCGTTCATCCGTCGACGTGGGTGCAAGCAGGAAAATCGGATCAAGACCACTTTCTTTCAGAGATGCAGCAAACTCCTGGCACTCTTCCGGCGGATAGTCGACTACCAGAACGCCGTCGACACCAGCTTGCTTGGCCGTGTCGATGAACGCCTTCACTCCCATATGCTCGATCGGGTTGGCATAGCCCATCAGGACGACCGGCGTAGTCTGATTGCTTGCCCTGAATTCCGTCACGAACTGCAGAACGCGACGCATGCCGACGCCATTTGCCAATGCACGTTCTGATGCGCGCTGAATCACAGGCCCGTCGGCCATTGGATCAGAGAAAGGCACGCCCAGTTCGATGATGTCCGAGCCCCCGGCAACCAGGGCGTGCATCAATGGGACAGTTAGTTCGGGTGCAGGATCACCTGCAGTGATAAACGGGATCAGGCCTTTCTTGTTTTTTTCTGCCAGCGCGGCCAATGTTGTTTTAATTCTGGACATGGTGGAATTCGCTCTTATGAGAGGTTCCGGCAGACGCCGGAACCTGTTGTTGTCACGGTTTCGTCAAACGGACCGCATTCATCGAATCAAGGGACGGATGCTATGCCGGCTCAGAGCTTATTCTTCATGCGCTCTGCCACGGTATGCATGTCCTTGTCGCCGCGCCCGGACAGGTTGGCCAAAATAATCTTGTCTTTCGGCAAACTGGCCGCGAACTTGGCCGCATAGGCGAGTGCATGGCTGGACTCGAGCGCAGGAATAATCCCCTCGATGCGACAGCAATTGTGGAAGGCCTCGAGGGCCTCCTCATCGGTAATCGCGACGTACTGCGCACGCCCTGCGTCCTTAAGCCAGGCATGCTCAGGTCCGACGCCAGGATAATCGAGACCAGCCGAGACGGAATGCGTCTCGATGATCTGGCCGTCTTCATCCTGCAGCAGGTACGTGCGGTTGCCATGCAGGACACCTGGCGAGCCGGCAATCAGCGATGCGGAATGCCGGCCTGTTTCCAGTCCGTCGCCCGCTGCTTCGACACCGATCAGTTGCACGTCGCGGTAATCGATATAGGGATAGAAAATGCCCATGGCATTGGAACCGCCCCCAACGCACGCCACCACATAATCCGGTTGGCGCCCCGTCATTTCCGGCATCTGCACGAGGCATTCATTGCCGATCACCGACTGGAAATCGCGCACCATCATCGGATACGGATGCGGCCCCGCGACCGTGCCGATGATGTAGAAAGTGTTCTCGACATTCGTGACCCAGTCGCGCATTGCTTCATTGAGCGCATCCTTGAGGGTCTTCGATCCTGATTCAACCGGCACGACTTTGGCGCCGAGCAGCTCCATCCGATACACGTTTTGCACCTGGCGCTTGACGTCCTCGCTGCCCATGTAGATCACGCACTCAAGGCCAAAACGCGCACAGATGGTTGCCGTCGCCACACCATGTTGTCCCGCGCCGGTTTCCGCGATGACGCGCGGCTTGCCCATGCGCTTGGCCAGCAGCGCCTGGCCAATGACGTTATTGATCTTGTGTGCGCCGGTATGATTGAGGTCCTCGCGCTTGAAGTAAATCTGCGCGCCGCCCATCATGTCAGACCAGCGTTTTGCGTGGTAAATCGGGCTCGGACGGCCGACGAAATGCTTCAGTTCATTTTCGAACTCAGCCCGGAAATCCGGATCGTTACGGAAGTGCGCATAACCTTCCTTCAACTGGGTCAGCGCATGGGTGAGTGTTTCGGAAACGAAACTGCCGCCGTAAGGACCGAAGTGGCCACGAGAGTCGGGGAGGTTGTAATGTGCGGCCTGATGCAATGCCGTGGTCGGCATGGGCTGGCGCTCTGCAAAATTCTCAAGCGCGTTCAGTTCTTTCATGGTGATTCTCTCAACGATTAAGTCAGTGAAGCATCCGCCTGGCGCACGGCACCGATAAAGGAGCGAATCTTGGCGGGATCCTTGATGCCCTTGGACAGTTCCACGCCGCTGCTGATATCCACGGCGTGAGGGCGCACCTGAAGCACAGCCTCAGTTGCGTTTTGCACGCTCAATCCACCACTTAAAACGACCCGAGGCGCGAGCTCTTTTGGGATGAGAGACCAATCAAAAACCTTTCCACCGCCGCCGTAGCCCTCGACAAAGGCATCGAGTAACAAGCCGGAGAAAAGCTTGCTGGCAGCACGATAATTTTGTTCGTATTCTAGCAAATTAGCGCCAGCCATCCCCGGCCCCATCCGCACCGCGCGGAGAAATGGCCGATTGACAGCATGCGCTATGGCGCAACACTGATCGACAGTTTCATCTCCATGAAATTGCAGCAATGAAACCGGTGCCTGGCGGACAATGGCTTCAGCGTCCGATTGTGCAACATTCACGAACAGCCCCACCGTCGTGACGAAAGTCGGCACCTGTGCGATGAGCTCTGCCGCGGCCGATGCTCCTACATAGCGGGGACTCTTTTCATAAAACACGAAGCCAAGGGCGTCCGCGCCGGCTGCAGTTGCAGCAAGCACATCCTCTACGCGCGTCAAACCGCAAATCTTGATTCGGGTACGATGACTCATCAGGCAATTTGGGATTGGTGAATCGGCCTATTATGCACGGATTGGAGGATCCTCAACGTCACAACCACGGCAAGGGATTGCTGGCCGACTGGGGAAGACACCATTTTGTGTCATACGTTATCTTTGCAAGATATAGCCCATCCGGCATGAAAGTCGGTGCGGCACGACTGCGGTCACGGCTTTCCAGTATCTCCTTCATCCACGCCGGAGGCTGATTGCCATTGCCGATCATGATCAGCGATCCGACAATGTTGCGTACCATATGGTGCAGAAAGGCATTCGCTGTGAGCGTAACGACGATGATGTCACCGCGCCGCTCGATACAGATATCCTGCATTGTCTTGACCGGCGACTTGGACTGGCATTCCGCGGCTCGGAATGCAGAGAAGTCATGCGTCCCCAGCAGGTACCGCGCGGCCGCCTGCATCGGCTCGATGTCCAGCGGACGAAACACCCAGCCGGCCTTGCCCGCAAGGAGCGGCGACCGTACGGGATGGTTGTAGATGACGTAATGATAGGTACGGGCCGTGGCGCTGAAGCGCGCGTGAAACCCTTCCACGGAGTCAGCCATGACTTCACATGCCCACCGCACCGCAATGGACGGCGGAAGAAATGCGTTGACGCCCCGCACCCACGAAAACATTTCGCGATTGAGCTCAGTATCGAAATGGACCACCTGCTCCAGCGCATGAACTCCCGCGTCTGTCCGCCCGGCACAGGTCGTTGCAAGATCCACCAGCGCGAAGCGTTTCATTGCCGCCTCCAACGTGTCCTGTACCGTGCCTCCTGACGGCTGAGTCTGCCAGCCGCGCCATGGCATGCCATCGTATTGAACACCAAGAGCAATGCGTTTCAATTCGACCCCGATCTAAAAATGCAAAAAACAAAACGGGCGCAAGCAATGCCTGCGCCCGTTTGCCAAGCCGATCTCAGTTTATGCAAGCTCAAGCAGCAAGGACTTGGCCTTCTCGCTTTGTTCTGGAGTACCGCCTTTCAGCACTTCGTCCAGCAATTCGCGAGCACCTTCCTTGTCGCCAATCTCCTGATACGCGATAGCAAGATCCAGCTTGGTCGCCATCTCTGCGCTGCTCGAGGACGATTCATCGAGGGTTGCCAAGTCAACTGACTGGTCCAAATCAAGCGACGGTTTTTCACCACCAACGGACGGCTGGAGATCAAGGCTGATGCCAGACAAGTCGAAATCCATGGACTCCGGCTCGGCTTCTGCCGTGGCAGGTGCGGCCGGTGCCACGTCCTCCAGATCAGGAATGCTGAGTTCCATAGGCGGCACATCGGCTTGCGGACTTCCGATATCCGGCACCACGTTCTTCGCTTGCGGTTCTGCCGCAGGCTTCACCTCATCGAGAGAGAACTCCAGGTCGGGAACAGCCGGAATTGAAGGAGCAGCTGCCACATTCGGCGTGCTCGGCTGTGTGGCCGGCTCAGCCACTGGCTCTGGCTTGGCCTCACCCGGCACATCGAGAAAATCGAAATCGATCGACGCCAGGTCCGCAGGCGGTTCGGCCGGTGCTGGACGCGGAATGGTATTCGGCACTGCCACGTCCTGCATGCCGTCCAAATCAAAATCCAGCTCGTTCGAGGATATGCTTGGTTCAGAAGCTGCTGGCTTCGATTCCGGCTTGGGTTCGGGTGCCGGCTGGAGCGGCTTCGCAGCCGCCACCCCCGTGTTGCCGAAGTAGGAGGTGTCAGCCGTATCCATAACACTCGAAGTTCCCATCGATGTCGTGCCCGGCTGCGTGCTCGACAACAGTGTCGCCAAGCCTTGTTCTTCAAGCGGCTGTGTCGGCGCTACCAGCACACTAGGTGCCGCCGGCTTGTCAGCCTTGCCGCCTGCATACAATGGGTTTTTGGGATCGAGCTCAATACCCATTGCTGCAGCCTGAGCCCAGTCCTCGCCCTCGCCCTTGGTCAAGCCATAGAGCTCGGTTGCCATCGTTTCAAATGCACGCAGGTCCTTGCGGTTGGAGTAGATCTCGAGCAGCTTGACTCTTACAGCGTGACGCTCCGGCTGGGTGCGCAGCGCTTCTTTCAGGATTTCTTCGGCCTGTGCATCGCGTCCATATGCAATGTAGACGTCTGCCTCTGCAACCGGATCGACTTCGTTTGTATCCAGCTGGCTGGCCGACGGCGCAAAACTCGAATTGAACACGCTGTTGTTGGTGTCTACGCTCTGGCCACCGGTGGAACCAAACAGAGAATTCGCTTTCAAGCTGGAGTCGGACATCATGCTGTCGTCAAACGGCTTGTTTTGCTTCTGACGACGGGCGCGGTAGACCCCCAGCGCTCCCAATGCAACAAGCAGCGCGCCTACACCAGGCAGGACCAAAGGATTGTCCAGCAGCTCATCCACGAAGCTCATTTCGGGCTCGGGTGGTGACGGCGGTGGGGCAACGGGCTTCGGTTTTGCAACCGGAGGTGCTTCCGCTACAGGCGGTGCGGGCGGTGGTGCCTGCTCCTCAGGCTTTGCTTCGGCCGGCTTGGTAGTTGCATCCGCTGCGGTGGGCTCCGCTGCAGGCGCAGGAGCGGCCGCCGGTGCTGCGGGTGCAGGAGCAGGAGCAGCTGCGGCAGGTGCCGGAGCTGCCGGCGTTGCGGCAGGTGCTGCAGGCTTGGCATCCTTTGCTGCCTCGGCCTGCTTCTGCTGTTCGGCGAGGCTCTTGTTCTTGACCTCGAGTACCTTCTGCAGGTCAGTAACGTTCTTCTCAAGTTCTTTTACACGTGCAGCGGCTTCAGCTGCTGCTTTTTCTTTCGCAATCTTGTCTTCGACAGTCGCGGCACCAGCCTTGTCTGCATTGGCAACCGGAGCTGGCAAGGTGTTGGAGAGCTTGAGCTTGTCCTTCGATTCACTTGCCGGTGTCGGCTGTTCTTCAACCTTCGCGGTGATCTTGCCGCCAGCGCTTTGTTTGGATTCTGCAGATTTTTGCGCAGCAGCGGTTGCAACCTGTCCGGCAAGCTTGCTGCGATAGTTGTTGAAATCAGCCGCTTGCGCAACGATAACGGCGCGTGCCTCACCCTGACCGATGGACCGCGTCGTCTCTTCGCTTGGCACAGAAAGAATCTGCCCCGCTTTCAGGCGATTCATGTTGCGGCCAGCAAAAGCCTCGGGATTGGCCATGTAGAGCGAGACCAGCATTTGGTCAAGCGAGACGCCGCTAGGCTTAACCTTGCCAGCAATCTTGGCCAGTGTATCGCCACGCTGAACGCGCACCTCTTCGGTCGTGGTGCGTTCATCAGCAGGTTTTGCCGCCGCTGCAGTTTCTTGTTGCTGCGCTTGCGCCGGCTTCTGCGTCGGGGCAGGCTGTGCTGCCGGTTGCGCCGCTTGCGGCTGTGCTTGTTGCGGAGCCGGTGCTTGTTGCGTGGATTGTGCAGGCGCGGCCGGAGCCTTCGTTACTGGCGCGACCGGAGTTGGGGCAGCCGACGTAACTTGTGCGGACTGCGCCGTACGCAGGTCCGGCGGATCAAGCAGGAACGTGTATTCGCGAACAAGGCGGCCATTCGGGCCGCTCAATTCCAGCAGCAAGTCGACGAACGGCTCGTTCATCGGCTGACTGGACGTCACGCGGATAAACTGACGCCCATTGCGTTGCTCAATAGAGAAACGCAATGCCGACATCGATGCGCTGAAATCGATATTCGCTTGCTGGAATGCCTCAGCGGAAGCAATTTTTGCGGTGAGCGCGCCTGCTTCATCTTTCGATACCGAGGTCAACTCAATCTCAGCACGCAAGGGCTGCCCCAACGCTGACAGAACCGTCAGCTTCCCGAGGCCTGCGGCGTACGCATTGGAAAACAGCACTGCCGAAGCAACAGCGGCAGTAAGCGTCTTCAAATTAAACGAGCCAAATGTCGGGCGGTTTCTATTTGAATGCATTTTCGATGGCATAGAGGGCATTCCGTCTGCGTATCTGATGGAGAACAAGTACCGCCCAATTTAACATTGTTCGGAGGAACTTTCACCATATCATCATGGACTTACGCACGCAAGTGTAACTAACTTGCGAAGAAGTGTAATCAACTTATTACAACGTCGGGAAACGGCATGGGACTGGACGGCTTTCTTGCAATTTAGGCTAATCGCTCTTTGTTGCAGATTGACAACGTGACTAGGGCCCATCGACGATCGGAAAACAAACCGATCATCGACGGGCCCTATGTGTCGATCGATACTAATTAATTAGTATGTGGCGCGGCTATCAGTCTTCCAGCACGATGCGCAGCATGCGGCGCAGCGGTTCCGCCGCTCCCCACAGCAACTGATCACCGACGGTGAAGGCGGACAGGTATTCGCCGCCCATCTGCATCTTGCGCAGGCGACCGACCGGAATCGTCAGGCTGCCGGTCACTGCCGCAGGCGTCAGGTCCTTCATCGATGCTTCGCGGGTGTTTGGCACAACTTTGGCCCACTGATTGTCGGAAGCGATGATGCCTTCGATCTCATCCAGCGGTACATCTTTTTTCAGCTTGATCGTCAATGCCTGCGAATGGCAGCGCATCGCGCCAATGCGCACACAGAGGCCATCGACCGGGATGGCGGTCTTTGCAGCAGGGCCGAATCCTGCACCGCGGCCGAGGATCTTGTTGGTCTCGGCACCACCCTTCCATTCTTCGCGTGACACGCCATTGCCGAGATCCTTGTCGATCCACGGAATCAGGTTGCCGCCGAGCGGCACGCCAAACTGCTTGGTCTCTTCGGCAGTCATCGAATGCTGCTTGGCGAGCACCTTGCGGTCGATTTCGAGGATCGCGGAGGCCGGATCATCGAGGAGCGCCTTGACTTCTGCATTGATGGAGCCGAACTGGGTCAGCAGTTCGCGCATGTGCTGTGCGCCGCCGCCGGAAGCCGCCTGGTACGTCATGGAAGTCATCCACTCGACCAGGTCCTTCTTGAACAGGCCGCCCAACCCCATCAGCATGCACGACACCGTGCAGTTGCCGCCGATGTAGTTCTTGACGCCACGGCTCATCGCGTCCTTGATGACGTTCAGGTTGACCGGGTCGAGAATGATGATTGCATCATCCTTCATGCGCAGCGTGGACGCAGCGTCGATCCAGTAGCCGTTCCAACCGGCAGAGCGCAACTGCGGGAAAATCTCCGTCGTATAGTCACCGCCCTGGCAGGTAATGATGATGTCGCATTTCTTCAACTCATCAATATTGTTGGCGTCTTTCAGTGTGGTTTCGTTTTTTGCCATTGCCGGCGCCTTGCCGCCAGCGTTTGACGTCGAAAAGAATACCGGCTCGATATGAGCGAAATCGCCCTCTTCCTGCATGCGCTGCATCAGGACCGAGCCCACCATACCGCGCCAACCTACCAGACCGACTAACTTCACGATTTTCTCCCTCAGATACGCTTCAAAAACTGTTGCGCTTCTATGCAAGCGCCTTCACGACAGCATCACCCATTTCCCTGGTGCCGACCTTGGTGGTGCCGTCCTCAAAAATATCGGGTGTGCGCAGTCCTTGCGCCAGCACCTGCTTTACCGCGGATTCCACACGGTCAGCCTGTTCAGGCTTGTTCAGCGAGTAGCGCAGCATCATTGCCGCCGACAGGATCGTCGCGAGCGGATTGGCAATGCCCTTGCCAGCGATGTCTGGTGCGGAACCGTGCGACGGTTCGTACAGACCCTTGTTGTTTGCATCCAGCGAAGCGGATGGCAGCATGCCGATTGAACCCGTCAGCATCGCCGCTGCGTCAGACAGGATATCGCCGAACATGTTGCCGGTGACAATCACATCGAACTTCTTCGGTGCGCGCACGAGTTGCATCGCTGCGTTGTCGACATACATATGGTCGAGCGCGACATCCGGGTATTCCTTGTGAACATCGGTCACGATGTCTTTCCAGAACTGGAAGGTTTCCAGCACATTGGCCTTGTCAACACTGGTCAGGCGCTTGCTGCGCTTGCGTGCCGCCTGGAAAGCGACATGCGCAATGCGACGGATTTCCGTTTCCGCATAACGCATGGTGTCGAAGCCTTCCCGTTCTCCCTTGAACGGGCCATCCGGGCATTCGCGTACACCACGCGGCTGGCCAAAATAAATGTCGCCGGTCAGCTCACGAATGATCAGGATGTCGAGGCCGGACACAACTTCCGGTTTGAGCGTGGAGGCGCCTGCCAGTTCCGGATACAGGATTGCAGGACGCAAATTTGCAAACAGGTTCAGGTTCTTGCGCAGACCGAGAATCGCCTGCTCCGGCCGCAATGCACGCTCCAGCTTGTCGTACTTCCAATCACCAACGGCACCGAACAGCACTGCGTCGGCTTCCTTTGCCAGCCTCAGCGTACCTTCGGGCAGCGGATGGCCGTGTGCCTCATAACCGGCACCGCCAACCGGCGCCGTTTCCATTTCAAATTTTTCGTCCAGTGCGTTCAGCACGCGGACTGCTTGTTCGATGATTTCTGGGCCGATACCGTCGCCCGGCAGGATTGCGATTTTCATTTGTTTTTCAGCGGATGATTAAATCGTGTTGGCGAGCCACGGCTGGCTTGCGATATGACGCTCTTCGAAGGCCCGGATCTTGTCTGCCTGGCGCAAGGTGAGTCCGATATCGTCGAGACCATTCAGCAGGCAGTACTTGCGGAAGGGATCAACTTCGAAGGAATAAATTGCACTGCCGTTAGTCGTACCGACGGTCTGCTTTTCAAGGTCGATCACCAGGCGATAGCCCGGGAATGCCTTGACCTCATTGAACAGCTGGTCGACCTGCGCTTCAGACAGCACGATCGGCAACAAACCATTCTTGAAGCAGTTATTGAAGAAGATGTCGGCAAAGCTCGGTGCGATCACCGCGCGGAAGCCATACTGCTCGAGCGCCCATGGCGCGTGCTCGCGGGAAGAACCGCAGCCGAAATTCTTCCGCGTCAGCAGGATGGAAGCGCCTTGGTAACGAGGTTGGTTCAGCACGAAGTCAGGATTGAGCGGGCGCTTGGAGTTGTCCATTCCCGGTTCGCCATGATCAAGATAACGCCACTCGTCGAACAGGTTCGGGCCAAAGCCGGTACGCTTGATGGACTTCAGAAACTGCTTCGGGATGATGGCATCGGTATCGACATTCGCGCGATCCAACGGCGCGACCAAACCCTCGTGTACGGTGAATTTTTCCATGATCTTTATCTCTTTTGCCGTTCAATCCTGAACGACTGCGCTTCAGTTATCTCTTTGCGGCGTTCTCGACAGCTTCGCCAACTTTCTGGACATCCTTACCCAGCCCCTCAACGGTGTTGCAGCCTGCGAAAAGCTAGCGCAATGCGCGCACATCCACGAAATGCCCGGCTATACCGGCAGCAGCCGCCATTGCGGGCGAAACCAGATGCGTACGACCACCCTGCCCCTGGCGTCCTTCGAAGTTGCGGTTCGATGTTGAAGCGCAGCGTTCTCCTGGTTCCAGGCGGTCGGCGTTCATTGCCAGGCACATGGAGCACCCAGGCTCGCGCCACTCGAAGCCGGCATCCCTGAAAATCTTGTCCAAGCCCTCACGCTCGGCCTGCTCCTTGACCAGCCCGGAACCCGGCACCACCATTGCCAGCTTGACGTTGGAAGCACGGTATTTGCCGCGCACGACAGCTGCTGCGGCACGCAAGTCCTCGATGCGAGAGTTGGTGCAGGAGCCGATAAAGACCTTGTCGATGCGGATGTCGGAAATTGCGGTGTTCGGCTTCAGGCTCATGTAAACCAGCGCCTTCTCCATTGCATCGCGCTTGACGGCATCCTTTTCCTTATCGGGATCGGGGACACGATCATCAATCGACACAACCATCTCGGGCGATGTACCCCAGGTAACTTGTGGCTTGATTTCCGCGGCATTGAGGGTGACGACCATGTCAAACTTTGCTCCCGGATCGGAATGGAGCGTACGCCAGTATTCGACGGCACGGTCCCAGTGCGGTCCGACTGGCGAGAACGGGCGGCCTTTGACGTAGTTGATGGTGGTATCGTCGACCGCCACCATGCCTGCTCGAGCACCGGCTTCGATGGCCATGTTACAGATCGTCATGCGGCCTTCCATCGACAATGCGCGAATGGTGGAACCTGCGAATTCGATTGCGTAGCCAGTGCCTCCAGCCGTGCCGATTTTGCCGATTACGGCGAGCACAATATCCTTCGCGGTCACGCCAAACGGCAATGCACCATCAACCTGCACCAGCATGGACTTGGACTTCTTCGCCAGCAGCGTCTGAGTTGCGAGCACATGCTCCACTTCAGAAGTACCGATACCGTGCGCCAGACAGCCGAAAGCACCGTGCGTGGAGGTATGGGAGTCGCCGCACACCACCGTCATGCCCGGCAGCGTTGCTCCCTGCTCCGGTCCAATCACGTGCACGATGCCCTGGCGCTTGTCCTGCATGCTGAAGTACGTCAGGCCGTACTCTTTTGCGTTGGCGTCCAGCGTCTCTACCTGCAGGCGCGAAACGGGGTCGGCAATGCCATTGGCACGATCTGTAGTCGGCACGTTGTGATCGGCAACCACCAGGTTTGCAGACAGGCGCCATGGCTTGCGTCCGGCGAGTTTCAGGCCTTCGAATGCCTGCGGGCTGGTGACTTCATGTACCAGGTGGCGGTCGATGTAAAGGATGGCGGTGCCGTCCTCTTCAGTATGGACAACGTGCGATTCCCAGAGTTTGTCGTAGAGCGTTTGAGCCATGTGTCGAAGCGTGCCAGAAGTGTGCGCCATATGGCGCAAATCGAAGAAAACAGTCCTCGATTATGCCATAGTTGTGCAGCGCAAAAGCACGCCGGAGCCCCGTCGGCACAATGAAAAACGCCCGCGGCTCTGGCTCCGCGGGCGTTCATTTGCAGAATTTGTTAGTTGATTTGCAAATCAGCGTTTTTTCTTCGCCTGCTCATACAGCGGCATTACGCGTGCCGAGTAATTGGTCAGGTCGCTCAAGCGGTCAGATTGCGACGGGTGGGTGGAAAGGAATTTGATGGGCTCGCCACCGCCGACCTGGCCCATTTTCTGCCACAGCGTGACGGCGGCGCGCGGGTCATAGCCGGCACGCGCAGCCAGTTCCACGCCGAGGCGGTCGGCTTCGGTCTCGTGACGCCGCGAATTCGGCAAGCCAAGCAGCCCCATATAGGCAAACTCGGCGCCTTTCTGACCAATGTCGCCAAGGCCCAGCACGGCCGCGCCGACGGAAATGACGCTTCCGGCTATCGCCTGCTCCGATGCGCGTTCCCGGGCGTGTTCGCGCAAGGCATGGGCGATCTCGTGCCCCATGACGGCGGCCAGCTCGTCGTCGGTGATCTGCAGCTTTTCAATCAGGCCGGTATAGACCGCCATTTTCCCACCAGGCATGCACCATGCGTTCACTTCGGGTGACGTCAGGACATTCACTTCCCACGCCCATTTGGCGGCATCCGGCCGGAGGGCCACGGTTTGCGGCACGATGCGGTTGGCGATAGCCCGCACGCGCTCGACCTGCGCCGGGTTCCGGTTGAGCGTGCCCTTTTGCCGTTCCTGCGCCAGCAGCGCCGCATATTGCTGTTGTGCGGCCTGATCAATGCTCTCGGCCGAAATGGCCATTCTTTGTTCGCGGTCGACGCCGACGACGCTGCCCTGCGTGGTCTTCACCGTTTCGCACGCTACGAGCGTCAGCATCACCGCGGCGGCCAGTAGCTGTTTGACTATCGAATTCATTTTCTCCCCTCCGGTTGAAGTGGCTGCCAGCGGTAACACAATGCCGCCGCAACGGCACCCGCCAGCGAAAATATTGCGGCCATTAAATAGACTGCCTGGGAGCCAAATGTATCCCAGAACCCACTCAAGATCAGCCCGCCGATCGTACCACCCAAGCCGTAAGAAATGCTGGTGAATAAGGCTTGGCCGCGCGCCTGCAGCGGGCCGGAAAACCAGCGCTGCAGCGTTGCAATCGATGCGGAATGATGTACGCCGAATGTTGCGGCGTGCATCACCTGCGCAACCAGCAGCAGGAGAAGCGATTGGGCGCCGAAACCGATCAGCAGGAAGCGCAGGACGGCAATCAGCAAGCTGGCAATCATCAGGTTCCGTATACCGAAACGCTTGAAGATTGGTGCTTGATAGAAAAAGAAAACGATTTCGACCACGACGCCGAGCGACCACATCAAACCTATCACGGTGTTGCTGTAACCGAGTTGCGCCAGGTACAAGGAATAGAAGACGTACAGGGACGCATGCGCAGCGATCATCAGGAAGGTCGAACTGAAGAACGCGATCACCTCACGCCGGCGCAGCAATGCCAGAACTGAAGGAACCTCGGCATGGCCGTCACCGTGCGCCGTCTCTTCCATCCGCAAACTCGATACGGTGACCAGCATCAGCAGCCCGAGCGCGATCCACAGCATCAGCCCGATGCCGAAGCGATCAAGGAACGGACCGGCCATCGTGACCGCAAGGATGAATCCGATCGATCCCCACAGGCGAAGCTTGCCGTAATAGGTCAGGTCGCCTCGCATTTCGGAGAGCATCAGCGCTTCTGACAACGGCCCTTGGGCACTGGTAAACAGGTTGATGGTCACCATCACGACAAAGAACTGCGCAAAGGTCTGGCCAAAGAAAAGGCCGCAGAACGACGCCACTGCAGCAATTGCCGTAATCCGCAGCACGCTCACCCGCTGCTGGTGACGGTCGGCGACCCAGCCCCAGAGGTTGGGTCCGAAAATACGCATGACCTGCATCAGCGACATGAGTACGCCAATCTGCGCGACGGTCATGCCCTTTTCTGCGAAGTACAGGCTAGCGTACGGGGTAAAAACGCCTACGTAGCCGAAGTAGGCGAAGAAAAACAGGGCGAAACTGAACGACTGCTTGGGCCAGGTTGAATGCGGCACGGAGATGCTTTTCGGGAAATAATGCAACAGGCGCCGGACGGCGAGATTTTGCCCCGGACGGCAGTTGCCGACCGGGGTGCATCAATGACGCTTTACTTGATATGCGCTGCGATCTTCGGTGTGCTGACGCGAACATCGCCACACTGGGCGCGGTGGCGCAGCGCATGGTCCATCAGCACCAGCGCCAGCATTGCTTCCGCAATCGGAGTGGCACGAATGCCGACACAGGGATCATGCCGGCCGAAGGTCTCGACGTTGACCGGATTGCCGCTTTTGTCGATCGAACGGCGTGGCGTGCGAATGCTGGATGTGGGTTTGATGGCGAGCGATACCGTGATGTCTTGCCCGGTCGAGATTCCGCCGAGGATGCCGCCCGCATTATTCGTTGCAAAACCGGCTGGCGTCAGTTCGTCGCCGTGCTCGGTGCCTTTCTGCGCAACCGACTTGAAGCCGGCACCGATTTCCACACCCTTGACCGCATTAATGCCCATCATGGCAAAAGCAATGTCGGCATCGAGCTTGTCGTAAATCGGTTCGCCAAGTCCGACAGGGACGTTCTGCGCGACCACATCGATACGTGCGCCGCAGGAATCACCGTCCTTGCGCAGCTGATCCATATATTCTTCCAGGCGCGGCAGGATGGTCGTGTTTGCCGCGAAGAAAGGATTGTTCTGTACATGCTCCCAAGATTCAAACGGGATAGCGATCTCGCCAAGCTGACTCATGCATCCCGTGAACGTAGTGCCGTATTGTTCCAGCAGCCATTTCTTGGCGATGGCCGCTGCACCGACAACCGGTGCGGTCAGGCGTGCCGACGAGCGCCCACCACCGCGCGGGTCCCGGATTCCGTACTTCTGCCAGTAGGTATAGTCGGCATGCCCGGGACGGAAGGTATCGGCGATGTTTCCGTAATCCTTGCTGCGCTGGTCTTCGTTGCGAATCAACAGTGCGATAGGCGTACCGGTCGTCTTCCCTTCGTACACCCCCGAGAGGATTTCCACCGTGTCCGACTCCTGGCGTTGCGTCACATGACGCGACGTGCCTGGCTTGCGGCGGTCGAGTTCCGGCTGGATATCTGCCTCCGACAGAACCATGCCGGGCGGGCAGCCGTCCACCACGCAGCCAATTGCAGGTCCATGTGATTCGCCAAAGGTGGTGACGGTAAAGAGCGTGCCAAAAGTGTTGCCGGACATGGTGATATCGAATTGATCTGGAAAGGGAAGATTTTAACGTATCGACCGATTGATCCGGTGAAAGTCCATGTGGCTTGCCATTCGATGAGCAGAAGGAGAGGAACCGACGGTTGTCGTATTTTTAGAACCAGCAATGTCGCGCGTTTTACATTCGCCCCGTTGAAGATTGCAAGGCGACAAAATATGGTGCAACATCGATAAGAATTTAACAACAGGCAAGACACACGCAGCCTTCACAAGCACCCGCCGGACGCACATTTACTGAATGATTTCGACGCTATTGCCATCAAGCACTACTATCTCCAGGAGCATTAAATGATCCTGCCAGTGTCGTCGGTCGACGACGATCTGGTATTTCTGGACGAAGATTCGTCCCCGGGTGACGCCGTTTCGCACGCCCCGGCAAAAGGATGGCGAGTGATGATCGTGGACGATGATGCCGACGTCCATAACGCAACCACTTTCGCGCTACGGAACCTGGAAATTCAGCAAAGACCGCTGGAATTCCTGCACGCCTACTCGGCCGCCGAGGCGCGCCAATTGCTGCGGCAAGAGTGCGGTATCGCGGTCATCCTGCTGGACGTGGTAATGGAACAGGATGACTCCGGCCTGCAGCTGGTTCGCCATATCCGTGAAGTGCTGAAAATGGACGAGGTGCGCATCATCCTGCGCACCGGCCAACCTGGATATGCGCCGGAAATCGAGGCGATCCGGGATTTCGACATCAACGATTACAAGACCAAATCCGAGCTGACCCGCAACAAGCTGTATACAACGGTGACGGCGGCGATTCGCTCGTACGAGCAGATCCGCGCAATCAACGACGGCCGGCGCGGGCTCGACAGGATCATCCGTGCAAGCACCGAACTGATGGCATCTCATGGGCTGGATGATTTCGCAGCCGGGGTCATCATGCAAATCGGGCATGTACTGAACCTGAGTCCGAACGGTATTTTTTGCGCACGCGAACGGTCAGAAGATCCGGAAAACCTCCCGACCGTCATCGCCGCCACCGGCAATCGTGCGTGCCTTCGCAACAGCCTCCTGCCCGCCCAGCGAGACCAGCGCGTCGCGCACGCACTGGCCGAAACCTTCTCGTGCCGCCGCAATATCTACGGCCAGGATTATGCGACGCTGTATCTCAACGAGAATGCGAGCCGGGATTTCGCCGTTTTCTTCCATACCGGCAAGCCACTGAGTGACATGGACCAGCGTCTGCTCGATGTCTTCTGCCGCAATATCACAGTCGGACTGGACAACGTGCTGCTTGTCACACGCCTGCATGGAGCCGCGTTTTATGACCCGCTAACCCGTTTGCCGAACCGCACGAAGCTGAAGGAACTGCTCGACGACGCCCTTGCCAGGCGTACTGACACGACCCTTGCGTTGGTTGACATCGACCATTTCGCGGAAACGAATGACGCACTCGGACATCAGTTTGGTGATTTGCTCCTGCTCGGCGTGGCCGCCCGCCTGCAATCAGAACTGGATGATCGGCTGACCGTGGGGCGAATCGGCGGCGACACTTTCGCGGTGTTTGGTCCCGCGCCGCTGATTGACCCCGGTATCCTGCTAAGCTTGTTCCACAAGCCCTTCCACATTGATGGACAGGAAGTCCAATTGTCGGCGACGGCGGGCCTGGTTCGACTGCCCGAACATGCGGGCTCCGGTGTGGACGCGCTGAAGGACGCCGAAATCGCTCTCAAACGTGCAAAGCTGCTGCAACGCGCCGGCCATTTCTATTTCTCGCGCAGCATGGGTGTCGATATCCGCGAGCGAGTCAGCATGATGCATGCGCTGCGTACCGCGTTCGAAGCAAAAGACCTTTACGTCGTCTATCAGCCGCAGGTGGACCTCGCCACCCGTAGGCCGGTCGGGGCGGAAGCCCTCCTCCGCTGGAAAACCAAAAATGGTACCGAAATCGCCCCCGACCGCTTCATTCCGATTGCGGAATTTTCAGGCCTGATCATCGAAATCGGGGAGCGCGTGCTGCGCGCTGCGTGCCGAGAACTGGTACGACTGCGTGAGCAAGGATTCACGGATTTCACCATGTCGGTCAATGTGTCTCAGGTGCAGTTCCGCCATCCTCGCTTTCTCGACATGCTGCGCAGCGTTCTGGCCGAGACTCAGGCGCCGCCGTCGCTTGTCGAGCTTGAGATTACCGAGTCGATTGCAATGGAAGACCCCAATGCCCTGATCCGCCTGCTGGGCCAGATCAAGCAGATCGGCGTCAGCATCGCGATTGATGACTTCGGCACCGGGTTCTCCTCGCTCAGCTACCTGCAGCGGCTCAAGGCCGACCGCCTGAAGATCGACCGCAGCTTCGTGACGGAAATCACCAGCTCTGCACGCGGCAGCAGCATCGCCGAAATGGTGATCCAGCTCGGCCACAATCTCGGCCTGTCTGTCATCGCAGAAGGCGTCGAGGACGAACGGCAGGCCAGCATGCTCTCCGCCCTCGGCTGCCCTCTCGCGCAGGGATTCCTGTTTGCAAGGCCGATGACAGTGGAACAACTGACGGATTGGCTGCAGGACAATGACGCGCGCTAGCCGAGTATGGAACGCTGCCGGTGCCGTGCGGCGATCCATTTTCAGGATGCCGGCCCGGCCATGAATTCCGGAGGACGTACGCTGACCTTGCGCCGGGCGATCGTGCTCGTGGTGGTACTCGCCCTGCTCCTACCCTCCCTCCTGATCAATGGTTATTCCTGGTTCACGCAATTCAACGATGGTATTCGTACGCACACTGAGGAGCTGCTGCAGCAGCACGCAGACGTCCTTGCCACCGGTATGCAGGAACCGCTGTGGAACATCAACCAGGAAAGCGCCAATGCCTTGCTGGAAGCGATGCTTTCGCGCAGCGAAGACGTTGTCCGCATCGAGGTGCGGGACAACACGCTGGGTGTATTCGTCGCAGGCGAAAGCGCGGAACGCCGCAATGGAAGGACTGCCGCGACAGAAAGGCCGGTGACTTATCGCGGCGAGGTCATCGGGTCGGTGCGAGTCGAGATCAGCAACGAGCGACTGCGCAAGGCGCTGATGGAAAACTTGCGCGAATCGCTTGGGGCGTTGCTCGCACAGGCAGGGCTATCCATCGCACTGATCCTGATTCTGCTCGAGCGCCGGCTCGTACGGCCACTGAAGCAGCTGAGCGTGGGTGCGGAGCGCCTGGCCGGACGACAGCTTGATGTGCCGTTCGAGTGGAAGCGGCTGGATGAAATCGGCATGCTGGCCAAGCGCCTTGAGGAGACCCGGGTCAGCCTGCGCCGGCTTTTCGCCGAACTCGACTACAAGAACCAGGAGCTGGAACAGGACATCGACAAGCGCAAACGCGTTGAGCAGGAACTGCATGAGCGCGAAGAGCGTTTTCGCGCATTGGTTGAGCATAGTCCGATCGCCATCATCGAATGGGACAGTGAGCACAAGGTCCTCGAATGGAATGCCGCAGCGGAGCGGATTTTCGGGCATGCGCGGGAGCAGGCGATTGGTCGGCATGCCAGTTTCATTTTTTCAGACGCAAGCCGCGAAACGATCAATACCCGTTTCCGCCACCTGATTAATGGCGATGGCGAAAGCCGCGCAGTCTGCCGCAACCGCCGTGTCGACGGAAAGACGATTACCTGCCAGTGGAGCCATACGCCGATTCTGGACGAAATCGGCGGCGCAGACCGTTTGCTATCGATTGCCGAGGACATCACCGACCAGCGCCTGCTGGAAGAACAGAAGGCTGAAGCAGACCGCGCGCTGCTCAGACTTGCCCAAGGTACGAGCGACATGGCCGGCGAGTCGTTTTTCGAACTGCTTGTGGCCGACCTGGCGTCGGCATTGCGTACTGACGGCGCCTTCATCGGATTGCGCGTTGAGGACTGGCCGGGCTCCGTCCACACGTTGGCGGCTCACCTGCGAGGACATACCGTCGCAAACTTTGACTACGAGAGCAGCGGCACTCCCTGTGAGCGAGCGCTGGAAGGCCGAATTTGTATTTTTCCTTCCGACCTGGACGCCAGCTTTCCGGACGCGGGTACCTTTGCGGGCGAACAATGGGAGAGCTACGCTGGTGCGCCTTTGCGCGACCGAGCCGGCAACACAATCGGGGTGCTTGCCGTCATGCATACCGAAGTCATGGGCAATCCCGGCCTGGTAAAGTCGTTGCTGCAGGTTTTCAGCGAACGCGCTTCCGCCGAGCTGGAGCGCAAGCGCGCAGAAGAAGAATTGCGCATCAGCGAGCAACGCTTTTCGACCATCTTCGCGTCGTCGCCAATCGCCATGTTCGTAACCCACGTTAGCAGCGGCTATGTCGTAAAGGACGTGAACCGCGCATTCGAGCGACTGTTCCTTCGGTCGCGCGAATCGATGATCGGGAAGAATACGATCGAACTGGGTCTGTATTGCGATAACGCCGACCGTGCTTCGCTGATCGAAGAGCTCAAAAGAACCGGATCAACGGAAAGCCATCGTGAAGTATGGATGTGGCGCGGCGACGACAGCAAGGTACTGATCCAGTTTTCTGGACATACCTTTACGCTTGCTGGCGAAAGATTCGGCATCCTTGCCTGCGACGACGTTACCGATAAGCGTCGCATCGAGAACGAAATCCGTGAACTGAATGCGAACCTCGAGCAGCGCGTAGTGCAGCGTACCGAGGAACTGCAACATGCCAACGCGGAGCTCGCCTATACGCTGGAAACACTCGACATGGCGCAAGAGGAACTGTTGCGCAGCGAAAAGCTGGCGGCGCTCGGCTCGCTGGTAGCCGGCATTGCGCACGAGCTCAATACCCCCATTGGCAATAGCCTGATGGTGGCCAGCACGATTACCGACCAGACGCAAGCCCTGTCGCACGATTTCAGGAATGCCGGCTTAAAGCGTTCTACGCTGGAAAACTATATCGATGACGCCGAAAAAGCGGGCGACATCCTGGTGCGCAACCTGCAGCGGGCAGCTGACCTCGTCAACAGCTTCAAGCAGGTTGCAGTCGACCAGACGAGCTCGCAGCGGCGCGCATTCTCGGTTGCAGAAGCCGTCTCCGAGATCATGTTGACGCTCTGGCCGACACTGAAGAAAACGGCGTTCGTCGTCAAACAGGACATCCCGGATTCGATCGTGATGGACAGCTATCCCGGGCCGCTGGGACAAGTCATCGCCAACCTCGTTAACAACGCCCTGCTGCATGGCTTCGAGGGCAGGCAATCAGGAACGGTGACGATTTCTGCCGAAGCAGGCGATACCGGCTGGATGGAGCTAACTGTCAGGGATGACGGTGTCGGCATTCCTGCGGCCAACCTCAACCGCATCTTCGACCCCTTCTTCACGACCAAGCTTGGAGCCGGCGGTTCGGGGCTCGGGTTGAATATTGCGCACAACATCGTCAAAGGCATACTTGGCGGCCGCATGCGCGTTCAGAGTGAGCCTGGTGCAGGCAGCACATTCATCCTCAGCCTGCCGCTAGTCGCCCCGCACCGGCAGGTAGAGGAAATCGATATCCCCGCCCGCGCCACATCGACGTGAGCGGGATCGCCCTTGTCAGGCAACCGCCTCGGCGAGTGCGTAACCGCTCAGGTAAGCGTTTTCTATACGTCCGTTGCCTTCCAGTCCCGCGGAGAACCAGTCGCCGCACACGCCGATGCGCGATGCGGCGTCCCACAGGCAGTCGCCCGGCAGCGTCGTAGTAGCCTGGGCAAAACGCCAGCGGTACACATCTGCATATACCGGTTGAATGTGGGAGCCGGTCGCTTCATGGAAGGCTTTTAGGAGTTTCTCCTTCACGCGCTCCGGATCGTCGTTGAGATGCTCTTCGCTCCAGTCGGGCGAGGCATGGCCGATCCAGTGTTCACCGGGGCGCCGCTGCGGCTTGGATGTGTCGCGCGCGATCCATCTGAGCCGTGATCCTTTCACCCATGCGCCATCGTAGTCAAGACCAAGCGCTTGTTCGAAACTCAGGATCAATGCCCAGCACGGCGCAAGATGTTCTTGCGCGACCTGCCCCGCGATCGACGACAGCGGTTGCAGCAGCGGAATGGCCTGGTCTGCGGGGATGGCAAGGACAACAGCATCAAACGGGCCAGCGCTGGCATCGATCGGCACCGTGTCGCACATCACCGCCAGCAGCCATTGATCGCCGAAGCGCTCCAGGCTGCGGACAGTCTGCCCCGGGCGCAGCTCAATGCCCTCGGCCAGCTGCGTGCCTAGTGCGGCCATGCCGGGAACGGCGACCAGCCGTGCACTGCCGTTCGTTCGCCCGGCAGGCTTGGCGACACCATTCTCCAGCGTCACCAGTTTGCCGTCCCACGGCATCACCCATCCAGCCTTCTTCCAGGTATTGACTTCCTTTTTGAAGCGTTCGCTGGAAACGGTGAAGTACTGGGCACCATGGTCGAACCCGCCGAGTTCCGTCTGCCGGGTGCCCATGCGGCCGCCGACTGTTTCATTTTTTTCGTACACGACGACGCTATGCCCGCGCTCCTGCAACTGACGGGCACATGTCAAACCGGCGAGACCGGCTCCGATAACGGCGATATGCATGGAAAACCTCCTGTGTCAGGTATTTCGATCGGATAGTTGGAACTAAAAGAAACCATGTGAAAAAGGCCGTTCATGGATCACCATGAACGGCCTTTTCGGGTATGCGATACGCGGACCGCCTATTCTTCGCCATCTGCGGGCCAGTCGCGGATATAGGCCTTGAGCATCTTGTTCTCGAAACTCTGCGCCTCGACGACCGCTTTGGCCACGTCGTAGAACGAGATCACGCCGAGCAGCGTCTTCGCGTTCACCACCGGGACATAGCGGGCATGCCGCTCCAGCATCAGGCGGCGCACTTCGTCGATTTCGGTCTCGGGCGTAATCGTGATCGGATGGTCGTCCATGTGCTTGCGCACCGTCGTCGTGCCGATCGATCCCTTGTTCTCGTGCAGGGTCCGCATTACCTCGCGAAAGCTCAGCATGCCGACCAGTTCACCGAACTCCATCACCACCAGCGAGCCGAGGTCTTTCTCTGCCATCGTGTCGACCGCTTCGCTCATCGGCGTATCGGGCGTGACGGTATAAAGGATATCGCCTTTGACTTTGAGGATTTCGGATACTTTCATGGGGGCCACCCTGGGAGCTAATGTGTTGTGTTGTCGCATTTGAAATGTAGCCTAAGCGTCCCGAAAAATCCAGCGTATAGAACAGCTTCCTGTCATCCGCATGACAGCGATCGCGGCCGCGTCGATGCTAGGATGACGGGCTAGAACTGATAACCAAACAGCCTCGGAGACACAATCACGATGAGCGCCCCTAAGTATCCAGGGTTCGACACCCTGTCCCTGCATGCCGGTGCGGCCCCCGATCCCGCGACCGGTGCGCGTGCGACGCCGATCTACCTGACCACCTCCTTCGTTTTCAAGGATTCCGACCATGCTGCCTCCCTGTTCAACATGGAGCGCGCGGGCCATGTGTATTCCCGGATATCCAATCCGACCAATGCCGTACTGGAAGAACGCATCGCCGCACTCGAAGGCGGCGTCGCCGGCATCGCAGTGGCCAGCGGCCAGGCGGCGATGCACCTGGGGTTGGCGACAATTGCTGGTGCGGGTTCGCATGTAGTGGCATCAAGGGCGCTATATGGCGGTTCGCAGAACTTGCTCGCGTACACGATGAAGCGCTTCGGCATCGAGACCACCTTTGTCGATCCGCGCGACCTGGATGCGTGGCGCAACGCGATCCGGCCGAATACCAAAGTGCTGTTTGGCGAAACCCTTGGCAATCCCGGACTCGATGTGCTGAACATACCGGCTGTGGCAGCGATTGCCCATGAACGTTACCTGCCGCTGATGGTGGACGCGACCTTCACCACGCCATACCTGCTCCGCCCCTTTGACCACGGCGCCGACCTGATTTTCCATTCGGCGACCAAATTCCTCTGCGGCCATGGCACCGCGATCGGTGGTCTCCTGGTGGACGGCGGTACATTCGACTGGCAACGAGCCTACGAGAAGACCGGGCATTTCGCCGAACTCTGCGAGCCGTATGACGGTTTCCACGGCATGGTGTTCTCGGAGGAGTCGACCGTCGCGCCCTTCTCCCTCCGCGCGCGACGCGAGGGATTACGGGACTTCGGCGCAGTGATGAGTCCGCACAACGCTTTTGCGATTCTGCAAGGCATCGAGACGCTCGGCCTGCGCATGGACCGGCATGTCGCCAATACCCGCAAGGTTGTCGAATTCCTGGCGGCACATCCTGCGGTCGAATCGATTGCCTATCCCGAACTGGAATCCCACCCCGATCATGCACTCGCGAAAGAGCTGCTACCCAAGGGATGCGGCGCGGTTTTTTCGTTCAGCATCAAGGGTAATCGCGCCGCGGGACAACGTTTTGTCGAATCGCTGAAATTGTTCTCCCACCTGGCCAACGTCGGCGATGCCAAGTCACTGGTGATCCATCCGGCATCGACCACGCACTTCCGCGTTCCAACCGAACAGCTCGCGGCATCCGGCATCACCGAAGGCACGATGCGCCTGTCCATCGGGCTGGAAGATGCCGACGACCTGATCGAAGATCTTGCACGCGGGCTGAAGGCCGCACAGAAGGGAGCGTGACATGCTGCTGAACGTACACGGACAAGACGCCTACTGCTATACCGGCGGCAAAGCATTCAATCCGCAGCAACCGACCGTGGTGTTCATCCACGGTGCGCAGAATGACCATTCCGTCTGGATCCTGCAGACCCGCTATTTCGCCCATCACGGCTTTAACGTACTGGCCGTGGACCTGCCCGGTCACGCGCGCAGCAAAGGTGAGCCGCTTGCCAGCGTGGAAACCATGGCCGACTGGCTGCTCGCATTGCTGGACGAGGCCGGCGTGCAACAAGCTGCCCTCGTCGGTCACAGCATGGGCTCGCTGATTGCGATTGAGACGGCGTTCCGCGCTCCGGCACGCGTGAGCAAGCTGGCGCTGGTCGGCACCGCTTACCCGATGAAGGTTTCGGATGCCTTGCTGGAAGCGTCACTGAACAATGAGCAGGCGGCCATCGACATGGTGAACATCTGGTCGCATACCTCGATTGCGCACAAGCCATCCTGTCCAGGGCCCGGCTTCTACGTCATGGGCGGCAGCCAGCGCCTGATGCAGCGCATTTCGGCGCAAAACTCCGCCAAGGTGTTTCATACGGATTTTTCCGCGTGTAATAACTACGCAAACGGCGAGACTGCAGCGAAGAGCCTCGGCTGCCCAACCCTGTTCGTGCTCGGCAAGAGGGACATGATGACGCCACCGAAGGCCACTGCCACACTGACAAAGTCGATTGCGCACGGCCGTGTGGTGCAGATCGACAACTGTGGACATGACCTGATGGCGGAGCAGCCGGATGCGGTGCTGAAAGCGTTGTATGGATTTATGAAAACGGCGTAAATCCTGTTTAAAAACCGGCAATATCCGTAGGGAATTTGCGTTGTTTTGAGGAATTCCGGTTGCAAGTCACCGCAACCGGACTATTCTGAGGAAAACAACACCGAGGAGACACCATGGCAAACGTCCTGCAGAAAGAATTCTCGTCGTTCGCGGAGTTCTATCCGTTCTACTTGAGCGAGCACTCCAACCGCACCTGCCGCGAACTGCACTTTGTCGGCTCGACCCTGGCGCTGTTCTTTGTCGCGACGACGCTATTGACCGGAAACCTGTGGTGGCTGCTGGCGGCACTGGTCGGTGGTTATGCATTTGCATGGATCGGCCACTTCGTATTCGAGAAAAACCGCCCCGCCACCTTCAAGCACCCGATCTATTCCTTCATGGGGGACTGGGTGATGTATTGGCAAATGCTAACCGGGCAAACGTCCTTTTAGGACACTGTTTTCTGGGCAAAATGGTCGGCGAGGGTCTGATCCAGCCCTCGCTCGACGGCACCCTCCACCTGCTTGGCAAGAGCGGCATTCCCCGCAGTATTGAAGACGAACATCCGATACACATCGGCGACCTTTAATTGCGCAGGATTCGCCAGCAAGACCCACGTATCCTGTCCCTCGGTGCTCGGCCTGCCGAAGCGCGTGCGCTTCTTCGACAGTTCTGCCCTCACGCGTCCGACCCAACCCGCATCCAGCATTTTCTCGAGTAAAGATTCCGACTCGTCATAGCCGATGCGCGTCAGCTCGCGTATCGTCCGGGCGTCGACAGCAGCATTGGTTCCAGTTTCGCGTGCCTGGTGCAAGACATTCAGCACAGCCATGGCATCGATGAAGGCGCTGCCCGGCGTCGGGACATGCCACCAGCGTTCGTACTTGACGACCGGTAGCGCAGCTGCAAGCACTGCACCCATCAGCGTAATCAACCAGGAAACGTATAGCCACAGCAGGAAGATCGGTAATGCGGCCACTGCGCCGTACACAACGGTATAGGTCGGGAACTTCGACACAAAAACCACAAAGATGCGTTTTGCGATTTCGAACGCCGCAGCGGCCAGCAAGCCGCCACAGGCTGCATCGCGCCAGTCGACGAAACGATTCGGCACTGCCATGTACAGCAGGGTGAAGGCACCGGTGGTGAGCGATACCGACAGTACTGTATTCCAAAGCGCGGCAGCAAGCGGCCAGCTCCTCGAAAAACCGTTGGTGGCGTTAAACAGGTCGGAAGTCAGAGTGATGGAACCACCGATCATCAACGGACCTAGGGTGACGACCGCCCAGTAGATCACCAGGCGCTGCGTAAAGGGACGCGCAGACTTGACGCGCCAGATATGGTTGAACGCACGGTCGATGGTCAGCATCATCACCAGTGCGGTCAGGATCAAGCCAATCGCGCCGAATGCCGACAGCCGTGTGGCCTTGCTGGCAAACAGGTTCAGGTTGCCAAGAATTGTGTTGGCAATCGTCTTCGGCATCAGGCTCTTGATGAAGTACGCCTCTAGCGATGCGCGAAACGTATTGAACAGCGGGAATGTCGTGAATATCGCAAGCGCAATCGTTAGGATAGGCACCAGCGCCAGCACCGTGGTGAAAGTCAGGCTGCCGGCTACCTGCGGCAGGCGCTCTTCATTCAGCCTTGCCTTGGCAAAACGAAACAACCCGCGCACATCATCCAGCGGAAAGTTGCGGAAGATCGCGAAGTTGAAGGGAAACATGCGAGCGAACTCGGGTTGAGGCATGGGACACTGCGTTTTCGTGTTGTCAAAGCATCCTATAATACCAAGCATGAATTATTCATCCGATCTCACCATCCTCGTTCTGTATTATTCCCGTCACGGATCGACGCGCAAAATGGCCGAGCTGCTCGCGCAAGGCATCGAAAGCGTGCAGGGCTGCGAAGCGCGCCTGCGCACGGTTCCTCCAGTATCCACCGTTGTGGAAGCCACGCAACCGGCCATTCCGGAAAGCGGTGCGCCGTACGTGGAACTGCGTGACCTGGAAGAATGCGCAGGCTTTGCGCTGGGGTCTCCCACGCGCTTCGGCAACATGGCTGCCCCGATGAAGTACTTCTTGGACAGCACGTCCGCGCAATGGCTGTCCGGGGCATTAAGCGGCAAACCCGCTTGCGTGTTCACCTCCACCGGCAGTATTCATGGTGGACAGGAAGCAACCCTGCTGTCGATGATGATTCCGCTGCTGCACCATGGAATGATGGTGCTCGGCCTGCCCTACACGCATCCCCAATTGATGACGACCACGACCGGCGGCACGCCCTATGGCGCGAGCCACTGGTCCGGCCCCAATGGCAATCACGCGATTTCCGACGATACGCGCACGCTCACGATTGCGCTTGGCCGCCGGCTTGCAGAAACCAGCGCCCGCCTGAGGAGTGCCTGATGGTCGACGAAACGCAAAACCCTATGCAGAAAATTTTCCATGCCGGCGCGGTCACCAGCCTCGTCGCCCTGATCCTGTTGTGCGTTGCATGGGAGCTGATGCTCGCTCCCCTGCGCCCCGGCGGGTCGTGGATGGTGCTCAAGGTGGTGCCGTTACTCTTCCCCTTGCGTGGCATCTTGAGGCGCAACATCTACACCATGCAGTGGTCGTCGATGCTGATCCTTCTGTATCTCTTGGAGGGCATTGTCCGCGGCATGACCGACAAGGGGATGTCGTCCACCCTGGGATGGATCGAGGTGGCATTGGTCAGCGTGTTCTTCTTCTGCACGGTCTTCTATCTGCGCCCGTACAAGCAGGCTGCCAAGAAGCTGGCAAAGCAAGTCATCCAGAAGGCGTCCAAATGAAAGAGTTCCTCGCTCTCTGCCGCAATGCCGTCGGCGCTGCCCATGTACTGACCGAACCAGCCGATATCGCAGGCTACCTGACTGACTGGCGCCGCCGCTTTACCGGCAAGGCGCTCGCAGTCGTGAAGCCGGCGACGACGGATGAAGTCGCTGCTGTCGTTCGCCTGTGTAACCAGTTTCGCGTACCCGTCGTTCCGCAAGGCGGCAATACCGGCCTGGTCCTTGGCAGCGTGCCCGATGAAAGCGGCACCGCGATCGTACTGTCGCTCACCCGTTTGAATCGCATCCGCGCAGTTGATCCGGTCAACAATACGATGACGGTGGAAGCCGGCTGCATCCTCGAGCATGTGCAGAATGCGGCGGCAGATGCAGGCCGGCTGTTTCCGCTGTCGCTTGCGGCAGAAGGCAGCTGCACCATCGGCGGCAACCTGTCAACCAATGCCGGCGGCACCGCGGTACTCCGCTACGGCAATACGCGCGAGCTCTGTCTCGGTCTAGAAGTAGTGACAGCACAGGGCGACGTGTGGAGCGGCCTGCGTGGCCTGCGCAAGGACAATACCGGATACGACCTGCGCGACCTGTTTATCGGCGCGGAAGGAACCCTTGGCATCATTACTGCCGCAGTACTCAAACTATTCCCGCAACCGCAAGCACAACTGACCGCATTGGCAGCGATGCAGACCCCGGATGATGCCTTGCGCCTGTTGTCGCTGGCACAGGAGAAATGCGGCGCCACGCTGACCGGGTTCGAACTGATGTCCGACTTCTGCCTGAAGCTGGTTGCCAAGCATTTCCCACAGATCCGCGCGCCCTTCCCGCAAAGCTATCCGCAGTATGTATTGTTGGAACTGTCGGACAGCGAATCCGAAGAGCATGCGAACGGCATGCTGGAAGCGCTGATCACCGATGCGCTCGAGCGGGGAATCATCCAGGACGCCGCTGTTGCATCGTCGATCGCCCAATCCAAAGGGCTGTGGAACCTGCGCGAGCATATTCCGCTGGCACAGGCCGAGGAGGGTAAGAACATCAAGCACGATATCTCCGTGCCGATCTCGCGCATCGGCGACTTCATCCGCACCACGGATGTACAGTTGCACCAGCGCTTTCCCGGCTGCCGCCTGGTTACCTTCGGCCATCTGGGCGACGGCAACCTGCATTACAACGTGTCACCACCGGATAATGAATCGCCGGATGCCTTCATCGACCGCCAGGGAGAAATCAATCGCGTGGTACACGACAGCGTGCATCAGTTCGGCGGCTCGATTTCTGCGGAACATGGACTTGGCGCACTCAAGCGCGACGAAATCCGCCAGTACAAGTCTGAGGTGGAAATGCAGCTGATGCGTACGCTGAAACAAGCACTCGATCCCTTATGTCTGCTAAACCCCGGCAAAGTCATATGAAAAGAAAAACGACCCAGCAATCCTTGCTGACTGCCATCCTGTTGTCGTGCGCAATCCCATCCTTCGCTATTTATAAATGCGAATCTGGCGGCAAGATTGTTTACAGCGATACGGCCTGCAATGGCGGTACGGAAATGCACATCAACACAACTCCCTCTCCAGACGCAGAAGCCGCGCTTCGTCGTGCAGCGCAGGAGAAACGGCAGGCCGAACGCCTTGAAAGCGCGCGTCTCAAGCGCGAGGCAAGCGAAGCGAAAGAACAAAAGCGCGTTGCACGCGAAGAGGCAACGAAGCGAAAGAGATGCGACACGCTGGCGCGGCGCCAGAAATGGGCAGAGGAAGATGCCGCTTCAGTCGCCGGCACGAAGGTCGAAGCGGCACGGCGCAAGGCACGGCGTGCTGCGGAGGAATACCAGGCCGAGTGCCGCGGGCAGGACAAACTCAGTTTGGCGCACTGACACCCGCGTCTTTCGGGCGCTCGCCGTCGAGTAACTCGACAAGCGGCTGCAGCGCCTGCGTTTCATGCGCTTCCAGTGCAGCGGCCTGCAATGACAGGTCGCGCGCCACATCGCGCAGCCGCCACTTGAACTCGCTGCTCACCACCGACGTTTCGAACAGGACGTCGATATTGTGGGGATCAAAGAAGCCGCTCTTCTCGTCAAGGCTGGAGTCCAGTCCGGTGCTGCTGAACGCATGCTGGACCTTTGTGGTACGCCGCTCGACTTCTGCGAGCAGGTGCTTTGCTTTCTGCGATTTCAGCACACCCGAATCGGCGAGGCGTTGCGTTGTCTCGAGCACGGCGCCGATATGCTTGTGCAGCTCGGCCACCTTGTTTTTTTCTTCCCCCGTCGTTGCGGCATTGCCGGTCATGCCCTTCTCGCTACGCGCCTGACGTGCAGCACTGGAGACTGCTGACACGAGCTGATGCACATATTCCCCTGGCACGACCTTCAGCGCCAGTTCCGCGCGCTGCAGTGGATGGTCCGGATTGACGAACACGCCGGAAATCATTTCCGCAGTTGCCACGACCTGCCCGGCGGCACTGATGCTGCTACCAGACACCTGGCGCGGATAACCACTGCCGTCATACCGTTCATGATGCTCGAACACGGCCTGCGCGACCGCCGCCGGATAACTCTCGAGGTTGGAAATCAGCATCTGGCCGATACGCGGATGTACCACCACGTGCCGCCATTCATGCGGATACAAGTGGCTGCGGGAATGCAGGTACTGCGGTTCGATATACAGCTCGCCGATGTCGTGCAGCAGGCCGGCAAGTGCGACGATGGTCTGGTCGGTACTGCTCATGCCCAGTTTCCGGCCTAGGCAGATCGACAGCAGGCTCACCATCACGCTGTGCTCCAGCGCCCTCGGCCCGCCGCGTTCGATGAGCGTGAGCATGGTGCTCATTGCGCTGCCAAACTGGATGCCGGAAAGAACCTGCACCGGCGACTGGCCACTAACTGTCTGCACGATCGCGCGCACCGGTTCGATGGTCTCGACGATACGCTTTGCCTCGTTTGCAATGACGCTGACGTCGACTCCAGAGTCAACGGCAATACTCGATTCGAAGGGTTTGTTCAGCTGGCGCTGCGACAGGCGCTCTTGCAGGCTGGGCGAAATCTTCGTGCCCTTGGCGACCAGCTTCATGCCGCGCGCATCGAAGATATCCTCGGTCGCCATGATGTCCGCCGCATCCGCGAGCTTCATCACGCGGTCGAGATAATGCTTATTGACGGAATTGATCAGGTGTTCTTCTGGCATGAGGCGTTTCTCGCTTTGGGGCCACCATGAGGTCGAGGCGTCTTCTCCGCAGGATGCGAACGCTCGGGGCGTCGCCCTCAGAAATTTCCCCTTGGAAATTAACTCCATTGTGCCGTTCGCATGGTGGAGCGTAAATACACTTTTGCAAGACACCTGCCGCACCTCAATTTTTTCCATCTTAAAAAGGTATCCAGCGCCACATAGCAAAAAGCCAGCACCCAAAAATTTCCCACAATAAATAGATCCACGAGGAAACTATTTCCTTTGAACAGTGACTAAACACCCGTCTACTGCGCTTTATTAAGCAAAAGTATCTGTTTTAAACCGGACACCACTGTCCAGTTGTTAGGAGAAAAGAAATGGGTTCATTTAGCGTTTGGCACTGGCTGATCGTCCTGGTCGTTGTGATGCTGGTTTTCGGTACGAAGAAACTTGGCAACATCGGTTCCGATCTCGGAAAAGCCGTCAAGGGCTTCAAGGACGGCATCAAGGGCGAAGAAGAGTCTGCTGCGCAGGACACCGCACCGTCGAAGCTCGCACACGCAGGTGCAAATGACACTGCGCAAACCGTCAATGCCAAGGTCGTGAACTAAGCGTTTGCGGTCACATAACCAGAAGCCCATGCATGACGCATTCCCCGCCACTAACAGCTTTGGCTGCCTTTAATCATGATTGATATCGGATTATCAAAAATCATCCTGATCGGCGTGGTTGCGCTCGTCGTGGTCGGACCGCAGCGGCTGCCCAAGCTCGCACGCATGGGCGGCACCTTGCTTGGACGAGCCCAGCGCTACATTAACGAGGTCAAGACCGAGGTCAGCCGCGAGATCGAGCTCGAACAACTTCAGGCAATCAAGAAGGACATGCAGGAGGCCGCTAACAGCGTGCAGCAGAGCGTGACAGAAAGCGCTGCCCTTTTCGAGCGTGAACTGACCGGCATGTCTGCATCTGCCAGCGAACCTGTCGCTTTCGGCACGGTGTCGCCACAGCATATGCCGCAGCCCTCTTCAAGCGCACCGGAGGAGATCGCACTCTCGCCGGAATGGGTGGGGCGAAAAGCGAAGAAGTTTCGCGTGAAAAAACTCGCACATACCTCGGCAATACCGTCCCGGCACAAACACCAGACGGGATCAAGAACCTGCGCGAGCTCCGGCGCATCGCGTGCGGCGAAATGCCGAACCGCCCCGGCTGCAGCCCATTTCTTCCATTGAACATGACTGACATCCCACAAACGGCCGACGCGGAGAACTCCTTCATTCCGCATCTCGTGGAGCTGCGTAATCGCCTTGTGAAAGCATCGGCGGCTGTCCTGCTCGTACTGCTATGCCTGATGCCATGGGCTGCAGACCTCTACGACCTGCTGGCACAACCGATGATGGCAGCGCTCCCACCGGGGAGCAAGATGATCGCAATTGGCGTCATCGCACCGTTCATGATGCCGATAAAGGTCACGCTGCTGGTTGCCTTCCTCGTTGCATTGCCTTGGGTGCTTTACCAGGCGTGGGCATTCATTGCCCCCGGCCTGTATGTCCACGAGAAAAAACTCATCGCACCGCTGATCGTGTCGTCATCGCTGCTGTTCATCGCAGGCGTGGCCTTCTGCTACTTCTTCGTGTTCGGTGTGGTGTTCGGCTTCATCAATGATTTCGCGCCGCAGTCTGTTGCGGTTGCACCGGATATCGATGCTTATTTCGATTTCGTGATGACGATGTTCATTGCGTTCGGCGTCACCTTCGAAGTGCCAATCGTAGTGATCGTGCTGGTCCGCATGAACGTGGTGACGGTAGAGAAGTTGAAGGAAGCCCGCCCGTATGTGGTGGTCGGTGCCTTCGTGCTTGCGGCAATCGTCACGCCGCCGGATGTGATGAGCCAGTTGCTGCTCGCTGTGCCGGTCTGCCTGTTGTATGAGCTCGGCTTGTGGCTGGCGCCAGTATTCGTGCGGCGCACGCAGGCAACGGAAGTGGCGGCCTGAACATGGCAGATGCGAGCGGACTCTTGCGGAACGTTGAAGCAGATGGCTATGCAGCGCATCAGCACGCAGGCATTGTTCGCAAGCTGCGATCACAAGCGGTGCGCATGGCGCTTAATTCAACGATTCGTTCCGCTCCGCAGAAAATATATATCGCGATCTACCAGCATATTTCATTGCGGGATGTATTTGCGCAACCTACTTAACTAGCAACATTTATTGTTTAATTTTTTAATTATTGCCAATTTGCATTAATCGTATATAAGCCAATTTCAGCCTTAAGCACATCTCCCGCGTGAACGGAGTGCGCTTCCCGACGTAGTTTTTCCATCGGTCCCCGCCAATGCAAAACGACATGCCCATGCCTGTCGCGGGCTTTCTTTTGCCCGAAAAAAGCGAGCCCATGGTTCACCCGGTCGGGACGAAGGCGAACCGGCCAGATGAATGATGAATTCTCACACTCGTAATTTCGCTGTCATCCCTCGCACGCCTGCCACAGGCGCGCGTGCACAGCCAACGAACACGGCTTGGTATGCATTGATGCTGTCTCGTGGATTACATCCGCGGGACAACATGAGTGCATTACGAATGCATGACACCCCCTGTATCTCCATGAAGAGCAATCTGGCCAGGTATCGCGCAGTACGCCACCTTGCTACTCGGAGCTACAAGCTGCGTCTGCATGGCGGAAGGTGTCCCGACCTCCGGCACCACCCGCCTTCCCTGCGCCGAACCGAGTAGGCAGACCCAAAGCCCCTGCCCGCTTTTTTGTAGTTATCGCTGACGTTTACCGCCTCCCCGCACGAGGCGGCGGGATAGTCACGTCCAATTTTTTAGAAAGGCCACATAACCATGCATAGGTTATCCACACCACGCCCACCGTTCGCTTTCCGCCGCATGCAAGCTGTCCTGCTTGCAGCCGGCGTCTGCCTCGCGCCGCAAGTACTCGCACAGACGGCCGCCACGACGACCTCGTTCGATGCAACGAATGCCTATTACAAGATCCCGTATTCGAGCACACCGCAATGGGTGCGCGTATTTATCGATGCGGATCGCAATGCTGCAACGGGATACCGCTTCGGCACAGTCGGCGCTGGATACATGATCGAGAACGGCACCCTCTACCGCTACACGGGCAGCGGTGGCACCAACTGGAGCTGGTCGTATGTCAAACGCGTTGGTTACACAGTCGGCAGCACCTCTGCCAGCATCACCGTGGCGCGTGCCGACCTCGGCTCGCCTGCAGGCCTCGACCTGATTACCAGCACGACCCCGCCATCGTTGACATCAGCCAAGCTCACGCAGGTGTTCACAGCAACGACGGCCACGACGTCCACTGCGACCAGCGATGCGACCAATGTGTACTACAAGATCCCGTATTCGGGCACGCCGACCTGGGTGCGCGTGTTCCTCGATACGGACCGTAATGCGGCAACCGGCTACCGCTTCGGTGCAATTGGTGCGAGCCACCTGATCGAGAACGGCAACCTCTACCGCTACTCCGGCACCGGCGGCACAAATTGGGCGTGGACACCTGTAAAGCGCGTGACTTATACGCTGGGCAACGGCGTTGCGAACATCAGCGTGGCACGCACTGATCTCGGTTCGCCTGCCGGTATCAACCTGATCACCAACACTGATCCCCCTGCAGTGACCTCGGGCGTAATCAGCCAAGTGCTCACAACAACGGCACCTGCTCCGGCACCTGCTCCAGCACCTGCCCCGGCACCTGCTCCAGCACCTGCTCCGGCACCTGCTCCGGCACCGACTTGTTAATTGGGCGAGTGCTTTTGCGAACAGGGAACCCTGATTTTTAAAGAGAGCGGTTATTCACAAACATCTTGAGTCCGCCGCTCTACAGAGGTCGAAAGCGACCTTGCTTATTTGAGAGAGAAATTTTCATGAGTGAAATCACAAACAAAGAGATGGATAACCGTCGGCGCCAGATGCTGCTGGGCGGTTTGGCTGCTGGTGCTACAGGCCTGCTACAGGCATGCGGCGGCGGTGGCGCCAGCGGCAGCGATGACATTGCTGCAGACACATCAGCGGCAGGAGCAATCCCGGCCCAAACAAGCGAGTTTGCCGCTGGCAGCGTAGCAGTTACCACGCCGGCAGCGATTCCGGCGAATGCGGTCAACCTGTCCGAGTTCGGTGGCGTCCCCGGGGCCGCCCCGTCGACGATCATCAGCGCCTTCAACCAGGCCTTCTCGCGCCTCAAGAGCTTGGGCGGCGGCACATTGACG
>DASRXG010000093.1:0-15300 GCA_035654275.1 Noviherbaspirillum sp.
TCCTGGCTTATGCCGCGCGCGAACCAGCTCGCCGCCACTACGGCGATAGTGGCCTAACAGGGCTTCGACAAAGGACAGACTGACATTGAAAAACTCGGCCACTTCGCGTTGTGATTGCGTTCCGCGTTCACACGCCTGCACGATTTTCCGCCGTAAATCCTCAGAATAGGGAGCTGCCATGATTGCACCATCGGCATTACAGGTATCTCCCTATGAGCTGCAGTCCGGTCTGACGTTCCATTTGCTTTTATGAAATATGCTCTATCGCGTTCCTGACATTTAGCCTCATACAGGCAGCGGTTCGTACTTGATTATGGGGCTCCGAATGAATGCTTTCACCTGCATACGTATGCGCGGCGGTATGGTGTGGGAGTATAATTTTTTGTCATTACTCTCATACACTAAGGTGCATCTATGTCGTCTGCCGAATCTGTAAAATCTGAAGTATTCAGCCAAATCGCCCGCCTATTAGAAGCTAAGTCATTAACTGTGACTGACGATATGCCTCTAATAGGTGGAGACAGCGTCTTAGACTCCATGAAATTGGTCGAGCTTTGTCTTGCACTTGAGGATAAGGCGGCAGACATGGGGTTTGAATTTGACTGGACTTCAGACGCTGCCATGTCTCGCTCTCGTAGCATGTTTAGAACTGCTGGTTCGTTGGCTGCTGAATTCATTAGCCAGATGGAATCCAAAAAATGATTGTCGTCACAGGTGCTAGCAAGGGATTGGGTAGAGCCATTTGTGAGCGTTTAATCGACAAGAGCATTGATGTATTTGGCTTAGCTCGGAACGTTGAAGAGGTTCCTTTTGCGTCGATGAGTTGCGATGTTTCTTCTTACGATAGCATCAAAGCTGTCGTACAGAAATTGAAGAGTGACGGAGCTAAGGTCACCGGACTTGTAAATGCCGCTGGTATTGCATCAATGAACTTGGCGGTCACGACACCACCGAGCGTCGCACAAAAAATTATCAATACCAATTTGTTGGGCACCATCTATTGTTGCCAACTTTTCGCACCATTGATGCTTAGGAACAAGAAGGGATCAATTATTAACTTCTCGACTATTGCTGTGGCTTTAGGTCTAAAGGGTGAATCCATCTATGCGGCATCAAAGGCAGGCGTTGAGGGTTTCACACGTTCGTTTGCTAGAGAGATGGCCGACTTCAATGTTAAGGTTAATTGTATTGCGCCGGGTCCTATAGATACCAGTTTGCTTAAGGGCATCACATCGGAACAGATTAACCGTATCGTCTCTCAACAGATTATTCCTAAGCAGTTCAAACCAAAGACTGTAGCCGACTTAGTCGAACTACTTATTGATGATCGTAGTGATTCATTGTCTGGTCAAGTCTTACATGTTGGTGGTGCGTGATGAGTCTACTAGATAAGCTCGCTGAAATATGGAAGGGTATCAATTATCCTTTCCTTATCCATAAAGGCGAGGAGCTACGCTTTTCTGAGATAGCCGATCAAAGTCCAATTGACTTAAGCGAGGTTCGTAAGGGTGATGTCGTAGCCATAATTGGCGACTTTAGTCCAGCATCTATTCTTACGCTACTGAGACTGATTGATATAGGCGTCGTTGTTGTGCCACTAACGGATGAGACTCGACATGAGCATGAGTACTTTTTTGAATCAGCTCTTGTAGATGTTGTAATCGACGGAAGTAAGGTGAAACGTCGACCTCATCACCAAAAGCATGATTTTATTGAAAAGCTAAGAGAGGCTGAACACGCTGGTCTTGTCTTATTTTCAACGGGGACAACGGGACGTCCAAAAGCAATTCTTCACGATTTAACGTTATTCCTTAAGCGTTTTGAAACGCCACGTCCCACGCTTCGTACCATCAATTTTCTTCTGTTTGATCACATTGGTGGCATTAACACTCTTCTCCATACCTTGTTCAATAAGGGCGTAGTGATCGCTCCAGAGTCACGCACAGTAGATTCCATACTTGATACGTGTCGAAAATATGATGTTGAGGTGTTGCCTACAACGCCAACGTTTTTGCGGATGATGTTGATGAGTGGTGCTGTGCCCAGCAAGATACCAGAGTGTCTTAAAGTGATTACCTATGGCACTGAGCGTATGGATCAGCCAACGCTCGATGAGCTGTGTAAGTTGCTACCCAACGTAGATTTTCGGCAAACGTTCGGCATGTCTGAGTTAGGCATTGTTCGCGTTAAGTCAGAGGCTAGAGATAGCTTGTACATGAAGGTTGGTGGTGAAGGCGTAGAAACCAGAGTGGTAGACGGTGTTCTTCAGATTCGTTCAAACGCACGTATGCTTGGGTATCTCAATGCGCCTTCGCCATTTGATGCGGATGGTTGGTACGACACTAAGGATGTTGTAGAAGTAAAAGGCGACTACTACAAGGTCACTGGGCGCATCAGCGACGTTATCAATGTTGGTGGTCTTAAGTTTATGGCCAGTGAAGTTGAACGTGTGGCTCTTACCTATCCTAATGTATCGTTAGTCAAAGCAACCCCGAAACAGAACCCAATAACTGGGCAGCATGTTGAGTTACTTGTTCAGCCAACTTCAGCAAATGGAGTTGATAAAGAACTACTCATGATTTTTCTTAAGGAGCGGCTTCAGCCGCACATGGTTCCGAAGCGAATCCGCATCGAGAGTGTTGCAGTAGGTCATAGATTTAAGAGGGCATGATAATGAGCTACAAAGAGGTTATTTCTTTAATGAAGAAATCAGAATTCGAGGATGCGCTTAAGTTATGTATAAACGTAACTAATAAGAATAACAAAGTAATTGGGAGGTTGGTTCCAGTCGGTGATTGGATCCTTTCTGATATAGACAAGGTAGAACTTATTAGGGCGTGGCGTCAAAGAGCAATGCGAATGTTCCTTACTCAATTTGAGTCTACCTATGAGAGAACTTACGGATATTTGAAGAACTTATCCATAGCGCAAGATGGTCGTATTTTTTTTCTTCTATATGATGAAGAAGGTCGTTTTGTTGGTCATATGGGTATTGCTGATGTCGATGGAAAATCTGGAGAATTGGATAACCTAATGAGGGGGCTCGATGGAGGCGATCCGAGACTTGTTTATTTCGCAGAAATTGCACTTTTGGATTGGTGCTTCAAAAACTTAGGAATTAATGAGTCGGATGTTAGGGTGCTTTCCTATAACTGGTTAGTAATTTCACTCCATGAAGAGGTTGGCTATACAACCCAAGAAAATATTCCTCTTAAAAAAAGCTCTAAGGATGGAGTTACTTTTCACGATCTCTCAAGTGCTGAAGAAAGTAATGTGAAGTATTCATGTACTAAGATGCTTCTTAAGAAAGATAATTTCTACAAAGTGAATGAGTGGCTAAAAGCCTATCCCAGTAGGCCGATACTACGCCAAGTGACGATGCCGCAGGCCAGATGAAGAAATGCGAGATGGTTCTTCGCCTTCTTGGCCCAGCAGATCAGCAATCCACGAAACCGATTCAGTCAACTGTGCGTTCGCCCCACGACCCAGCGGCGAGCGCGTTGTCCAGTCCTTCTTTGCTGCGCTTCTTCACCGCGTGAGCGGATGTGACCTGCCAAAAAATCTTGTAGCCACCCGCCGGGTGAGTCTTCATGTTAATTTTGACATGGAGGCATACATGCAGAAACGATTCACTGAAGAACAAATCATTGGTGTCCTGTGCGAAGCGGAGGTTGATGGTGCGGTGATCCGGGAGGTCTGCCGCAAGCACAACATCACTGAGCAGACGTTTTTCCGCTGGCACAACAAGTACGGCGACATGACGGTGTCCGATGCCTGCAAGCTCAAGGATCTGGAGTCTGAGAACGCCAAGCTGAAGAAGATCGTGGCCGAACAATTGCTGGCCATTGAAGGCTTGAAGGAGATCGCCGCAAAAAAATGGTAACCCCGGTGGCCAGGCGGGAAGCCCTTGAAATCTTGAAGGCCAAAGGGTTATCCGAGCGTGCTGCGTGCCGAATTGCCGGGGTGAGTCGCCGGATTGCCAGCTATGAGTTGAGGCAGCCGGTGAAAGATAAGGAACTGGGAGCGCGGCTCATGGAGGCATCGGGACGCTATCCGCGCTTTGGCTATCGCCGTATAGCCGTCATGACGGATCAGAGCATTGGACGGGTGTGGCGCCTGTGGCTCAGCCTAGTACTGAATTTGCCGAAGCGCCGGCCTAGAAAGCGGCGCTGTGGTAATGACATTCGCATTCCGGGTGTGACTCAGCCCAACCGTGTATGGTCGTATGACTTTGTCCATGACCGACTGGCGAATGGCGGCACGTTGAAGATGTTGTGCGTGCTGGACGAGCATTCGAGGGAATGCCTGGCCATCGAGGTCGGCAAGTCATTACGAAATCAGGACGTGATTCTGACGCTGTCGCGGTTGATGCGACTGTATGGCACGCCGGCCTTTATTCGTTCTGACAACGGCGCAGAGTTTACTGCGACGGCGGTGATGAAATGGCTGCGAGATCAGAATGTTGGCCCGGCGTATATAAAGCCAGGAAGCCCTTGGCAAAATGGGTTTGTGGAAAGCTTCAACGGGAAACTGCGCGACGAATGCCTGAACCGGGAATGGTTCGTTACCCGCCGCGAGGCGAAGATCGTCATTGAAAAGTGGCGGCAGTTTATAACAACGAGCGACCGCATTCTGCGCTCGGCAATCGGACACCGGCCTCGGTCGGCCGGCAACGATGGCAAAATCAGATTGCTTGAACCTGAAGACTAACCCGCCAACTGCCTACAAATTTCTATATCAGGTCACTTGAAGAATTATTGAAAGGTGTCACCAGTTCCCAGATTGACTGGCGAGACACCTTGATGGGCAGTGGCCTCGGTGAGTCAAACTGGCCCAGTGTTGCAAAGGAGGCTGGCTTCGATTTCTCCTGACATCTTCAAGCCGGAGCCGCTTCGCGGCTCGCCTTAATTCAGGCGTTAAAGATCCCAAGATAAGCGAACAGAGTCCGCCCGCTCATAGGCGGCATTCGACAACAGGGCAGGGAGCGCATGCCCCTATGAGGCTCGTTAGTGACATCTTCACTTTCCACAATCAAGTTCCTCCCTCAAACACCGCATTAGCGTGCTCCCGGCATTCCTCACGCGCGATTCGAATTCCTTGACGTGGATGCCTATCGGCAACTACCCCTCGTTTGTAGAATGAAAGCATCATCAGTGGCACTCCTTAGAAGGGGCTGCCGCCGAGGATGAGCTTCAACTGTCGCGGTCATGCCTGCTTCCTGCCGCGAAGCATACATGCGGCAAGAGCGCGCATACCGTCCCCGAAACATGGGAGGTATAAAAATGAAAGACGATTCCTTAAGGCCGCGGTCGGCGCTGGTTGCCATCGCCATCACGCTGCTTATCTGGTTTGTTATTCCTGTGCCAGAAGGCGTGAAACCGAACGCATGGCATCTCATGGCGCTGTTCATTGGCACCATTGCTGCGATCATCGGGAAGGCAATGCCAATCGGTGCACTGGCGATGATTGCCATCGCGTTGGTTGCCATCACCGGCGTCACCAACGACAAGCCGAGCGGCGCGATTGCAGATGCGCTGAGCGGGTTCTCCAATTCGCTGATCTGGCTGATCGGTATTTCCATCATGATTTCACGCGGCCTGATCAAGACAGGGCTCGGCGCACGCATCGGCTATTACTTCATCGCGCTGTTCGGCCGCAAGACGCTTGGCATCGGTTATGCGCTGAGTGTGTCGGAACTGGTGCTCGCTCCCGTCACGCCGAGCAATACCGCGCGATGCGGCGGCATCATCCATCCGATCATGAAATCGATCGCGAGCAGCTTCGGTTCGTCGCCGGAGCAGGGTACCTCCGCAAAGATCGGCCGCTATCTCGCACTGGTGAATTACCAGACGAACCCGATCACATCGGCCATGTTCATCACTGCGACCGCACCGAACCCGCTGGTGGTCAAGCTCGTCGCAGAGACGACGGGGGCGCAGATCAGCCTGTCGTGGAGCACCTGGGCGCTCGCCATGCTGCTGCCTGGGCTTGCCGCGATCCTGCTGATGCCACTGGTGATCTGGCGCCTCTATCCGCCGGAAATCAAGGACACGCCGGATGCACGTACGTTTGCGAACTCGAAACTGGCTGAGCTGGGTCCGGTTAAACACCAGGAGAAGATCCTGCTCGGCGTGTTTGCCTGGCTGCTGTTCCTGTGGGCAGGCGTACCCGAGATGATCATGGGCAAGGGCTTCGCAGTGGATGCGACCACGGCGGCGCTTACTGGCTTGGCCCTGTTGTTGATTACCCGTGTGTTGACTTGGGACGATGTGCTTGCCGAGAAGAGCGCCTGGGACACCGTGGTCTGGTTCTCTGCACTGGTGATGATGGCAAGCTTCCTCAACAAGCTCGGCCTTGTCGCATGGCTGTCGACCGGACTGCAGACCGGCATCACGCATCTCGGCCTGGATTGGGTGTGGGCAGTGGCGCTGCTGGTACTGGTGTACATGTATGCGCACTACTTCTTCGCCAGTACGACGGCGCACATCACGGCGATGTTTGCGGCGTTCTACGCTGCGGGGATCGCGCTGGGCGCACCGCCAATGGCCTTTGCGCTGGTGATGGCTGCGGTGTCGTCGATCATGATGACGCTGACCCACTATGCAACGGGAACATCGCCGATCATCTTCGGTTCCGGCTACGCGACGCTGGGTGAATGGTGGATCACCGGGTTCGTGATGAGCATTGCGAACCTGCTGGTGTGGATCGTCGTCGGCGGTATCTGGTGGAAGGTGCTGGGCTACTGGTAGCCTAAGTCCTGAATATCGCCTGATCTAGCTCAGTTGATATTCGCGCGGCTGCAGTTCCGGTAAGGGCTGCAGCCGCTTTCTTTTATGCGGGGATGCGGCGCAACAGGCGTACGTGCATGGGGCGGGTGAAATGAGCGCCGTCCGGACCGCAGTGCGGGGCAAACGCCTTCGCGACGGCGGCAATTTTCGTCTCGTCGAGCTTGTGGTCGGCATAGGTCGGGCGCATCATTCGCTGCTCAAATTCTGCAAAGTCCTTGTATGACACCGGCATGTCGAAGCGCCGTTCGGCGACTTGTTCCCACTTGCCGGTCGTGAGCGCGGCATCGACCGCAGCCTGCGCAGCGGCTCGGACGACACCCTCGTCGTTGAACAGCCTGATCACTTCGTTCAGCGCGCCGTCGTAAATCGGTTCTGATACATAGAGGTGGCCGCCGGGCTTGAGCACGCGGGCCACTTCGTCGAGTGCGCTCGCCATGGCAGCGATCGGCACGTGGTGCAGCGATTTGAGCATCAGCGCAAGGTCGAACTCCGCATCCGGGCACGGTATCGCTTCTGCGCCGGCGGCGACGAAACGCAGCCCGTCCTGCGGCGCGGCGAGGTTCTTCGCATGCTGGCGCTCGTCCACCTCCAGTCCGGTCACCTTGCAACCCGGATGGCGCTCGAGCAGTGTGCGCGCCATGCGGGCATTGCCGCAACCGAGTTCAATGATATTGAGCCGCTCCAGCGGCACCAGTTCGCCAAGGATCGCCAGTTCATCATCGACGAGGGGAAGGGCGGTTGCTGTGTTTGTCATGATTGCGGTCACCAGTTCGGCGTCTCGACCGGCGGAGGAGGCGGTGGCGGCGTGATCCATGCGCCGCTGGCACCATAGACCGCCGCGCCGGCAACAACGAGGGCAACGAGCACTGCGACGATGCCGCCGCCTCGGGCGGATTCGCCTTTGGCGCTTTCTTTCCAGCCGGTGATCATCGGTTTGACCAGGTCCTGCTTCTTGTGCACGACATAAAAGAGCACGGCGACAACATGCAGCGCGACGAGGGCGATCAGTACGTTGGACAACTGGTGATGGATGCCGGTGAGCTTGTTGCTCAGTTCCCGGCCGGCGATATCGTAGAGCGGGCCGTAGAACGAAATATCGTCATTGGACACAAGGCCGCTTACGGACTGCACGAGCAGGATGGCGAGCAGGGCGAAGACGGACAGCGCGCCGAGCGGATTATGTCCTTCAGTGTGCAGTTCGCCGCGCAGATAGGCGTTGATCTTTGCTGGTGTCGGCAGGAACTGTGCAAAACGCGCGTAAGTGGAGCCGAGCAATCCCCACACGATGCGGAAGGCGACCAGCCCGACGATCAGGATGCCGATGCGGCCATGCCAGTCCATCAGGTTGCCACCGGCTTTTCCCGTGACGATGGCGGCAATCACGGAAATGACTAGCGTCCAGTGGAATAGGCGCGTCGGCAGGTCCCAGATGCGTATGCGTTGATGATTCATCGATGGCTTCCCAAGTGAAAAAGGCGCCCGCGGGCGCCTTGCAAGAGGCACCGGCAGGCGCCGCGGACATCAGTCCTTGATCTTGAAATCGTCGTGGCAGCCCTTGCAGGTGCTGCCCAGCTTGCCGAGCTGTTCCTTCACGGCTGCTGCATCGCCGGTTGCGGCGACTTTTGCCATTTCATTGGCTTCCTTGTTGAAGGCGACCGCTGCCTTGCCGAGTTTTTCCTTCTCGGTCCAGATGGCGGGCTTTGCGCGGGTCGTTTCCCAGCCTTTGCCCTTGTCGGTGCCGGGCAGGTAGAGCGCACCCATGCCGGAGTTGGCAATCGCCTGGATGGCGTTGGCTGCCTTCACGACTTCATCCTTGTCGAACTTGCCTTCGACATTAGCCTTGATGCGTTGCATGTTCCAAGCCATGAATCCGTAGCCGGACTGACGGAACTTGATGGCGTCTTCAGGCTTGACCTGTGCGCCGGCGGTTCCGGCGATGGTTGCGGCCAGCAAGGCAATGACCAGTTTTTTATTCATCTGTACTTCTCCATGTGAAAAAGAGGCGCCGGGGTCCCCCGGTCGGTGCAAGCGGACGATGTCAACAACGACAATCCGCTCTTATCAAGAAGCATGCCATTTGGAAATGGCAGGACAGTATACGAAAAATCAACGATTTACGTGTGAGTCCCGCACTGCCCAGGATGGCAGTACCGACAGGCAAGCCCGGCGGCAAGTGTAGCGGAGAGTGCCTGCATCCTTCGGTGACCCAAGTTACATACGCATGAAAAGGATGACGCTAGGATGCTGGCGGCCTCGCAGACGATGATTTCAGGCGCATGCGGCGGCCCGTGCGAAGCCGTAGCGGCTCGCTCTCCATCCCAGAAAAGGAAACCGCAAACCCATGAAAAAAACTCTTCTCGCCATCGCGCTTTCATCCCTGTCGCTTGCCGCCGTTGCGCAGGAATGGCGCTTCGCTCCCGGGCTCAAGGACGCCAGCTTCAAGTTCGAACCGACCATCGCGGCTACCGTCGGTGCGGTCAAGCCGAATGGCGGAGGTGATACCGCAACCGCCTATGGCGTCGAACTGAATTTCAACTGCGGCTTGATCCAGTCGGCGGACAACCGCATCCGCACGCACCTGAGCGTAGGCCGTGCTGACGAAGACGAGTACGACGCGATGATGATCGAACTGTCGCCGCGCTATACCGTGCCGCTAGCCAACGGCTTCTCCGTCGGCGTTGGCCCGAGCATCGGCGCCGTACGCGTGAACCCGGCAGTGGCGAGCGTGGATACGGAAACGGTGTTCGCCTACGGCGTTGTCGCAGGCCTTAACTATCGATCCGGCGCTTTCTATGCGGGGTTGGACCTCGGCGTGCGTCGTACGTCTGAAAAGAACGACCTCGACTTCGACAGCCGTGGCGCGACGCTGAAGGTTGGCTACAACTTCTGATTCTCGTTAGCGGCGCTTCCCGCAGTGGCTCAGGCGGCATGTGGCGTTAATACATCGCATGCCGCAATTCGAATTGCCCGCGTTGCGTGCAGCGCTCATTTCGAATCGCTCAAGCGATATCCAATCCTCGCCAAATCTCTGTTCTCATTGCTTTACTTTTCCAACGGCACACTCGCTGCCATCCGCACTTGCATGCCTGACACAATTTGATACGCGCCCGACAAATGCCGTACACACGGCGCGATTACTATTTTTCCAACGGTTAACGGAGAAAGAGAAATCATGTCCCGACAAAATACACAGGCAGGAATCGGCAAATCCCTCGACGCGGTTATCGCGCAATATGCAACGCAACTAAGCGCAGCGATGTTCGCCGTGGTCGGCATCACGGGCGTGCTCATGTTCTTTCATCTCTACAAAGGCGAGGTGGAGGGTATCCATGAATGGCTCGGGCTGGCTTTTGCGGTCGCGGTGATCGCCCATCTCGTCCGAAATCGCCGGCCTTTCATGTACATGCTCGGCCAGGCGCGCATGCGCGTACTGTTGCTGGTCGGGGCTACCGGCAGTCTTGGATTCATCCTGCTGTCACCACCACAACAGGCCAATCCGTTTCGACAGGCGACGCAACGTGTGTTGGCCGCGCCGATCAATGACGTCGCGCCGGTGCTTGGCGTGACGGGCGAGGATGCACTGCGCCGCCTGCGCAGCGCGGGCATCGCGGAAGCCTCCCCGGAGCAATCGATCGGCGCGCTTGCACGGCAATATAAAAAAGACCCGGCACTGCTGCTGGGCGCGGTGATGGCGGAGCAGGGCGGAAAGCCTGGGCCCGATCGGTAAGGAGATGCGGCTCGCGACCGGCGTCGTCTTCGGCTATTTTCCAGCCAGGCGCGCTGCGAGACCAGATCCGATCGAGGCATTGCGGCACGATTGGCTGCGTGTGATTTTTGAGGCGAAACGAGCAGGTGCCCGGATTGCCAAACTCGCCAGCGTTGGCCATGCGGTTTGGGCTGCGTGAGCGCTATCGTATTTCTACGGTAGACGTTCGCGCAAGGTATTCTGTTTTCATGCACCAAGCTTTTCTGTCTGAAAAATAGACAGGTCGTAGCTTCTTCTATCAATTGCTATTTCGGCTCGTTGTCGTGACGTTATTGCGGCAAATCGAATCCGGCGGTTTGTGGCCATCAATCTGGAAATCCAGGTGCCTTCTTTGCTTTCGCTTCGGCTCCCAATGTGTCCAGTCCTAATGCACCTTAGCCACAAGCCCCAGTGAAACCCGATCATTGTCGATCTATTGCTTTGTGGCAAATTTTATTCGCATTCGTTACACTGAAATGAAACCAGTTCAGTGCGCAATGCGCGGCCGCATTGCATCCACTTCTTGTAAAACTGAACACAACAAGACCGGACGCCGATAAGCCCGGCAGGCGATATCCAAAACGCCGCACATTACAACAGGGACACCACCATCGATATGCAACACACCGTGCATGACACTCTGCGTGACGAGCTGGAGAAATACCGCCGCCTGTTCCAGGCGACGCCGGACTATGCGACGTTCTCCAATCTCGAAACCGGCCTGTTCCTCGATGTAAATCCGGGCTTCGAGAACATGATCGGCTACCGGCGCGAGGGGGTAATCGGCAGGACGGCGTCGAGCATCAACCTGTGGGTCAGTCCTGAGGACCGCAAGGCCGCGATCGAGCGGCTGAAGGAGAATCCCTCCGAGAAGATTTCCATCGTCACCCGTTTTCGGCGGCGCAATGGAGAAGAGGTCCTGGTGGAGGCATCGCTCGCCACCTTCTGCATGCAGGGCGAGTTGCTGCTGGTGGGGATCGTGCGTGACATCACGGAGCGCCACAGGGCAGAGCAGGAATTGCTGCAATACCGAAACCAGCTGGAGCAACTGGTCGCGCAGCGCACCGCAGAACTCGAAGAAGCAATGCGCCGCCTGCATGAACTCTCGGTCAATGACGAGCTCACCGGCGTGGGCAACCGGCGCGACCTGAACAGCAAGCTGGACCTGGAGCGCCAGTTGTTCGAGCGCACCGGCCTGCCGTTCAGTATTGCCGTGCTTGATCTCGACGGATTCAAGGCAGTCAATGACCGTTTTGGCCATTCCGTCGGGGATGAGGTGATCAAGACCTTTGCCAGCCTGGTCAAGTCGGAAATGCGGTCGACCGATTACCTCGCACGCTACGGCGGTGACGAATTCGTCATCATGCTGCGTGGTGTGTCGGTCGATGCCGCGATAATGCCGCTGCAGAGGATCTGCGACACGGTTGCCCAGCATGACTGGTCGCAGCTTGTGCCAGATACGGCCTTGTCGACCTCGATCGGCGTGGCGTCCGTGCATGCCGACGAGACCGTCGACGACACCTTCAGCCGCGCAGATGCGGCGCTCTACGACGCCAAGCTCGCTGGCAAGAATCGCGTCATGGCGGCCGAGCGCTGAAGGCGCGGGTTTTCGCGGCCTTCAGGTTCAGGCTCTACAGCACAATCCTAGCGGTGCAGCCACACGCGCATCAGCGACAGCAGCTTTGCAGGATCGACCGGCTTGGTGATGTAGTCGGACGCGCCGGCGGCAATGCACTTGTCGCGGTCGCCTTTCATGGCCTTGGCGGTCAGCGTGATGATCGGCAGCGACCGGAACTCCGACAAGCCGCGTATCGCACGCATCGTGTCGTAGCCGTCCATCTCCGGCATCATGATGTCCATCAGCACGATCTCGATGCCCGGGTCGGCGCGCAGGACTTCGATGCCGTCACGTCCGTTTTCCGCAAACAGCACTGTCATCTCGTGACGCTCCAGCACCGAGCTGAGCGCGAAGATGTTGCGCAGGTCATCGTCCACCACCAGCACCTTACGTCCCGCCAATGCGGCGTCCGCGGACTCTGCGCGTTCCAGCATGCGCCGTTGCGGATCCGGCATGTTCGCCGGCGAGCGGTGCAGGAACAGTGAGGTTTCCGCTACCAGGCGTTCAGGAGATCGGGCGTCCTTGATGATGACCTTGTTCGCCACCCGATGCAGCGCCGCCATGTCCTCCGGGTTCAGGTCGGAGGCGGTATAGACGACGATGGGCAGGTCGCGCAGGTGCTCATTGAGCGCAATGGTTTCCAGCAGGTCAGGGCCGTCGATGTCCGGGAGCCTGAGGTCGAGCACCACGCAATCGAAATGCGCGTTCTTCAAGCGTTCCAAGCCTTCGGCGCCGGTGCCGACGGCCTCGATATGCACATCGTTTTCGCCGATCAGCTCGACGATCGCAGCGCGCTGCAACGGATCGTGTTCGACGACCAGCAGGCCTCGCTTGCCGCCGGCAGCAAACTGGCGGATACGCTCCAGCTCGCGCTGCAGTTGTGCCGGGTTTACCGGTTTTTGAAGGAAGGCGAAGGCGCCGCTGCGCAGCGCACGTCCACGCTCTTTATGTTCCGACAAAACATGGACCGGGATGTGCCGTGTCCATGGGTCACGTTTCAGGCGGTCGAGGATGAGCATGCCATCCGTGCCGGGCCGGTCGATGTCGAGCAGGATCGCCGAGGGCAGGTAGTCACGGGTAAGCGGAAGTGCGGAGTTTGCCTGCGGAGCGACGATGCACTTGAAATTTCGTTCACGCACCTGTTCCAGCAGTGTCTTTGCCATTTGCTGGTCTTCCTCGACGATCAGCACCGCCGGATCGCCCGGCGCTACGAGGGCGCGGTCATCGGCGGGCGTGTTTTCGTCCGCCAGGACCGTCATCGGTTCCTCGACCATGACCTCGTTGTCGGGGACGGACATTTCCAACTCCCGCACCGCGGCATGCTGCGCTGCCGGCTCCGGTGCGGGCAGCGGCGCATAAACGACATTCGCCTTGACGACCGGTGCCGCCGGGCTGAGCTGGCGCGGATAGTCGTAGTTGGCAAATCCCTCACGATGGTAAGGCAGGTACAGCGTAAAGGTGCTGCCCACACCGACCGTGCTTTCGACGCGGATCTCGCCGCTCAGCAGGCGCGCCAGTTCGCGGCTGATTGACAGCCCCAGCCCGGTGCCGCCGTACTTGCGCGCGGTGCTGCCGTCGGCCTGCTGGAACGCCTCGAAGATCAATTGCAGCTTGTCGGCCGGAATGCCGACGCCGGTGTCGGTCACCGAGAACGCCAGCACCGCATCGGCAGTCGCCAGGCTCGGATGCTCCGGCGTCCAGCCGCCCTGTGCGATGCCGATCCGCATCGATACCGTGCCGTGGCTGGTGAACTTGAACGCATTCGACAGCAGGTTCTTCAGGATCTGCTGCAGGCGGGTAGTGTCGGTGCGCAACGACGGCGGCAGCGTGCGCTCGAGCTCGATCGAGAAGTCGATCCGTTTCGCCTCTGCCATGTGGCGGAACGTGCGCTCCACATACGCGCGCAGCGTCTCGAAGCGGTATTCGCTGACTTCCAGCGTCACCGTGCCGGACTCGATCTTCGACAGGTCGAGGATGTCGTTAATCAAGGTCAACAAGTCGCTGCCGGAGCCGTAGATCGTCTTTGCAAACTCCACCTGCGTATCGGTCAGGTTGCCTTCCGGGTTGTCCGACAGTTGCTGCGCGAGGATCAGCAGGCTGTTCAATGGCGTGCGCAATTCATGCGACATGTTCGCCAGGAACTCCGACTTGTACTTCGACGACAAGGTCAGCTGCGTGGCTTTTTCTTCCAAGGCGCGCTTGGCCTGTTCCACTTCGCGGTTCTTGCGTTCCACTTCGATGTTCTGGTCCGACAGCAGGCGTGCCTTGTCCGCCAGTTCCTGGTTGGTCTGCTGCAACTCCTGCGCCAGCGACTGCGACTGCGTCAACAGGCTTTCGGTACGGCTGTTCGCTTCGATCGTGTTCAACACCACGCCGATCGATTCCATCAACTGGTCGAGGAACGACAAATGGGTTTCGGTGAAGCGGTCCAGCGACGCGATCTCGATGACCGCCTTCACCTGCTGCTCGAACAGGATTGGCAGCACGACGATATTGGTCGGCGGCGCCGCGCCGAGCCCGGACGACACCTTGATGTAGTCGCGCGGCACGTTGGTCAGCCAGATCCGCTGTTTTTCCAGTGCGCACTGGCCGACCAGGCCTTCACCCGGTGCAAATGCGTTCGGCACCTTGTTGCTGGTGCGGTAACCGTAGGACGCAATCATGCGTAGCCGTGCTTCTTGCTCCTGTGCATCCATCATGTAGAACACGCCATGGTGCGCCGACACCAGCGGCGCCAGTTCCGACAGGATCAACGTGGTCACCGCCGACAGGTCGCGCTGGCCCTGCAGCAGGCGCGTGAAGCGCGCGAGGTTGGTTTTGAGCCAGTCCTGCTGCGCATTCTTTTGCGTGGTTTCCTTCAGGTTGCGGATCATTTCGTTGATGTTGTCCTTCAGGTCCGCCACTTCGCCGCGCGCTTCGACCTGGATCGAGCGCGACAGGTCGCCGCGTGTGACCGCGGTCGCCACTTCGGCAATCGCGCGCACCTGCGTGGTCAGGTTCGCCGCCAGCTGGTTCACGTTTTCGGTCAGGTCTTTCCAGGTGCCGGCCGCGCCCGGCACGCTGGCCTGGCCGCCGAGCTTGCCTTCGACACCCACTTCGCGCGCGACCGTGATCGCCTGTTCCGCGAACACCGCCAGCGTGTCGGTCAT
>DASRXG010000094.1:0-5138 GCA_035654275.1 Noviherbaspirillum sp.
GCTGCCTCTCCGGCAAAGTGCCCTTTACCGCGGGCCCGCACCTGAACGTCTTCAATCCACCGACGTTGCAGTTCATGGCGGAGACCGGCGCCAAGCGCTGGGTCATGCCGCTGGAAATGAGCCGTACCGGCCTCGAACACATGCAAAAAGGCCGTCCTGCAGGCATGGAAACCGAAGTGTTTGCGTATGGCCGCATGCCACTCGCATTCTCGGCACGCTGCTTTACTGCGCGCCATCACAACCTGCCGAAAGACGATTGCCAGTTCCGTTGCATGGAATATCCGGACGGCCTTGCGTTGAAGACGCGAGAAGGGCAGCATTTCCTCACGCTCAACGGCATCCAGACGCAATCCGCGCTGGTGTACAACTTGGTCAATGAACTGGGCGCAATGCAGGACATGGGTGTAGACGTGGTCCGTATCAGCCCGCAGGCGCAGAACACTGAACAGATCCTTTCCCTGTTCCGCGATGTGCTGGACAAGAAGCTGGCGGCAGCCGACGCGTTGAAGCAGATGGAGTCGGTCATGCCCGACGAGCCGTGCGATGGCTACTGGCATGGCAAGCCCGGCCTCGACCGGATGGTGGCCTGATCGTTTGCGTGGTGTTGCCTCATAAGGGTGACTACAACGTGATTTTGAACTGATTCCTCAAAAGGTTTTACATGAGCCAAAGCCGTTTTCTCCTGCCAAGCCCGGTCGGCAAACTATTGTCCTTGTTGCCGGTCTATCCGGGTTCACTGCTGTTTGCTACAGGTCTCAACCTGGCGCTGAGCGGAAACCTGCCGGAAGATGTACAGCAGTCCCTGAGTGGAAAGAAATTGCGTATCAAGGTGACGGACGCCCAGTTGTCCTTCGACTTCCAATGGACCAACGGCCGTTTCGCGGCATGCAGCAGCCAAGGGGAGCCGGACCTTACGATTAGCGCCAGCGCCCACGACTTCCTGTTGTTGGCGCGCCGCCAGGAAGACCCCGATACGCTGTTCTTCAGCCGCCGTCTGTCGATGGAAGGCGATACCGAACTTGCCCTGCTGGTAAAGAACACGCTCGATGCGATCGATCTGCCGGTATTCGAGCTCGGCAAGCTGGCCCCATCCCGTGTGTTGGGTCGCATCAAGCCAGGGGCCGGGAGAGGGCAGTCGTAAAACCAAAGACTGAGAGGAGACAGCTATGCGAGTCAAGAATCCGGATTTTCCTCTCGTCTATTCCTGCTCCGGCTGCTCCAGCGCTGCGCAGACTGCCAATTACGCTGCGCTCCAGCTGGACCGGCGTGGCGTCGCCGAGATGTCCTGTATCGCGGGCATTGGCGGCGATGTGCCTCAATTGCTGAAGATAGCAAAATCCGGGCGTCCAATCATTGCGCTCGACGGCTGTCCGCTCGCATGCACGCGCAGCACGCTTGCGCGTCATCACATCCATCCCAATCACTATCATCAGCTGAACGAATACGGCGTCAAAAAGCGCGTCCACGTCGATTTCGACCGAGAGCAGGGCGACGCCGTTGTCGAACGCGTAATTGCCGATCTGGAAGCTCGTCGAACCATCGATCCCTCACCTTCACAAGACTGAGCTCGAATTCTTACGTTCTTGTTCTTTTTTGCCGCCGTGCTGTTGTTAGTACACGCGGCACAGGGGCGGCATCCCGACCTTGAAACTGTATTCCCGGAATTGGCGTGAGACCTAGTAGGGCGTGGGGTCTGGCAACGCCGGCATTTAACAATTCTGCTTCTCCACGGCGGTCGTTTCCTGCCGATTTTCTTTCTGCGCAACTGTCAACGCGTCGGTAACTGCCGACCGTTGCACAACGTCCACGATTATTTCGGAACTAGGTAAATTTCCCTACAGTTCTAACAGACTCATTAAATCATTGATTTAAATGGAATCTTTGTCTGTGTTGTGACACGCCAACTCCACCTCTTTGGAAAAGGTTGATCCATATCATGTTTTTTCCGTTTCGCAAGTTTGAGAATGCTCAAGAGAAGTTGTGCGGTACGGAGAATGTCTGTTATCTCCGGCCGAATTTTGATGACAGTCCTAGCTGGAGAAAAACTAATGGACAAAGGTAAAAAAGCTCAGATCAACCAGGATGCACCACAGATTGAGAACCGTCGGCGTTTTCTCGGCAAAAGCGCTTTGCTGGGACTGGTAGGTGCCGGCGCATCGCTCGGCCTCGCGGGTTGCAAAGAAAACGTAAAAGCCGCTCCGGCAGCAAGCGCATCAGCGGCGGCGGCACACGGCGCTGCGGGCGACCATGTCGCGCCGGGACAGCTGGATGAGTATTATCACTTCTCCAGTGCTGGTCACAACGCCGAAGTGCGTGTGATCGGTTTGCCTTCCGGACGCGAACTCCGCCGTATCCCGGTGTTCAACATCGACCCGATGGTCGGCTGGGGCATCACCAACGAATCCAAGGCCATCATGGGCACCAAGCCCGATGGCAGCCTGAAGTACACCACTGGTGACACGCATCACGTGCATGGCAGCTACAAGGACGGCACCTATGACGGCCGCTGGCTGTTCGTGAACGACAAGATCCATTCGCGTATCGCACGTATTCGCATGGATACGATGGAATGCGACAAGATCACCGAGATCCCGAATGTGATGGGCTTCCACGGTATCTTCCCGGACAAGCGGGATCCGGTTGATGAAAAGATCAACTACACGACCCGCGTATTCTGCGGTGCTGAATTCCATATCCCGCTGCCGAACGACGGCCGCGACCTGGATGACCCGAGCAAGTGGGGTGCGCTGTTCTCCTGCGTGGATGCGGAGACGATGGAAGTGCGCTGGCAGCTGCGCGTTGACGGCAACATGGACCTGGTCGCTACCTCGTACGACGGCCGTTTTGCTGCAGTCAACCAGTACAACGTCGAGAACTCGGCAGAGCAGGCAGGCATGATGGCGTCCGAACACGACGCGCTGCTCGTGGTCGACGTTGCCCGTGTCGAGAAGATGGTCAAGGACGGCAAGTTCACCACCATCGGCAGCTCGAAGGTGCCGGTTGTGGACGGCCGCAAGGCAGCCAACAAGGACCCGAAGACCTCGCTCGTGTGTTACGTTCCTGTCGGCAAGAATCCGCATGGTGTGAATATTTCCCCGGATGGCAAGTATTTCGTCTGCTCCGGCAAGCTGTCGCCGACTGCAACCGTGGTCGATGTCTCTCTGCTGCACAAGTGGTTCGATGGCGGTTTGGAGAAGGAGCGCGATACCGTTGTAGCAGAACCGGAAATCGGTCTCGGCCCGCTGCATACCGGTTTCGACGGCCGCGGCAATGCCTACACCTCGCTGTTCCTCGACAGCCAGCTGGTCAAGTGGAACGTGGAGAAGGCCATTGCGCACTTCAAGGGCGACAAGAACGCGAAGTTCATCGTCGACCGCCTCGACGTGCATTACCAGCCGGGCCACGGCTTCGCCTCGATGGGCGAAACCAAGGAAGCCGATGGCAAGTACTTCAACTCCGGTAACAAGTTCTCGAAGGACCGCTTCCTGCCCGTCGGCCCGCTGCATCCAGAAACAGAGCAGCTGATCGACATCAGTGGCGAGAAGATGCGCCTGATCGCGGACCACACGGCGTATCCGGAACCGCACGACGGTATCATCGTGCGCCGCGATCGCGTCAAGACCCGCAAGATCTACAACATGGATGACTTCCCGAATGCAGTCAAGACACCGGAGCAGTCCGGTATCGAGCGCAAGGGCAACAAGGTCCATGTGCGGATGATGTCGGTGGCGCCTGCGTTCAGCCTGCCGGTCATTAAGGTAAAGAAGGGTGACGAAGTCACGCTGACGCTGACCAACCACGACAAGGTTGAGGATCTGGCACATGGTTGTGCGATCCCGAACTACAACATCAACTTTATCGTGAACCCGCAGGAAACCAAGTCGGTGACCTTCAAGGCAGACAAGCCGGGTGCGTTCTGGATCTACTGCACGCACTTCTGCCACGCGCTGCACCTTGAAATGCGCAGCCGTCTGCTGGTCGAAGCTTAAGCAGGAATGCCGCGGGGGCTCTCGCCTCCCGCGGCAGCCGGCGCTGTGCCGGCTGGTTTTGTCCCTTCAATGAATCCGAGGGCCGGCTGCGTGCCGACCGGCCCGAAGAAACCCTGCATCTTCCGGGTTACACCGGGAGATGTTCCAGAACTTATTTCGTAGATACGGGCATTCGCAGCTATCTACGAAATAGGTTTGCGTTACAAACCGCATGACGCACTGCAACTTTCGCAACTGTTTCCTGAGGCATATTTCCAAAAGGAACTAAAATCCTTTTGTCGGGTCAGGAGCGGTGAAGAGACGTTTGATGTGTCCCGCACAGATTGAACTATCGACAGGCCTTATGAAACGCTTTGATTCCTTCGTTCAGTTGCTGTCCAGACTACTTGCCCTGATGGTTGCGAGCCTCAGCTTCCTGCTGGCGCCGCAAGCGACATTGGCATCGATGTATGACTCGGAACTGACGCCGGAAAAACTTAGCGGGCCGGACTTGTGTGCGCTTGCACCGTGTGGTGAAGTGATTCCCGGGGCGCAGAAATTCTCCCAGCGCAAAGGCATGCCACCGTACGTGGAGGCCTATGCAACCGAAAATGGTGCCGACCGCCTCCTCGGCTATGTGTTCCTGTCGACCGACATCGTCGACATACCTGCCTATTCCGGCAAACCGATCGTCACGCTGATCGGCATGGACACGCGTGGCACCATCACCGGCGTGCGCATTCTCAAGCACTCCGAGCCGATCCTGCTGCTCGGCATTCCGGAATCCACACTGGTCGAGTTCATCGGCCAGTACCTCGGCAAGCAGGCCGACGCCAAACTGGAAGTCGGCCAGGGCGGCGCGAATGACGGCACCATCAGCCTCGATGGCGTGAGCGGTGCTACCGTGACCGTCATCGCCGAGAACCAGGCCATCATGCGCAGCGCCTACGCGATTGCCAGCCAGGTCGGCATCATCAAGAGCGTGCCGAAGCCGGCCGCGCGCTTCACCCCGATCGACGAGCGCCTGAACTGGGCGGCGATGCTCAAGGAAGGCAGCATCCAGCACCTGCAGGTGCAGCCGGAAGAAGTCGGTGTTGAAAGCAACGGCAAGCCGTATATCGACCTCTATTTCGGCTACCTGAATGTGCCGTCCATCGGCAAGAGCGTGCT
>DASRXG010000095.1:0-6803 GCA_035654275.1 Noviherbaspirillum sp.
GGTCGAATATGCGGATGGTTTCGGGCTCGCACGGTCATCGAACACGACGCCGGTGGTGGTGATGCGCTTCGAGGCGGAATCGGCCGACGCATTGCAGCGCATCCAGGCCGACCTGAAGCGGGCAATACTTGAAGTCAAGCCTGACGCTGCCTTACCGTTCTGACGATTTGGTGCCGCGCCTTCAGTAGGCACAGAGGGTCGAAGGCTATCCACCGGAGGCCGAATAATGTTGCCTGATAACACCGGATAAGCAGCCTTACACTGGTACATGCGTTAAACTCGTGCGTTTCAATATGGCATGCCCCACTCTGGCATGTGTAGCGAGACGAGATATGCAACTGAGCCTTGGTATGGCGTGTGACGCCGGTCTCAAACATCCACAGCACCCTTCTGCCGCACCATTTGCGCAGGTCATCTAGCTGATGCGCGCAATCTATTCCTTTGCCTGGTGGCTGGCATTGCCTCTGGTCCTCTTGAGGCTTTGGCTGCGCGGCCGGAAGGAACCGGGCTACCGCCAGCATCTTGGCGAGAGATTTGGCTTTTATCGCGCTGCGACCGGAAGGCCTGGGGAGCGCAAGCTGTGGGTGCATGCCGTCTCCGTCGGTGAGACACGTGCAGCCGAACCGCTGATCGACGCCTTGCTTGCGGCATATCCCGATCATTCCATACTGTTGACGCACATGACCCCGACTGGTCGCGCCACCGGGCGTACTCTGTTCGGCAAGCATGGTGGGCGCGTCGTGCAGTGCTATCTTCCCTATGACATCGGCTGGATGGTCGGGCGCTTTCTGCGCCACTTTGCGCCGCGCATTTGTATATTGATGGAGACAGAAGTCTGGCCAAACGTCATGGCGCAATGCGTGCGCCACCGCGTTCCTGTCGCATTGGTGAATGCGCGCTTGTCGGAACGTTCGCTCGCGCGGGCGAAGCGTTTGTCGGCACTGATGGGGGATGCAGCGCGCGCCATGTCGTGCGTCGCCGCGCAAACTGACGCTGATGCAGGGCGGTTGAGGCAACTCGGGACGCCGAATGTCCATGTAACCGGTAGCATCAAGTTTGATGTTGCGCCACCGGAGGAAATGCTTGCCAAGGGAACTATGCTGCGGAGGCAGCTTGGCAGCCGGCCTGTTCTGCTATGTGCTAGCACGCGGGAGGGGGAGGAGCAGTTGATTCTGGATGCATGGGCGGCATCGAGAACGACTGACGTCCTGCTGACCATCGTGCCGCGCCACCCGCAGCGCTTTGACGAGGTGCAGAAGTTGATCGAAGCGCGCGGACTGAGGGTTTATCGACGTTCCGCGATCGCGGATGCCGCGATTCCTCAGGATGCAGACGTCCTGCTGGGGGACACAATGGGCGAGATGTTCGCGTATTACGCCGCGTGCGATGTGGCATTTATCGGTGGCAGCCTGTTGCCCCTAGGCGGACAGAACCTCATTGAGGCTTGTGCTGTAGGCAAACCGGTGCTGATTGGGCCGCATACCTTCAACTTTGCCGTCGCCACGGAAGATGCAATCGCTGCCGGCGCCACCTTGCGCGTGAAGGATGCATCAGGAATGATTCGAGAAGCGTTGCGCCTGCTGCAGACGAACCAGGCGCGACAAGCGATGGGCGCCAATGCACAGGGATTTGCACGACAGCATCGCGGTGCTACCGCACGAACCATGGATTTGCTGAGGCAGCTTCTTTAGCGCGTCTAACGAAGTGTCGTTTGCGGCGTTGCGCGGCGCGGTCATCCGCTGGGCGGGTGTCCGCCTCCTTGCCGTACACCACGTACTGTCTGCGTCGACGCGTCTTGCCACCAGTATTCTGTTGGACGCTCTTAAATGGCTGAGCGAAGAAACTTACCGCAGCATTTATTGCGATGCCCTCGCTGTCGACGTTTCGCTCAAGCCGCCACCTAATGCGCGATACAGGTCAATTGCATTCGTGAGCCGCAACAGACGCACCTGCACCAATGCCTGCTCCGCGGAGAACAACTCGCGCTGTGCGTCCAGCACATCGAGCGAACTCGCCACACCGCTCTGATAGCGCAGATCAGCCAGCTTCAATCGTTCCGTTTGTGCCTCGAGAACCGCACGTTGCGCTTCAATTTGCTCCTCCAGCGCTGCGCGGGCCGTCAAGGCGTCAGCGACTTCGCGGAAGGCCGTCTGAATCGTTTTTTCGTATTCGGCAATAGCGATGTTCTTCCGCGTCTCCGACAGGCTCAAGTTTGCACGATTGCGTCCGGCGTCGAAGATCGGCAACACCATTTGCGGTGAGAACGACCACGTGCGTGAACCGGCGTCGAACAGTCCTGACAACTCGTTGCTTGCCGTCCCTATGCCGGCGGTCAAGGAGACGCGCGGAAAGAAGGCTGCGCGCGCCGCTCCGATATTGGCGTTGGCGGCTTGCAGGCGTTGCTCGGACGCGCGAATGTCCGGTCGCTGGGTAAGCAGGTCCGATGGCAGTCCCGCGGGGATGTCGGTGACGATGCTCTGCTCCGACAGGGGCTGTGCCGCCGGCAGGCTGGCCGTCGGCGTACCGACGAGCAGGTTCAATGCATTGCTTGCCTGAGCACGCTGCCGGGTCAATGTCGCCAGTGACGCGCGCGCCGACTGGACAAGCGTTTCATTCTGGCGCAAATCGAGCGCCGATGATGCGCCCACTTCAAACCGCTGCTTCGCCAGTTTGTACGCGCTTTCCCGACTCTCCAGCGTTTTGCGGGCAAGATCGTATTGTTCTTCAAATGCGCGCTCAGCGAGATAGGCTTTTGCGACCTCCGCTACCAGTGTAATCCGTGCCGCCTGAGCAGCCTCTTCGCTGGCCAGGTACTGGGCGAGTGCAGCATTGTTCAGGCTGCGGACGCGGCCGAAGAAATCCAGTTCGAAGGAGGCAAGGCTCAGACCAACCTGATAGCTGCTGCTAATGCCGGATACGCCACGCACAGAGAGGTCAGCCGGCGTGCGGCTTCGCGTCCCGCTCGCAGTGGCATTCAGGTTTGGCCACAGGTCGGCAGACTGGATGTTGTATTGCGCGCGGGCTTCTTCGATGCGCAGTGCTGAGATGCGCAAGTCACGATTGTTGTTAAGCGCTGTATCAATCAGCACCTGAAGCCGCGGGTCGGGGAAGAACTCGCGCCAGCCGGTGGCGGTCGCTGATACGCCAGTTTGGCCGGCTTCCGCAGGATAAACTGCTGCGATCGGCGCAGCCGGGCGTTCATAACGCGGGGCAAGCGAGCAGCCGGTCAGCACGCCGGCAGCCAGCAAGGATAGGGTGAGTTTCTTCATCATTGCTTGTCGTCCTTTTCAGCTTGCTCTTGTGCCTGCATGTGTTCCATGTAGAAGCGGCGCTGGCGCTCGCTTCCCTTGAAACGGCTGCGGATGACGACGAAGAACACCGGCACCAGCAGCACAGCAAGTACGGTTGCGGTAATCATCCCGCCCATCACACCGGTGCCGATTGCACGCTGGCTGGCCGAGCCTGCACCGGAGGCAATCACCAGCGGCAGCACACCGAGAATGAAGGCGAGCGACGTCATGATGATGGGACGGAAGCGCAGGTGCACCGCTTCCAGCGTCGCATTGAACAAACTCATGCCCTGTGCCTGCAGATCTTTGGCGAACTCGACGATCAGAATTGCATTCTTCGCCGACAGGCCGATGATCGCAATCAGGCCGACTTTGAAGTACACGTCGTTCGGCATGCCGCGCATCGTCGCAAACAGTAGCGCTCCCAAGATGCCGAGCGGTACCACCAGCAGCACCGAAATCGGAATGGTCGTGCTCTCGTAGAGCGCTGCCAGCACGAGGAAGACTGCCAGCAGCGACAGCGCAAACAGTGCAGGCGCCTGTGCGCCGGACGTCTTTTCTTCCAGCGACTGGCCGGTCCATTCAAGGGCGATGCCTTGCGGAAGTTTCGCAACCAGTTGCTCCATTTCGTCCATTGCTTCGCCGGTGCTGCGTCCGGGGGCGGCGGCACCGGAGATCTTCATTGACGGATAGCCGTTGTAGCGGAAGAGCTGCACGGGCGCGACGATCCATTGCGTCGTCGTGAACGACGAGAACGGCACCATATCGCCTTTGGCATTGCGGACGTATAGGTTTTGCAGGTCTTCCGGTTGCACGCGCTTCTGCGCATCCGCCTGCACAATGACGCGCTGTTGTCGTCCTTGGTTCGGGAAGTCGTTCACATATGACGAGCCGAGTGCGGTGGACAACGTGCTGTTGATATCGGTAAAACTCACCCCAAGCGCATTGGCCTTGTCGCGGTCAATGTTCAGCTGCAGTTGCGGTGTGTCTTCCAGGCCTTCCGGGCGCACGCCGGCCACAACCTTGCTTTGTGCCGCCATGCCGAGCAACTGGTTGCGCGCGGCAAGCAGCGCGTCATGCCCGAGACCTGCGCGGTCCTGCAGGCGCATTGTAAAACCGGTCGCATTGCCGAGCTCCATGATCGGCGGCGGGCTCAACGGGAACACGATAGCGTCCTTGATCTGCGAGAAGGCACCGAATGCACGTCCAGCGATGGCCTCGGCGCTCTGGTCCTTGTCACGCTCGCTCCAGTCCTTGAGCGGTGTAAATACGAGGCCGGCGTTCTGGCCACTGCCGGAGAAGCTGAAACCGGCAATCGCGATGACGTTGGCCACGGCTGGCTGCTTCATGTAGTAATCCTCGATCTGGCCGAGCACCTCGAACGTGCGGTTGGCGCTGGCGCCGGGAGGCAGCTGCACGTTGGTGATCAGAAAACCCTGATCTTCCTGTGGCAGGAAGGAAGTCGGCATGCGCGCATACAGCAGCGCAACGCAACCTAGGATCAGGCCGTACAACACCATATAGCGCGTGGTCTTCGCGAGCATGCGGCCCACCATCGATTGATAGCCGACGGACGTGCGATGGAAGCCGCGGTTGAACCAGCCGAAGAATCCCGTCTTCGCATGGTGGTGCCCGGCCTCAACCGGCTTGAGCAGCGTCGCGCACAGTGCCGGCGTCAGCGTCAGCGCCATCAATGCGGAGAACGCCATTGAGGCCACCATCGACAGCGAGAACTGGCGATAGATCGCGCCGACTGCGCCGCCGAACAATGCCATCGGCAGGAATACCGCAATCAGCACCAGCGTAATGCCGATGATCGCGCCGGTGATCTGGCCCATCGCCTTGCGCGTTGCATCACGCGGCGACAGACCTTCCTCGCTCATGATGCGTTCGACGTTTTCTACCACCACGATTGCATCGTCCACGAGGATACCGATCGCCAGCACCATGCCGAACATGGTCAGCACGTTAATCGAGAAGCCGAACAGCAGCATGGTGGCGAACGTGCCCATCAACGCCACCGGCACGACGATGGTCGGGATCAGCGTGTACCGCATGTTCTGCAGGAACAGGTACATCACGAGGAACACCAGCACAATCGCTTCCAGCAGCGTCTTCACGACTTCCTCGATGGAAATTTGGACGAAGCGGGAAGTGTCGTACGGGATGTCGAATTTCACGCCGGCCGGGAAATACTTCTCCAGCTGTTCCATCCGTGCGCGCACAGCTTTTGCCGTGGCGAGCGCGTTCGCCGTCGGCGAAAGCTGCACGCCGATGGCGGCATTCGGTTTGCCGTTCAGGCGGGCGGAAGTGCCATACTGCTGTCCGCCAACCTCGATGCGGGCCACGTCGCGAAGGCGTACGGTGGAACCGTCGCGATTGGCGCGCAGGATGATGTTGCCGAACTCCTCAGGTGACGACAATTGGCCGCTCACAACAATCGGGGCGGTTACTTGCAGGTTGCTCGGGTTCGGCAGTTCGCCAAGACTGCCCGATGCGACCTGCGCATTCTGCGCGCGGATGGCGGCGGTGACATCGGCGGGCGTGAGCTTCAGGCCGACGAGCCTGGCGGGATCGATCCAGATGCGCATTGCCCGTTCGGTGCCGAACAGTTGTGCCTGCCCGACGCCCGGCACGCGCTTGATTTCGTTGAGGACGTTGCGCGACAGGTAGTCGCCGAGTGCGACCGGATCCAGACGTCCGTCCGTCGAGGAAAGCGTAATCACCAGCAGGAAGTTGCTGCGTGCCTTCGTCACCTGCACGCCTTGCTGGGTTACCGCCTGCGGCAGGCGGGCCTCCACACGCTTGATGCGATTTTGCACATCGACGGCAGCGAGGTCGGGGTTGGTGCCGGGCAGGAAGGTGATGGTAACCTGAGCCTGGCCGTTAGCCTGAGCCTGCGACTCGATGTACTGCAAACCGTCAGCGCCGTTCATCTCCTGCTCGATCAGGCTGATGACGCTGTCGTCCAGCGTTTGTGCGGTCGCGCCGGGATAGGTGGCATTGACCTGGATCGCCGGCGGCGCGATGGTCGGGTACTGAGCGATCGGCAGCCGTGTAATCGACAGTGCGCCGGCGAGCAGGATGAAGACGGCGATAACCCAGGCAAATACCGGGCGATCGATAAAAAACTTGGGCATGCGGTACTCCGTTATTTGGCCGGGGTTTTCTGCTCGGCTTGTGCAGGGCCAGGAGCCGTCTTACCGGCATCTGCCTGTTTCCACGGCACCGTGCGCACAGGTGCGCCGGGTTTCACTTTCTGGATGCCTTCCACGATGACACGGTCGCCCGCCTTGAGGCCTTCATTGATGATCCATGCGTTGCCCTGTACGGCACCGGTCTTCACCGGTTGTGCTGCAACTTTCCCTTCTGCATCAACCACCATGACCGCAGCGCCGGATGGCGAACGTTGCACCGCCTGTTGCGGCACCAGGATCGCGTTTTCAGCTGCGGCCTGTTCGAGGCGGGCGCGCACATAGAGGCCGGGAAGCAGCATGCGTTCCGGGTTCGGGA
>DASRXG010000096.1:0-2016 GCA_035654275.1 Noviherbaspirillum sp.
AGACGTTGTTGCTGGTTCCCGGGGAATCATGATCCGTGCCCTGCCGATAGACGGAGTCATACCACGCAGCCGCAGAGACGCGAGCACCCATATTGCCCCTGCTAACATCAAGCTCAGTCAGCCAGTCGACACGGTTTGAAACCACGCCTTTTTTGAAATTGCGATCACCGTCATCAAGATTCGGACTCGACAGCAGTCCCGGAGACGGATCATTCACACGCGACAGCACGCTGTACTTCAGCGTGTTATCCCAGCGGACCTTGACATCGGACTCGCCTTGCAACTCAAAAGCCCAGGCGTTGCCGGAAGCGGCGATACAGCAGAGAGACGCCACTACGCTCTTCGACAATACTCCCGTCGGGGTAAGACCCTTATCTTTGCAACCTTTCTTTGTCTGCACTTTTTGCTCCTCCTTGTTTTAGTTTTGTATTCCCGCGGCAAGCTGTCCGGCTTTCGTCTTAGGCAGCCTGCCGCTCTTGCTTCAATCGGGGTCAGGCAGCCTCAATAGGTCCGAACATCAGCGGCGGCAACGGCTGACCAAGCAGATAGCCACCGAGCATGCCAGCGGTGTCATCGGAGTTCTGGGTAATATGCTGGCTGCCGGCAATCACGTTGCGAAGGATCAGCTGCATGCGGTTGCTTAGGTACATGCCGCGCGCACCGGTTGCCTTGAACAGCAGCATCGTTGCTTCCTCACATTCACGGCCGGTTCGGGCGATATCCAGCAGATGATGAACGCGCAAATCGAGAGGAATGCAATCACCCTTCTCGACATACGCGAGACCTTCGGTAATGGCGTTGAACAAGCGTGCACGACTGCTGCGCACGCGCGTTACTGCGTTGCCAAGCCGGTCTTTAACGTAGGGGCTCATCATGACGGGCACGCGGCCTGCAATGTCTTTCCGTACCTGCATTTGGTTCGTGTATTCATCGATCGCGCCTTGCGCCATTCCGACGATGACACTGGACACAGCGGTAAAGAACGCCTGGTTGAACGGGAAGCGATAGACGAGATCGAGCTTGTCCACATTGCTGTGGTCGACCTGGCTGTGAGCGCGGTAGTCGGGCACAAATGCGTTCTTCACGACGAGGCTCTTGCTGCCGGTCCCGGCCAGGCCGAATACGTACCAATCGTCCTCGATGGTGTAGTCCTTGGCGGAGACCAGAAAAGCATAGCGGTCGACCGGATTGCCTTTCTCGTCCTTGACCAGCCCGCCCAGGAATGCCCATTCGGCGTGGTCACAGCCGCTGGACGTCCTCCAGGTACCATTCAGGATCCAGCCGCCTTCGACGCGCTTGCATTCACCCCACGGGGCGTAGGACGACGCAACCAGCACCGAGTTATCTTTGCTCCACACATCTTCTGCAGCGCGGTCATCCATCTGGCCGAACTCCCATTGATGGACGCCAAGCACCATCGCGTCCCATGCACTGCTGCCGCAACCTCGACCCAGTTCCATCAGAATGCGGTAGTACACGACTGGGCTCATTTGCCATCCGCCCCAACGCTTGGGCTGCAAGACCTTGAAAAAACCGGCTTTGCGAAATTCGTCGATCGTTTCTCTCGACACCATCCGATCTTGTTCAACCTTGAATGCCTTCTCCTTTAGCATCGGAATTAAGGCTCGAGCGCGGGCGACGAGCTCTTCTTCGCTCGGGATGATTTCATTTTGTGTGCTGTTCATAGACTCCTCCTTGAAAGACTTAAATTGATGTTGGACATTCGCCAAATGCGCCAAACATTCCGTTGTAATAGATGAGCGGCCTGTCATCGCCTTCTCGGCCAGAGACGTTGATTACCGAACAGAGGAACATGTCATGCGAACTGCCTGGAAAGACATCGATGACTTGGCAATCGAAACTGACCAAAGCATCCTCGAGGACGGGTGCGCCTGACAGACCTGCTTTCCACTGCCCCGCGAGGAAGCGGGTTTCCGGTGCAACTCCGGGTGACATGCCGGCAAAGCGTTTGGCGAGTGGCTCTTGATCCACTGCCAAGACGTTGACGCTCAACAC
>DASRXG010000097.1:0-4732 GCA_035654275.1 Noviherbaspirillum sp.
TTAAGTTCCTAGTGGATTACGCTGCGAGAGCGTAAGTTTCATCGTTTGCATTTAAGCATTTCCGGTTGGATTAACGAGGTAGCCAGTCCTCGGTATGCCCTGCTCTGCTTTGCAACCCCTGTCGAAACCAGGTCGTCCCCATAAGGTAACAATGTGCGCAGCACTTCTTTCTGTTACGGCCTGTAGATGGGTATCGACCTCAGTACTTCAAGATCGTTTTTCGAAATCTTTTCCTCCTCGGTGCTCGTGCCATACAAATTTCGGGTGAAACCGCAAGTGGCGGAATGAGAGTGCATTGAAGGAAATCGTTTCTTCAATTGACGTTTTGTTAATCCTGTTGTCTTGGCACGGATTGAGGCAAGACGACCGCTCCAGATCAATGAATTCTTATTTCCAAGAATCAATATCTTTGATAATCTGTAACCGGCTGTAACAATGTGTAACTGCAAGATTGTTCTTCGCTCTTCCTGGAGCGACTGGGTAAATGCGACACAACGAAAGGCACTTCCGGCAGAAGCCCATTGAGGTCGGGAGTGAGGGAGTAGCCCATATCTTTAGTCGTTGTCTTTAAAAGAAATGGGACAAAAAATAAAAAACGAGCGGTACGATGACGGACACCAATTCTAGATTCCGCACGCGATTTCTTTCGCTATGTGCGTCCTTGCTCTGCGTTTTCACCACCGGATGTGCGACCAAGTACACCGTGGATGATGGAAGCCCGGTCGACGAAAAGCTACTGGCTTCGATTCGGCTCTACGGGAAAGCGGAACAGACAGTGCGCCCCAGCATTGTCAAATCAGCCAAGCTCAATGACGAAGACTGCGACAAGCAGTGGGAGCTGCCGTTTGTTGTCGCGAGCTCGTACGACTTGCCACGCGAGGAAAGGATTGCATGGGTGCGTGGTCTTCAAGTGGATGAGCGCCTATCCATCATTGCCGCAACTCCCGAATCCGGCCTCAAGCCCGGTGACAAGATCACGGAAATCGACGGGGACGATGATGACCCCGATGAAATGTTCGAGGAGTTGATGGAGCTGCGCGACGATGGCGACGAGTTCACGTTGACGCTGTCGGACTGGCGAAAGGTCAAGGTCAAACCGGTTGAAGTGTGCCGTGGGCATGTCGAGATCACCAAGCCCAAGCAGGAAAATGCGCAGGATTACCATTGGTTGAAATCGACGCATGCCATGTCGATATTCAATCACGATCTGACCGAAGATGAAGCCCTGTGGGTCGTATTGTGGACGCAAGGTTTGTCCGAAGAGGCCGGCGCGCGCATGAAAACCTACCACTACGGCATGAAGACGTTGAAAACAACGCTGACGGTCGCCAGCATCGCCAGCGGTGTGGGTGCTGCGGCGAATGCGGCATCGACTGCAGCGGCCCAATATGCCGCATCCGAAGCTGGAAAAGCAGCAGCCCAGGCTGCAGGCAAGGAACTGGCCAAATATGCGGCGGAGCAGATGGCCGATGCAGCGAGGAGGAAGGCTATTGAAACGGCGGCAAAGGAGATCGCCAAGGCGACTGCGCAGGAGATTGCCGTCGGCGCACTTCGAACCGCGGCAATTTTCAAGTCGTCCCTGGGCGGCATTTCTTGGGTCGCGGGTACCGGATTCTACATGGCCGACAAATGGGCCTTTGACCGCATGGCCAAGCTCGGCGCCGATCCCCTTGCCGCGTACAGCTTGCACTTCAAGCTCGCGTCCAATTTGCAAGCCGACAATGCATTTGTGTTCGATGAAGAGCGTCTCGCGGCCATGACGAAGTTCGCCGAAGAGACCGGCATTGGCGACAAGGCCAAACTGGTTTTGGCGGGCAAGGATCCTTATGGCGCGCAAGTGGCTACAGAAAGCGTTGACACCTCCGTGGCCTTGGAAGTGCGTCCGCTCGACGACACGCCGCCTCCGGCGGTGGCAGCGACTGAAACAGTAAATGATGCGACCGAGGCCATGAGTCTGGCTGCTGCGCCGGAAGGCGCGGCGACGGTGGCAGTCGCTGATGCAACACCTGCCGACGTATCCCGAGAACCTGAAAAGGTGCTTGCCGAGAAGCCGTAATCGTCCGCTCATTTTGCCGCGCCATCCCGCCGCGGCAAACCGCGGCGATTGCATGACCGGTCTTCGCATCGCGACTCACGTTTGCCGACTGTTTTTGTTTTTCCCTTTGTTTTATTTTTTTTGACTTACTAAAAATGAAAAAATCTTTGCACACGCTCGCCGTTCTCGGCGCTCTGGCTGCCACTGCATCTGCACAAGCCCAGACGGTCGGTCTCTCCGCTGATCTCGGCACGACCGGACTTGGCTTGCACCTGATCGTTCCGGTAATGAAGGACACGCTCAATGCACGAGTCGGTTTCAATACGTTTAGCTATTCCTATGACGAAGAAACCGACGATGCGAGCTACGATGCAAAGCTGAAGTTGCGTACGTTTAATGCCTTGCTGGACCTGTATCCGACCTCCACCCAATTCCGCCTTACCGGTGGACTGGTTTATAACGGAAACAAGATCACGGCAAGCGCCAAGCCGACTGCAGGCGGAACCTATACCTTTAACGGGACGCCTTACACGGCCTCTCAGGCTGGGGAAGTGGACGGCACCATCGATTTCAGAAAGCTTGTTCCGTATGTGGGCGTCGGCTGGGGCAACGCCGTGGCGAAAGACAAAGGCTTGGGCTTCACGGCAGATTTAGGCGTGATGTTCCAGGGGGCGCCGGATGTCGATCTGGCCAGCCGCAATTGCACAGCAGGAGCAGTTGTCTGTGATCAGCTCGCTACCGACTTGGCTGCCGAGAGCGCAGAGCTGCGCGATAAGGCAAAGGACTTCCGCTACTACCCGGTGGTTCGCGTCGGGCTGACTTACAAGTTCTAAGATAACTCCGTTATCGACGAGGCGGCACGCCAGAAATGGCTGCCGCCTTTTTGTTGCCTGGTCTTCGGGCAGCGAAAACGGCTAATGACAGTCGGGCACTGTCTGATCGAGATACACCTCAAATGCGATATTGCGCACCGCATTTTTCACGAGCTTGTCCAGCGTACCGTTGGCCGCCCAGTCATTCGTGACTTGCTTGAGGTAGGTGGCGCTTTTCTTGTCCGCGCTTGGCACGACGAAGGCGAGTGCTGTACGCGGACCGACCGGCAGTCTGGCCGAAAATTTTTTCCATTCTGGCAGCTTGATCAGTTCTTCCAGCATCACGCTGTCATGCACGGTCGCATCGCATTCGCCGACGCGCACCGCGATGAGTGCGTCTGCCGGTGCTCTGTAGATCTTTTCGATGGCACCGTATTTGGCCGCGATCATGCCGACATACAGGCCGCCTTCGGACACGCAGACCTTTCGGCCTTTGAGCTGCTCCCACGTTTTGATATCAGTGTCGCTGCGCATGATGGCCATCGGACCAGCGGAATAACCGGTCGGAATCACAGTCGCCGTGCGGTATAAAGGATCGGCATTGCCGACTGTTGCGAGCGCGATATCGGCTTTGCCGTTACGAAGCAGTTGGACCTGTTTCCCGGGCTCGGTACGTACGGTGGCGAGCGAAACCTGCAAGCGCCGGCTGAGATCTTCGAGTAGAGCTGTATCGACAGATTCAGGCGTGCGGAATTTCATGCCGGCTTTATATTCCGGTACGACGTAATGCACTCCCGCAACCAGCTTGCGGTTCTGTTGGGCACGTTCCAGCCCGTCAGCTGCCTGCGCGGACGCCGCTAAGCCGGACAATGTTGCTGCCAGAAGCGCGCGTGGCAACAGGTAAGAAAGGGATGGAGCGGAAGTGTTCATGTCAGGTGCACTCAGACATATTGGTAGCGCAGCACACGGTGCTTCAGCCGCTCCAACAGCAGCTGGTCGATCACCGGTGCAAGGATGGCAATCGCAAGGATGCTGGTCATCACGCCGACCATGTCGGCGGTTTCACCGGCGTAGGACAGCGAGCGGCCCAGGCCCTTGCCGAAGCCGACCAGCATCTCCGCCGAAATCAGCGCACGCCATGCATTGCCGAAGGCGAGCTGCGCGCCGGTGATGAGTTCCGGCATGACGGCTGGCAGGTACACGCGCTTGATCATGTCCCAGCGCGAGGCGCCCATCACGCGGGCGGCGGACACATGCACATGCTGCACGCTTTCAGTGGCATTCATCACCGACAGCGCGGCAGGGAAGAAGGCGGCAATCGCGACCACGACGATGATCGGCAGGCTGCCGAAACCCATCAGAATCAGCAGCAGCGGCACCCAGGCGATCGACGGGATCGATTGCAGGATGATGATGGCGGACTTCAGTACTTCACGGAAGAAGAACAGGATGGCACCGATCAGGCCGAAACCGATGCCGAACAACATGGCGGACCCATAACCGGCGCCAAGGCGGCCCAGGCTGCCCCACAGCGCGGCGCGGAAATTCTCGGTCTGCATTTCCTGCCACAGGCGCACGATCACGGTGTGCACGTCCGGCATCAGGAAATCGGGCAGTGACCACGCGGCCAGTTGCCAGATGAAGAGAATGAAGACGACTGCCAGGGCGAAGGCGAATCGTTTGCTGTTGCCGGTGAGGCGGGTTCTGGAGCTCATGCTTTTTTTAAATGCGATGGCCGGCAAGGGCCGGCCATGAAGTTTCTTATATATATCGCCCCTCTTCTGCAGACGGGAGAGGGGCCTCCCTATTCAGCCTGTTACAGCTTGCGTTCTTTCTGCCAGCTCAGGTCCAGGATGCTCCTGACGTCGAACGGCTTGCCGTCACG
>DASRXG010000098.1:0-145297 GCA_035654275.1 Noviherbaspirillum sp.
GCAATAAACTGTGTCTTCTGGTCCATAGGTGTTGTTTCGCTCCAAGGCATAGGGCACCTCCTTGAGATACCCTTTTAGTTTGGCAAAACTGTTACCCATGTCCCCGGACTAAACTGTTACCTATGTCTCCAGACCGTACCGTCAAAAAATCTTCCTTATCTGGCTGTGCTTCCTGGTGCTGGCGCGTGCTCAATGCCTGTTCCTCTTTCTACTCAAGCATACGCGCAAGTCACTTTCATTCTTTCCCTCCTCAATGAATCTCCTTTAGAACCTATTTCGGTAGAAAACAGCCCCGGGTTGGGAGGGCGAAAAAGTGCGTCGGCAAGGCGCATAGATGTGCATAGCGAGCTATGCAAGACGAGCAACATCGGCGATGTGCGCTTTTACCCCAAACGCGGCGGGGGCATACCTTGCACTGTGCCCCAATACGTACCGGCGCGGGGCTGTTTCCTATGGAAATAGGCACTTAATCGCTCGTCAAGCATTTGCATGCCTGTCAAGAAATAATTGATTTCGTTTTTTGAATTTATTAATAAGCATAAGTTTTAAAAATAAACGGAGTTGTACCGCGGTTTTTCATTAAAAAATGTTGATGTGCCTGGTTTGAATACAATATAGGTCCGGAACCCACTAAAATTTCGCCACATGATTACCGGTGTGTTTTTGGCGCCATTTGGGGCAGTGGATGCCGGTGCAACTTTCAACTTTTCAGGAGATGGGGAATGAGCAAGACCGTGTACACACAAGAACATGAATGGCTGCGCATTGAGGCTGACGGCCTCGTCACGGTAGGTATCACTGACTACGCTCAAGACCATCTCGGCGACCTCGTATATGTCCAGTTGCCAGAGGTTGAGAAAGAATTTAACAAGGGCGAAGAAGCTGCAGTGATCGAATCGGTAAAGACTGCCGGCGAGATTCTGATGCCGGCTGGCGGTGTTGTCACCGAGGTCAATTCAACGCTGGCCGATGAGCCGGGCAAGGTCAATGAAGATCCCATGGGCGCTGGCTGGTTCTTCAAGTTCAAGCCGACCCAGGCGGATGACCTGAGTGGTTTCATGGATGAGGCGGGCTACAAGGCGTATATCGCTTCACTTGGCTGATTCACTTCGGTCGATCTTCAATCCGGCGAGTGCGGTTCTGCATTCGCCCTTACGTAATTTACCCGTATGCCACAGCGCATGCGAGGCATCATTCCAGTTTGAGAGGTAACCATGGTTCAGAAGCGGGCTACGTTTGCAGAATTGCAGCAACGTACTGATTTCATTGACAGGCATATCGGTCCGGGCGAAGACGAACGGAATGCAATGCTTGCGGAGCTTGGCTTCGAGTCCATGGATGCATTCGTCAAAAAAGTGGTTCCAAATGCCATTCTGTCGCACGAGCCGCTGAAGCTTGGCGAGTCCCGGAGCGAGCCGGAAGTGCTGGACGAGCTGCACAAGATCGCATCGAAGAACCAGCTGTTCAAGTCGTACATTGGCATGGGCTATTACAACTGCCACACGCCGAATGTCATCCTGCGCAATCTGCTCGAGAATCCTGCCTGGTACACCGCGTACACTCCCTACCAGCCCGAGATTTCGCAGGGACGTCTGGAAGCTTTGCTGAACTTCCAGACCATGGTTTGCGACCTTACTGGCATGGAGATCGTCAATGCCTCCTTGCTGGACGAGGCGACTGCGGCGGCGGAGGCGATGACCTTCTGCCAGCGTGTTTCGAAGAGCAAGAGCAAAATCTTCTTCGTTTCGGAGGAATGCTTTCCGCAAACTATCGACGTGGTGCGTACCCGTGCCGAGCCGATCGGCATTGAAGTCGTGGTAGGGGATCATCGCACCGATCTCGATCAACTGGACTGCTTTGGCGTATTGCTGCAGTACCCGACGCTGGATGGTGAGATCCATGACTACAAGGACACGGTTGCCAGGGCGCACGCGAAAAGTGCACTGGTCGTGGTGGCCGCCGATCTGCTGGCGCTGACCTTGGTGACGCCGCCGGGTGAATTCGGTGCCGACGTCGCGATTGGTTCGGCGCAACGTTTTGGTGTGCCGCTCGGATACGGTGGCCCGCATGCGGCGTACCTCGCTACGCGCGATGCCAACAAGCGCCTGATGCCCGGCCGTATTGTGGGCGTGTCGATCGACAGCCACGGTGACAAGGCATATCGACTCGCAATGCAGACGCGTGAGCAGCATATTCGCCGCGAGAAGGCGACCAGCAACGTTTGCACGGCGCAGGTGCTGCTCGCGAACATGGCGAGCATGTATGCTGTCTACCATGGCCCGAAGGGCCTCAAGACGATTGCACAGCGAGTGCATCGCTTGGCTACAACGCTTGCTGACGGACTGCGCAAACTCGATCTCGACGTCCGCACGGCGGGTTTCTTTGACACGATCACTGTCCACACCGGCGCCCGGACGCAGGAGATTCATGCGCAAGCCCGCAAACAGTCGATTAACCTGCGCGAAGTCGACGCTGCGACGGTCGGCATTTCACTCGACGAGACAACCACGCGCGAGGATGTTGAGGCGCTCTGGGCCATTTTTGCCGGCAACAAGACTGTGCCATCGTTTGCTGCCTGTGAAGAAGCTGCGGCCGACCGGATCCCTGCAGCGCTTGTGCGTACCAGCGAATACCTGACGCATCCCGTATTCAACAGCCATCATTCCGAAACCCAGATGCTGCGTTATCTGCGGGCCTTGGCGGACAAGGACCTGGCGCTTGACCGTACGATGATTCCGCTTGGTTCCTGCACGATGAAGCTGAATGCGACGACCGAAATGATTCCTGTGACATGGAAGGAGTTCGGCAATATCCATCCGTTTGCACCGTTGGAGCAGGCACAAGGCTACCAACAGTTGACCTCGGAGCTTGAGCAGATGCTGGTTGCGTGCACGGGTTACGATGCCGTGTCACTGCAGCCGAATGCCGGCTCGCAGGGGGAATACGCCGGCCTGCTTGCGATCCGCGCTTACCATCAGAGCCGCGGTGAAGGGCATCGCAATGTTTGCCTGATCCCAAGCTCGGCACATGGCACCAATCCTGCGACCGCACAGATGGTCGGCATGCAGGTGGTTGTCGTGCAGTGCGACGAGCGCGGTAATGTGGATGTCGCCGACCTGAAGGCCAAGGCAGAGAAGCATGCTTCCGACCTTGCAGCGATCATGATTACCTATCCTTCGACGCACGGCGTGTTCGAGGAGGCCGTCACCGAAATCTGCGACATCGTGCATGCGCACGGCGGCCAGGTGTATATCGACGGCGCGAACATGAACGCGATGGTTGGGCTTTGCCAGCCGGGCAAGTTTGGTGGCGACGTATCCCATCTGAACCTGCACAAGACATTCTGCATTCCCCACGGCGGTGGCGGCCCCGGCGTCGGTCCGATCGGCGTGAAATCGCATCTGGCACCGTTCCTCCCTGGTCATCGCGTGCTGGAGAACAAGTCGGCACCGGTTTGCGCTGCTCCCTGGGGCAGCGCGAGTATTCTGCCGATCAGCTGGACCTACATCAAATTGATGGGACGCCAGGGGCTGAAGGAGGCCAGCCAGGTCGCGATCCTGAATGCCAACTACATTGCAAAGCGCCTCGCACCGCATTATCCGATCCTGTACGCAGGCGAGAACGGAATCGTCGCCCATGAGTGCATCGTGGACTTGCGTCCGCTGAAGGACACTGGCATTACCGTCGATGATGTCGCAAAGCGCCTGATGGACTTCGGCTTCCACGCGCCGACGATGTCGTTCCCGGTGCCGGGCACGCTGATGATCGAGCCGACCGAGAGTGAGTCGAAGGATGAGCTGGACCGCTTCTGCGAGGCGATGATCACCATTCGCGAGGAGATCCGCGCCATCGAAAACGGAAGCGTGACGGCGGAGGACAGCGCGCTGCGCCACGCACCGCACACTGCAATGGATATCGCCGGCGAATGGAACCGGTCCTATTCGCGTGAGCAGGCGGTGTTCCCGGTCAGCTCACTGCGCGGCAACAAGTACTGGCCGCCGGTTGGGCGGGTGGACAACGTGTATGGCGACCGCAACCTCGTCTGCTCCTGCCCCCCGATGTCGGACTACGAATAAAGCAGGGCGGTAACCAGAGGGGCGGTGAACGCCTGGTCGTATTCCGGCGTCCAAGCTGTATTGCATCTTCATTGGAACAGGGCGGAATATCATGGCCATCAGCGTTTTCGAGTTGTTCAAGATCGGCATCGGACCGTCGAGTTCTCACACCGTGGGTCCGATGCGTGCCGCACTCATGTTCGTGACGGGACTGAAGGACGCCGGGTTACTTGCGCGTACAGAATCGCTCAAGGCGGAGCTATACGGCTCGCTTGGCGCCACCGGAAAGGGGCACGGCAGCGATAAGGCGGTGCTGCTGGGCCTGCTTGGAGATGCACCCGACACGGTCGATGTCGATGCCGTGCCGGCCAGGCTCGAGCAGGTCAGGAGTTCCGGACGCATTACGCTGCTTGGCGAGAAAGAGATCAGATTCGCCGAGAGCGAACATCTTCTGTTCTACAAGCGGCACTCCTTGCCATACCACCCCAATGGCATGCGCCTGACGGCATATGACGCTGCCGGCACCGAAGTGTTGAGCAAAGTCTATTACTCCGTGGGTGGTGGCTTTGTCGTGAATGAGGAAGCGGCGGGCAGCGATCGCATCGTGCCGGATACGACGGTCCTCCGCCATCCGTTTACGACCGCGTCGCAGATGCTGGCGCTATGCAAGCAGAATAACGTGGCAATCAGCAGCCTGATGCTGCAGAACGAGACGGCCTGGCGCCCCGAGGCGGACACGCGTGCAGGGCTGTTAAGAATTTGGCAGGTGATGCAGGAGTGCGTCCGACGGGGATGCGAGAAGGAAGGAACGCTGCCCGGTGGATTGCAGGTGCAACGACGTGCAGCTGAACTTTATCGCAAGCTGTCGAGCCAGCCGGAAGCGAATTTGCGCGATCCGCTGACGACGCTGGACTGGGTTAACCTGTACGCATTGGCAGTCAACGAAGAAAATGCCGCCGGCGGACGCGTGGTCACTGCGCCGACAAACGGCGCGGCGGGCATCGTGCCGGCCGTCCTGCACTACTACCACCGTTTCATTCCCGGCGCGAACGAAGAGGGCGTCATCCGTTTCCTTCTGACGGCGGCAGCGATCGGCATCCTGTACAAGGAGAATGCATCGATTTCCGGTGCAGAGGTCGGCTGCCAGGGCGAGGTCGGCGTCGCATGCTCGATGGCGGCGGGTGCGCTGGCAGAAGTAATGGGCGGAACGCCGGAGCAGGTCGAGAATGCCGCGGAAATCGGCATGGAGCACAATCTCGGGCTTACGTGCGATCCGATCGGCGGGCTGGTGCAGGTGCCATGCATCGAGCGCAATGCGATGGGATCGATCAAGGCAATCAACGCCGCACGAATGGCGTTGCGTGGTAACGGACACCATTTCGTCTCTCTTGATAAAGTCATCAAGACCATGAGGGAGACTGGCGCCGACATGAAGGTTAAATACAAGGAGACTGCGCGCGGAGGGCTCGCAGTCAATGTGATCGAGTGCTGAGCTCGGTTGTTTTTTGCATTCAATAACAAGGAACGGATTTCTATGGATATCAACACCCAGGCTCTCGCCCGCACGCCGCTGTACAACCTCCATGTTGAGCTCGGCGCCAAGATGGTTCCGTTTGCAGGCTACGAGATGCCGGTGCAGTATCCAAGCGGCGTACTGAAGGAGCACAACCATACGCGTACTCAAGCAGGGTTGTTTGACGTATCCCATATGGGGCAGGTTCGGCTGTCGGGCGAGGGTGCCGCAGCGGCGCTTGAGTCTTTGGTGCCGGTCGATATCGTCGACCTGCCGCGCAATCTCCAGCGCTACGCGGTCTTCACGAATGAGCAGGGCGGAATCCTCGATGACCTGATGGTCTCGAATGGCGGCGACCATCTGTTCCTCGTGGTGAATGCGGCTTGCAAACAGCAGGATGTCACACACCTGAAAAAGCATCTTGCCGGGCGCTGCACGATCGAGGAACTTGCTGATCGTGCGCTGCTTGCGTTGCAGGGACCGGCCGCTGGTGCCGTCATGGCTCGCCTCGCACCGGACACTGCGAAGATGGTCTTCATGAATACCGCCAAGGTCACGCTCGTCGGCGCTGAGTGCTTTATCAGCCGCTCAGGTTACACCGGGGAAGACGGCTTCGAGATCTCCGTTCCGGCAGAGAAAGCCGAAGAACTGGCTCGCTTGCTGCTGGCACAGCCTGAGGTCGCTCCGATCGGTCTTGGTGCACGCGATTCGCTGCGCCTCGAAGCGGGATTGTGTCTCTATGGCCATGACATGGACACCCAGACGACGCCGGTTGAGGCAAGCCTCGCGTGGGCGTTGTCGAAGGTGCGCCGTGCTGATGGCGCTCGCGCTGGTGGTTATCCCGGTGCGGAAATCATTATGCGTCAGCTGGCAGAGGGCGTCGCCCACAAGCGTGTCGGCTTGCTGGTAAAAGACCGGATGCCGGTGCGCGAAGGAGCAGAGTTGGTCGACGCGACCGGGCGAGTCATTGGCAAGGTCACTAGTGGTGGCTTCGGCCCGACGCTTGGCGGCCCGGTGGCGATGGGGTATGTAGAGGCGGCACATGCTGCAATCGGTACAGCATTAAATGCGATTGTCCGCGGTAAACCGGTTCCAGTCGAAGTTGCAAAGACCCCATTTGTGCCGCAGCGCTACTATCGCGGCTAAAGGACAGGGAAGGACAGCAAAGGACAGCAATGAGTGAATCGAATTATCCCGCCAGCAAAAATCCTGCGCCAAGCCCTGTAAAGGCAGGAGAGAAGCTGCGTGGCGCAGAGAAAATGGCGCGTATTCCGATCAAGATCGTGCCAACCGAGCCATCCCAGTACCTGCGCAAACCGAAGTGGATTCGTGCCGAATTCACGGGTACGAAGGAAGTGCAGCGGCTGAAGGCAGTCCTGCGCGAGAACCACTTGCATACCGTGTGCGAGGAGGCGAACTGCCCGAATCTCGGCGAGTGTTTCAAGAGCGGTACGGCGACATTCATGATCATGGGCGATATCTGCACCCGCCGCTGTCCATTTTGTGACGTCGGCCACGGACGCCCGAATCCGCTCGATCCCAATGAGCCGAAGAACATGGCGAGCACGATACAGGCGATGGGATTGAAATATGTCGTGATCACTTCAGTTGACCGCGATGACTTGCGTGACGGCGGGGCGGGGCATTTTGTCGCCTGTATAGAGGAGACTCGCCGACTGAGCCCCGATATCCGTATTGAAATCCTGACGCCCGACTTCCGGGGGCGGATGGATACTGCATTGGAATTGCTCGGAAAAGCTCCGCCAGACGTGTTCAATCACAATCTCGAGACGGTACCGCGCCTGTACCGCATGGCGCGCCCTGGCGCTGACTATGATCACTCACTGGACTTGCTGCAACGATTCAAACAGCGCCATCCACAGGTTCCAACCAAATCCGGACTGATGTTGGGCTTGGGTGAAACGCTGGAAGAGGTCGAAGCTGTCATGCGCGATATGCGGGAACACGAAATTGAGATGTTGACCCTTGGGCAATATTTACAGCCGAGCGCGCATCATCTTCCTGTCCAGCGCTATGTGACGCCAGACGAGTTCAACGCACTTAGGGTTACGGGAGAAAAGATGGGCTTCACACATGTCGCGTCCGGGCCGATGGTGCGGTCTTCCTATCACGCGGACATGCAGGCAAAGCAGGCGCTGGCGTCTCAATCCTAAATTGGTACGTCGACGATTGTTCGAAAAGTGCCCGCCCGGGTGTCTAAGGGAGAAAAGATTTGAAAATCAATGCCTTATCGAGTTCTCAACACGGTTGTCCACAGACTTGGTAACAGTTTCTGTGGGTAATTATTGAGGATTCTCAAACGGGTATGAAGCGTTTGTTTTAAAGCAAATTGCCTCAATCAAACAGTCGTTACGATAGGCACTTCTTTGAACCTCCCAAGAAGTATTCGCCCGCATGGCATTGCCTGCGGGCTTTTTTTATTTCTGTTTGTAACTTCTGTTGCGTTTTCTCATTCTATCCGTTTGCCAATTGAGATTTCTCAAGCATATCCGGGAGAAATTTTGCCATACTTGCTTCCGAGAAAATTCTTTCCCTCAACGAGGTTAAGGCCATGAGAAACTCGCCCACCAGCACCGACGTCGTCATCGAAAACCTGATTACTGCAACCCTCGGAGAAGAATCCAGTGCTCGTGAAAAGCACGTTTATCGCGAGGCCCTTCGCGGCTTGGTTCGTCTCGCCAAATCTGAACAAGTGGTGGAAATCAAATCCAGTGTGAGAAAGCTTACCGGAGCGCTGGAGGCAGCTTCTGCGCGTCGACGGGCAAAAGCAGTACTTTTGGCCCAACGTTTGCCGGGCCTGCTCGACCAAGCGCAACAACAGTTCGAATTCAAATAAGACTGGCGGCGCAATGTCGGCGCCGCCTCTTTATTCCCCTAGGGCCCACTGATCTGCTTGCCCTTGCATGGTGTGACGAAACTCTAGAGCCGGCGATCACGCGACCTCCTGCCTTTTGTACATGTCCGGGCGGAAAAATGTAGAATGTGCTGCGCAATGCGGCGACCTCTGCGCCGCTGAGTGCAGCGTTCTTCCAATCCTTTTCGCTACCGCATGAACAGTTATCATCGTTGTTCATGCTGATGAAAGTTCCATCAGGCCCGGCATCCCGATTCATGAAAGTCTATAACCTCAGCTGCGAAAATGATCATCGCTTTGAAGGATGGTTCTCGTCCGAAGAGGATTTCAATAGGCAGTCGGACGCACGGGGAATCGAATGCCCGGTCTGCGGAAACCATGTAGTCAAAAGATTGCCGGCTGCGCCGCGCCTAAACCTGTCTGGCGCTCCGGAACCGCAAAATGATGCGGTGGCCCAAGTTCAGGCACAGGTTCTGAGCATGATTCGGCAAATCGCTGCCAATACCGAGGACGTTGGGGATCGTTTTGCGGAGGAGGCAAGGCGCATTCATTACAACGAAGCGCCGGAGCGAGCAATTCGCGGCGTGGCGACGGCACATGAATGCGAGGCGCTGATCGAAGAAGGCATTGACGTCCTGCCTTTGCCATCCCCCATTCCGAAACAGACCCTTCAGTAGTTGCTCTCAGCGCCGACGGATTCCGCCGGTCTTGCCGTCTGATTCTTTCCACTTCTTTTTTGCTTGCGCGCTAACAATCCCTTTGGTTTCCTAAAAGGCAATATGGGTGCGCATGCCTTTTTTGTCACACAGCCAAATAATCCGCCTGTATAATCGTTTTAGAACGGTCGTGCTTTTTAACCCGGACAACAAGGAGACAGCATGGATTTGAATTACACGGCGGAAGACCTCGCCTTCCGCGATTCCGTTCGCGCCTTCCTCGACGCGAACCTTCCGAAAGACCTGCAGCACAAAGTCCTCAATCACAAGCGCCTTTCCAAAGAAGATTACGTTCGCTGGCACAAGATTGTCGCCAAGCAGGGCTGGGTTGGTACCGGTTGGCCGAAAGAATACGGCGGCACGGGGTGGAGCCCCGTACAGCGCCATATCTGGGAGGAAGAGTGCGCTGCTGCCGGCACGCCGGCGATCATGCCGTTTGGCGTCGCGATGGTTGCACCGGTCATCATGGCATTCGGCAACGAAGCGCAGAAGCGATATTACCTGCCACGCATCCTCAACTGCGACGACTGGTGGTGCCAAGGCTATTCCGAGCCGGGCTCAGGCTCTGACCTGGCTTCCCTGAAAACCCGTGCCGAGCGCCAGGGCGATTTTTATATCGTCAATGGTCAGAAGACTTGGACCACGCTGGCGCAGCATGCCGACATGATTTTCTGTCTCGTGCGTACTGATCCCAACGCGCGAAAACAGGAGGGGATTTCCTTCCTCCTGATCGATATGAAGACCCCGGGCATCACAGTCCGTCCGATCATCATGCTCGATGAAGAGCATGAGGTGAACGAAGTGTTCTTCGACAACGTAAAAGTCCCGGTACAGAACCTGATCGGTGAGGAAAACAAGGGATGGACTTACGCGAAGTACCTGCTTGGTCATGAGCGTACGAATATCGCAGCCGTAGGCCGTGCAAAACGCGAGCTGCAGTTCCTCAAGCGCGTTGCAAACAACCACTCAAAGAACGGCAAGCCGCTGCTCGATGATCCGGTGTATTCCGCCAAGGTCGCAAGCCTTGAGATCGAGATCATGGCGCTCGAGATGACGGTGCTGCGCGTGCTGTCGCAGGAGAGCAGCAAGCGTGGTCCGGGTCCGGAAGCATCGATGCTGAAGGTCAAAGGTACGGAAGTCCAGCAGATGCTCACCGAATTGTTGGTGGAAGCCGTCGGTCCCTATGCGATGCCGTTCGATCCGACGTACTTGGAAGGCGAACACGAGCACAGCTTGACCGGGGATGACGATGCGGCTCCGCTTGCACCGTATTACTTCAACTATCGGAAGACTTCCATCTACGGCGGTTCCAACGAAATTCAGAAAAACATCATCACCCAGATGATTCTGGGGCTGTGAGGAGACTATGGACTTCAACTACACACCCGAGCAGCAACAATTCAAGGATGCGCTGCGCCGTTTCATCGACAAGGACTATACCTTCGATCATCGCAACAAGATCGTCCATTCCGAGCAAGGCGTGTCCGATACGGCATGGGCCACGCTTGTTGAATTGGGAATGACTGCACTGCCGGTGCCGGAGGAGCAGGGCGGTTTCAACGGCTCGGCCGTCGACATGATGGTCGTGATGCAGGAGCTTGGCCGCGGACTTGTCGTGGAACCTTACTTTGCAACCGTATTGGGCGCGCAGTTCCTGAAGCTTGCGGGCGGCCGCGAAGCATTGCTGGAGAAGGTTGCCGCAGGCGAGCTGAAGCTGGCCTGCGCGCTTGGCGAGAAGCAGGCGCGTCATGAGTTGTTCAATATCGAGACTGCTGCCACGGCCGATGGCGAGGGATACGTCCTCAATGGCACAAAGACGGTCGTGATTCATGGCGCCCAGGCTGACCAGCTCATCGTGTCTGCACGCACGGGCGGCAGTCAATCCGACACAGATGGTATTTCACTGTTCCTGATTCCTGCCGAGGCTGCCGGTGTAACGCGTCGCGAGTACCGCACTATCGACTGCCAGCGTGCAGCCGACATCATCTTGTTGAATGTGTGCGTTCCTGCATCAGCTTTGCTCGGCAGGGCGGGGGCAGGGTGGGGCATCCTTGATGCGGCTTCCGACTACGGTGCGACGCTGCTGTGTGCCGAGGCGGTTGGTGCAATGGATGCGTTGAACGCTGCAACGTTGGAATATCTAAAGACGCGCCAGCAATTCGGTGTGCCAATCGGGAAATTCCAGGCGCTTCAGCATCGGATGGCGGAAATGTTCATGCAGGCGGAACAGGCGCGTTCGATGGCGACCTTGGCGGCGGTGAAGGTTGGCTCGCCGGATGCCGGCGAGCGGCGTCGTACGGTTTCTGCTGCCAAGGCACGCGTCGGGCAAGCGTTGAAGTACGTGGGGCAACAGGCGATCCAGCTGCACGGCGGCATGGGTGTTACAAATGAACTCCCGGCTGCGCATCACTTCAAGCGCTTGACCATGATCGAACTGACGCTCGGTGATACGGACCATCATCTGGCACGTTTTGCGGCACAGCCGGGCTTCAAGAACGCTGCTTAAACCATAAGGGGAGAACATGTCGCAACCGCACTGGTATTTCGAAGATTTTGAAGTTGGCAAAACGATTGAAGTCGGATCACGAACGGTCACCGAAGAAGAAATCATCGATTTTGCGAAACAGTTCGACCCTCAGCCTTTTCATGTCGATAAGGCCGCAGCGGCACAATCGATGTATGGCGGGATCATTGCCAGCGGCTGGCATACCTGCGGCCTCATCATGCGCCTGATGGTTGACCGTTTCCTGAATGGTGCCGCCAGCCTCGGTTCACCAGGCGTGGACGAAATCCGTTGGATCAAGCCGGTACGGGGCGGAGATACGCTGACCGTCACGACGACAGCGCTGGAAACGCGCCCGTCCACGAGCAAGCCCGATCGCGGCGTCGTGGTGACTTTGTGGCAGGCAAAGAACCAGCATGGCGAACTGGTCGCGACGATCAAAGGCATGGGGATGTTCCAGCGACGTCCCCAAGCATGATTCCTGCAGTTCCCGCATCACACCAATAACGGAGACAAAATGCGCGTCATTGCATCTGAAGAAGAACTAAAGGGGCTGGTTGGACAGGAAGTCGCGGTGACCGAGTGGTTCGCGGTCACGCAGGAGCGAGTCAACATGTTTGCCGACGCGACTGGCGACCATCAGTGGATTCACCTTGATGCTGAGCGCAGTCGCCGCGAATCGCCTTTCGGCGGAACGATTGCTCACGGTTTCCTGACCTTGTCGCTGCTGCCGATGATGATGCAGAGTGCCGTGTCAATGCCGCCGTCGAAGATGAGCGTGAATTATGGGCTCAACAAGGTCCGTTTTCCGGCGCCGGTCCCGGTCGGAAGCCGCATTCGAGGCCGCATGACCCTGCTGGAGGTGGAAGACATCGACGGTGGTATGCAGATTGTTTGGAAGGTGACGATGGAATTGGAGGGCGGCGACAAGCCGGTATGTGTTGCCGAGTCCATCGCTCGGCGCTACCTGTAACAGACAGCTGATGGGCTCCGCTGTGGAACCCATCTTTCATGGTGTATTCCCGATTACGTTTTACCGCTTCTGGTATTGCGCGTTGCCGAATAATATTTCCTTTGATTTGTCATCGAGCAGCGGCTTGTGCTGCTTTGCGAGGACTTCAACACCGCGTTGGACGGCCGGACGCTCGCTGATCTCGTCGAACCAGCGTTTCGCGTGCGGGTAGTCTTCCCATTCGATCCCCTGGTTCTTCCACGAACGCAGCCATGGAAAGGTCGCGATATCGGCGATCGTATATTCTTCGCCTGCCAGATAGGCATGCTTTGACAATTGCTTGTCGATCACGCCATATAGACGCTTGGCCTCATTGGAGTAACGGTTGACCGCATACTCGATCTTCTCCGGCGCATAAATGCGGAAGTGGTGGGCTTGCCCCAGCATCGGACCGACACCGCCCATCTGGAACATCAGCCACTGCAATGTCGTGAATTTTTCACGATCGGTATTGCCAAGGAACTTGCCGACCTTGCTGGCCAGATAAACGAGAATGGCGCCCGACTCGAACAGTGAAAACGGTTTGCCGTCCGGCCCTTCGGCATCAACGATGGCGGGGATCTTGTTATTGGGAGAAATCGAGAGGAACTCGGGCTTGAACTGGTCGCCCTCGCCGATGTTAATGTGGTGCACCCGGTAGGGGAGGTCACATTCCTCTAACATGATATGGACCTTGTGGCCGTTTGGCGTTGCTGCGGAATAGACGTCGATCATTGTTGTTCTCCTGACGGTGGAATTTCAAGTGCTGCATGGGCTGCATGGATTATGCAGAAGTTTGAAATTCTCCGCAGGAGAAAGACGTTGCGCGGTCAGGCCTTTTGGCCGCTTGCGTAACGCCATCCCATTTCCGCCATGGGGCGCGCTGCCTTGCCGTTCTTTAAGGCCTGCTCGCTGGAGGCGGTGCCATCGACATAGCGCTTCATGATGCCCTGCAGGATGCCTGCGAGGCGGAACATGTTGTATGCGATGTAGAAGTTCCAGTCTTCCTTGCGGATCGTCTTGCCGGTGCGCTCGCAATACTTCGCGATGTATTCATCCTCGCTCGGAATACCTAGCGCCTTGAGGTCAAGTCCGCCAATGCCACGGAACTGACCTTGCGGGATATGCCAGCTCATGCAGTGGTAGGAGAAGTCGGCCAGCGGATGGCCCAGCGTCGACAGCTCCCAGTCGAGCACCGCCAGCACGCGCGGCTCGGTCGGATGGAAGATCATGTTGTCGAGGCGGAAGTCACCGTGGACGATACTGGTTTCGTCGCCTTCCGGAATATTCTTTGGCAGCCACTCGATCAGGTTGTCCATGGCCTCGATTTTCTCGGTCTCCGACGCCCGGTACTGCTTTGTCCAGCGGTCGATCTGGCGTGCGAAGTAATTGCCCGGCTTGCCGTAGTCCGCCAGTCCGATGGCTGCGTAGTCGACCGTGTGCAGTTGCGAGATGACGCGGTTCATTTCGTCATAAATCGAGCCGCGTTCTGCCTGCGTCATGCCGGGCAGCGATTGATCCCACAGCACGCGGCCGTCGACGAAATCCATGATGTAGAACGCACGGCCGATGACGGATTCATCCAGGCACAGCGTGTACTGGCGTGCGGCGGGAAAACCTGCCTTGTGCAGGGCATCCATCACGCGGAATTCGCGGTCGATGGCATGGGCGGACGCCAGCAGCTTCGCGGCTGGGCCTGGCTTGGTGCGCAGCACATAGCGCTGGTCGCCTGCAGTGAGCTTGAAGGTCGGGTTCGACTGACCACCCTTGAACTGCTCCACAGTCAGTTCGCCGGAAAAACCGTCGATGTGCTGGCGCATGTACTCCTGCAAGGCGGCGACGTCGAATTTCGCCCGCTCCGAAACGGGCCGCGTACCCATGAATTCTTCGTACATCTTGTCTCCTCAAGAAAAGGGCGGATCAATGTCGACACATTCTACAGCATAAAATCGCACGACCGTACTATTTCAGGGCGCTTGGCCGGCGAAACTACTACAAATATCGCCAATTCCTACAAACCGCGCGATTTCTTGTACTGCTCCAGCAGTACTTCCATCGTCGTATGGCGGGAATTCCCTTGCAGTTCAGAGATAGGGGAGTAATTCACGATCCTCACCACCCAGTCCGCATGGTTCTCACCCACGTCAATTGCATTGATGCAACCGGCGGTCTGCGCGAGATTGCCGAGGAACAGGCGCTGGTTCGTCAGCGCGTACGACAGGATCGCGCGATTGACGCCGCCGTGCAGGACCAGCAGCACGGTATCCCAAGATTTGTCCTCTCGCAGCCGGTCGATGCACGGGTGGACGCGGTCCATCAGCTGGCCGATGGTTTCGCCGCCGAGGAACTGCTTGTGCTCGGGTACAAGGCCGTCGAACGCGCCGACGAACGCTTCCTTGAGGCTTTCATCCGGAATCGCGGAGAGCTTGCCGCCGCGGAGTTCTTCCAGGTCGTTCCAGTGTTCCAGTTCGATTTGCTGCCCGGTCTCGGTGAGGACGCGCGTCGCCGTTTCCACGGTGCGGGGCAGGCCGGAGACGATGACCCGGTCAAAATGCAATTTTTCTGCGGCGAATACCTTGCCGGCCGCTGTCGCCTGTTCGCGGCCGAGTTCGTTGAGTGGAACCTGCTCCGGCAGGAAAGGTTTGCCGTCGGCGTCAAAATACGTGACGCTGCCATGGCGCATCAGGTAAATGCGCCGGCGCTGGTGTGCTGTCATTTGTAATGGGGCTTTCTTTTTTCGAGAAAAGCGGTGATGCCTTCATGCGCATCGCGGTGATGCAGGCTTTCGACAAAATGGCGCTTTTCGGATTCAAAATGCTGCGCAAGCGAGTTGCCTTGCGCTTCATGGGTAAGGGATTTGATGCGCTCGACTGCATTGGGAGAAAGTATCGCAAGCTCATCAGCCCAATCGAGCGCGCTGTCGAGCGCCGTCCCATCGGCAACAAGGCGATTCACAAGGCCCAATCTATGCAAGCGTCCTGCAGAGACTGCTTTACCTTCAATGAGGATCTCTGTTGCCAGCTGGCGCGGCAGGGCCTGCGTCAAAAACCACGATCCGCCACCGTCCGGCGTCAGGCCGACCCGCACATACGCCATGACGAACTTCGCCGACTCGGCGGCCACGATCAGGTCGCATGCGAGCGCCAGCGAGAAACCGGCACCTGCGGCTGCGCCTTCGACCGCGGCGATCACTGGTTTAGGACAGTCCCGGATTGCTTCGATCCATCCGTGCAGCTGGTCGATCGAATCAGCCTGTGCCGACTTGTCCTTGCTGCGGTTTTCCAGCAGCCGATTGAGGTTGCCTCCGGCGCAGAAAAAATTGTCGGCGCCTGTCAGGACGACCGCGCGGACAGAGTTGTCCCGTTCGGCGGTGGTTAGCGTCTCGATTGCTGCTGCGTACATGTCGGGATGCAGCGCATTCTTTGCGCCCGGGTTGGACAGCGTCAAGATCAGGGTGGCGTCCCGGCGGGAGGCTTTGAGTTCGGCGGACATGGTTGATATCGCTTTTTTTTAATGGAGTTGGCTCGTCTTACCGGCACTATTATTGCCGAAATGAGTGACTCCGGCTTACACAGCACGCAGGTGCCAAGTGAGGTAAGCTTTATCGCTCAATAAAAAACAACCTAAAGGAGGCGACATGTTGAAACTCTGCGGTTTTGCGGTAAGCAACTACTACAACAAGGTGAAGTTTGCACTGCTCGAAAAAGGCGTCGAGTTCCAGGAAGAGCTGGTGTGGACCGACCGCTCTCCTGAACTGCTGGCGCGCTCACCGCTCGGCAAGGTTCCATTTTTCGAGACTGAAAAAGGAACGATTTGCGAGTCCCAGGTGATGATGGAATACGTTGAAGCCGCGTATCCGCAAAAGCCTTTGCTGCCGGCGGATCCATTTGCTGCCGCCAAAGTCCGCGAGCTGGTGACTTTCATGGAATTGCACCTCGAGCTTGTTGCGCGGGAGCTGTACGCTGAAGCGTTTTTCGGGGGGCAAGGTTTCCGATGAAATCAAGGCGCGCACGCAAAAGCTCCTGACGCGCAATGCCAAGGCGTTCGCCAAGCTCGCGAAGTTTTCGCCATACGTTGGCGGCGCTGAATTCACCATGGCGGACTGCGCTGCTTATGTGCATCTTCCGCTGGTCAGCATGGCATCCAAGATTATTTACGGCGAAGATGTGCTGGCGGATCTACCGGTGCGCGAATATACGAAGATGGTGGGTGAGCGCCCGACGGCGCAACGGGTGACTGCGGATCGCAAGGCCAACCAGGAGGTGATGGCCAAGCGTGGCAAATGAAGCGGGTGGCGATTGCCGTTGATGATCGCGGCTGAGATCACGGGTGATCAGGGCCGGCAAAGGTACTGCCGACCTTTTTCATGGTGCGGCTCCTGCACCCCACAACTGCTGCATGCTGAATGGGAGCATTGCCTGCTGTGCTGTCAGCGCTCCTTGTATCGCATGCGATTCCTTGCTTGTGTCGCGCTTGATCGGGAACGATAAAGGAGCGCCTCGCGGACCGAGAAATGCGTGCACCACCGGCGTGGCCGGTGATGCGGTCTGGTGGGTGACGACGCCGATTTCCCCGTCCTGCAAGCGGACGAAGGTCCCCGGCGGATAGGTACCCAATTCCTTGATGAAGTACGCTACGAGCGTGGGATCGCTCGGCCTGCCGTCGGCAAGCATGACATCGCGCAAGGCGGCAATCGGCAACAACGGCTTGCGATAGCTGCGATTCGATACTGCTGCGCAGTAGCGGTCGGCCAGTGCCAGGATTTTTGCACTCTGCGGTATTTCCCTGACCGCCTTGCCGAGCGGGTAGCCTGTACCGTCTTCCTCTTCATGGTGGAGCAGCACATACGACAACCACGCCGGATGCGTGATGCCGGCCTGCTGCAGGATTTCCACGCTGCGTTGCGCATGGCGCCTGACCAGCTCCTCCTCCTTTGCGGAAAGAGGCCCCTCTTTGGCTTCCAGCTGGTCGTGCTGGCGCAGCATGCCAAGATTCATCGTGAGTGCTGCAGCCATGATTTCCTCAATATCCTCTGGCGGCTTGTGCATTGCGCGCGCAATCAATAGCGAAAGGATTGCGGTATCGACGCAGTGCCTTACTGCATATCGAGCTGCGGCCTGATTCAGCAGGAGCGAGGCGAGGGCGACATCCCGGCTAATGTCGATTGCCCGGATGAGTACCTTGACTATGTCGAGCGTCCGGGTTTGTGCATCCGTTTCATTACTGAGGTTGTACAACAGGCGTTCAAGCCGCTGCAGGGCCATGTTGATCAGTCGCAGTGCCGAGGGGGCTTCCGGTTTGGCCTGTGCATCGAGTTTTGTGTGTGCCAGTCTGTCGGCGTTGCCGGAGTCGATATATAGTCCGCGCTGGACCAGCGCCTCAACCTGGCCGGCGTTCTGGACGACCTGACCGCGTCGCAGCAACAGCTTGTTTCCTTCCCCATACACATCCCAAGGCAGCGGTTCGCCGATCACGATATCGGACATGCTCAGCCGTCGTTGATCCATTTGTCTCCTCCCTGCCAGGATAGGTCCGGTCTCGTTGCTGGTATGCGCGGTTTTTTGTGTGAATCCTTTGGCTAATGGAGGTGCTGGCCACCGGTTACTGCACGGTCGCGCACAAAATGGGAAATGATGTGTTGGGCTCTTCCTGCTTTATCGGCGTAATCCATGCCCGTTGAAGGCAGAATATGAAGAAACCTACAAAGTTGCAAGACGATTCAAGGCCGCCCTCAGGGTTTCGTCTTTCTTCGCGAAGCAAAAACGGACGATGCCGGATTCCTTCGGCTGGTTGTAGAAAGCCGATACGGGAATCGCGGCGACGCCGATTTCCGAGGTGAGCCACTTGGCGAAGTCGGCTTCCGGCATTGTAGAAATAGCCGAATAATCGACACACTGGAAGTAAGTGCCCTCCGAGGGTAGCAGCTTGAAACGCGTCGACTTTAGTCCATCCCGGAACAGATCGCGTTTGCGCTGGTAAAACGCCGGCAGTTCAAGGTAGGGCGCAGGCTCAGCCATGTAGCGTGCCAGTCCGTGCTGTACCGGTGTGTTGACAGTAAATACATTGAACTGATGAACTTTGCGGAATTCCGCGCTCAGTGGTGCAGGTGCGGCTACATAGCCGACTTTCCAGCCAGTGACGTGATAGGTCTTCCCGAAGCTGGAAATCACAAACGCGCGTGCGGCCAGTTCCGGGTAGCGGCACACCGACTCATGCCGTGCGCCGTCGTACACCATGTGCTCGTAGACCTCGTCCGAAATGAGCAGGATGTCCGTTCCTCGCACGATGTCGCTTAGTGCGCGAATATCCGCATCCCTCAGCACCGATCCGGTAGGGTTATGCGGTGAGTTGATCATGATTAGCCGTGTCTTCGGCGTCACCGCCGCAGCGACTTTAGGCCAGGGAACTGAATAGCCCTGCGGGCCAACCTCCATTTGCACGAATACCGGAGTGCCGCCGGCCAGTTCGATCGCCGGCACATAACTGTCGTATACCGGTTCGATGACGATCACTTCATCGCCTGGATGGACGCTGCACAGGATGGCCGTCAGGATGGCTTGTGTCGCGCCTGCTGTGATGGTGATCTCCGACGCGGCGTCATAGCTGCGGTCGTAGAGATTTCCGATCTTCGCCGCAATCGCTTCACGCAATGCAGCTACGCCGGCCATTGGGGGATACTGGTTCAACCCGTTCTTCATCGCGGCCGTGACCGCATCGATCAACGCAGGATCGCAATCGAAATCTGGGAAACCCTGACCCAGGTTCACCGCTCCTTTTTCCGCGGCTAGCGCTGACATCACGGTGAAAATCGTCGTTCCCACCTGCGGCAACCGGGAGCGGAGTGAGGGGACATGCGTGTCAGGAGCGAAGGAGGGCGGTGTCGGAGTATTCATTCTGCGTCAATGAAACAGGCTAAAGAAGGCATTTTATACAGCTTGCGAGTCGGCAGACCATTTCTCCGGTGTCACAATGCTGAACAGCCCCTCGCGTGCCGTTTTTCGTCCCAGCTTCAATAGTGCCTTGTCCTTGGTAATCAATGTCTGTGCACCGGCGTCGCGCGCCAGTTCGAGGAATTTCTGGTCGTCCGGATCGCTGCAGAGCGGCAGGCGGACGCTCGAGTTGATCTCTGATGCGCCTGAGTCAATGCAGGTAATCAGGTCGTCGAACTCTGCCGCAACGGCGGGGCGCGACTGTGAATCCAGGGGCAAGTGTTTGTATTCGAGGACTTTCAGCCACTCCGTGCGGCAATCGTCGCGCGTCACGGCCTCGATAGTGCGGGCACGAAGCGCAGCATGTAGCGTTGCCCAGCGAGGGTCGCGAAAAACAAACAGGTCCAGGCAGACGTTGGTGTCGATGACGATGCGCTTCGGTATCATTGCGGCAGTTTCTTTCAATTGCAATTCGTTATTCATGCTGATTGTTTTATCTCCCGCCAAGACGCTCGACTATGACACGCCGGCGATGACCGAAGCCTGCAGCCTTCCAGATTTCATCGAGGACTCCACAGAACTGATCGACACACTTAGGCCAATGTCGCCATCTGAGGTGGGCAGCCTGATGAGCATTTCGGATGCGTTGGCGACCCTGAACGTCGCGCGGTTCGCGTCCTGGTCCAGGGAGTTCACGCCTCAAAACGCGAAGCAGGCAATCCTTGCATTCAACGGAGATGTATATGAAGGACTGGACGCGTCAACGCTCAACAAGCGGCAGCTCGACTACGCTCAATCCCACATCCGCATTTTATCCGGCCTCTACGGCGTATTGCGACCGCTGGACCTGATGCAGCCATATCGACTGGAAATGGGAACCCGGCTGGCCAATCCCCGCGGGAAGGACCTGTATGCATTCTGGGGATCGAAAGTGACCGAGGCACTCAATGCAGCCATCGGCCGGCAACAATCCAGGACCTTGGTCAACCTCGCATCGGAAGAGTATTTCAAGGTGGTCAAGCCGAAGCTTCTCGATGCGGACATTATCACGCCGGTATTCGAGGACTGGAAAGACGGGCGTTACAAGATAATCTCGTTTTATGCCAAGCGTGCCCGAGGCTTGATGGCGCGTTATGCTGCAGTAAAGGGAATCACGCAGGCGGAGAAGCTCAAGGCTTTCGATATCGAAGGGTATGCGTTCGATCCCAGGGCGTCTTCCGAGCACAATTGGGTGTTCCGGCGCCGAGCCGAGGCCTGAGAGACTGTTTGAAAACCTACTGTGCAGCTCGATTTTGGCCAGGGCACCGAGCCTTGCGATGCTCGTCGGACCTCACGTACGACTGCGCTTGTCAGGCTGAGCGCCCCCAACTTGGGGCCCCCACCCAGCCTTGAACCGCTCGCTACAGCGTTCAAACAGTCTCTGCGCGCCGGTAATAAAAAAGCCTCGCATTGCGAGGCTTTTTCGGAGAGGCGGGACTTACCAGAACTTCCACCAGGATTTTTCCGCCTTCGGGACGCCATTCGACAGGAAGGCGCTGTTCGGGAAGTTTGTCCGCAGCACGCGTTCGGCATCGTCACGAAGCTCAGGCAGGCCGAGCGCCTCATAAGACTTGACCATCAGATACAAGGCCTCTTCAACGGCAGGTGCTTCGCGATATTCGCTTACTGCCAGTTGTGCTCGATTGGCAGCGGCCACGTAAGCGCCGCGGCGGTAGTAATAGTTGGCGACGTGCACTTCATACTGCGCCATTGCGTTGACGAGGTACTTCATCCGCGCAATCGCGTCTTTCGTATAAATGCTATTGGGGAACCGCTCCGCTAATTGCCTGAAGGAATCGAATGCATCGCGCGCTGCTTTAGGGTCGCGCTCGCTCGGGTCCTGCTTCGACAGGAAGTCCAGGAAGCCAACCTTGTCGTTAAAGTTGACCAGGCCGCGCAAGTAATACATGTAGTCGACATTCGGATGATTCGGGTGCAGCTTGATGAATCGTTCGACCGCTGCCAATGCCTGGGCCTGGTCGCCCTGGCGATAGTGTACATAAGCGACTTCCATTTGTGCTTGCTGCGCATATGTGCCGAATGGGTAGCGAGACTCAAGCTTTTCGAAGTATTCGATCGCCTTTTCGTAATTACCTGCCGATAACTCGTCGCGGGCCTCCGAGTATAATTTGGAGGCTGACCAATCCTTGGTTTCGTCGATTTTCTCGGGTAGCAAGCCGCACCCGGAGAGGGAGAAAGCAAGGACAATGGCAGCGAACTTCAACGATCTTTTTTGCATGACGTTTGCAAGAGCACATCTGGATAAGTCGTGGATTATAGCCGATGGTGCCTGCTTGCAGCGCTTCAACTGAATACCCATTTTGAGCAAAACTTTACCTGAAACAGATATCGACGACGGCGACGTGGAAGAGCGCGCCGCGTCCGAGCTTGCCCCCATCGAATTGGTGCTGACACCTGAATTCTGCGGTGTGCGCCTGGACAAGGCCTTGTCACAGCTTCTTCCGGAATACTCGCGAAGCCGCCTGCAGCAGTGGATTGAGTCGGGGCTGGTGACAATTGATGGCCAGCCGGCACGTGGCAAGACGCTCTCGCTGGGGGACGAAACGGTAGTCATCCAGCCGCAGGCGGCGCCGGAGGACCAGGCATTCAAGTCGGAATCGATGCCTTTGTCGATTATTCATGAAGATGCCTCGATCCTGGTGATCAACAAGCCGGCGGGACTGGTCGTTCATCCTGCTGCGGGCAACTGGTCTGGTACCTTGCTCAATGGCCTTCTGTATCATTCACCAGCCCTTGCTGGCGTGCCGCGTGCGGGCATCGTGCATCGACTGGATAAGGACACGAGCGGCCTGATGGTTGTGGCCAAAACGCTGCAGGCGCAGACGGATCTCGTGCGCCAGCTACAGGCCCGCACGGTGAAGCGCGAATACTTCGCGCTGGTGTGGGGGACGCCGCATGTTGCCGGGAAGGTCGATGCGGCTATTGGCCGCCATCCGCGCGACCGGATCAAGATGGCCGTCTCGGAACATATGAGTGCCAAGCCGGCGGTCACGCATTACCAGCGCGTTGCAACGGGGGTGCTGGACGGGCGCGCAGTCAGCCTGATGCGCTGCCAGCTTGAAACCGGCCGTACACACCAGATCCGCGTCCATATGCAGTCGATTGGTTTTACGCTTGTCGGTGATCCGCTGTATGGCAAGCCACACCTGGCGTCGGTGTTTGGACGACAAGCGTTGCATGCGCATCGGCTTGGGCTGGTCCATCCGGCTTCCGGCGAGGAGTGTGAATGGAGCGCGTCGGTGCCGGACGATTTTGCGGATCTTCTCGTCCACGCTGGTATGGATGCCATGATTGCCGAATGAAGCGAGAGACCTTCGAATGGAGCTGATCATTCCCGACTGGAGTGCGTTGCCCATGAACGTGGGCGCATTGTCAACGACCCGGCGCGGAGGTGTCAGCCTTGCTCCCTATGACGATGGTGCGGGCAGCGGCGGACTCAATCTTGGCGTGCATGTCGGCGATGCGCTGGATCGGGTTCTCTGTAATCGTGCGTTGTTGCGCAGGCTTCTGCCGGGTGAACCCGTATGGCTCAACCAGGTACATGGTTCACGGGTATTGGATGCGGCGTCGGCTGGCGATTCGCCGGAAGCCGATGCGTGTATTGCGACCCAGGCGGGCGTGATATGTGCGATCCAGACGGCAGACTGCCTTCCAGTTCTGTTCTGTGACACCGTCGGCAGCATTGTTGGCGCTGCGCACGCAGGGTGGCGAGGATTGGCGGGTGGTGTGCTGGAGGATACCTTGTCGTGCATGCGGGCTGCCGGAGCCGGAGAAATTACTGCCTGGATGGGACCGGCGATTGGTCCGCAATGCTTTGAGGTTGGGCAGGATGTATTTGACGCATTTGCCGGGCGCGATCCTGAAGCGGCCGATGCATTCAAGCCGTTACATGGCCAGGACGGAAAATACCTGGCCGACATCTATTCATTGGCGCGTAGAACGCTGCGTAAGTCAGGCGTCGAGAAGGTCTTTGGCGGCGGGCGCTGCACCATGACAGAGAAGGACCTTTTTTACTCATACCGCCGGGACAAAACAACGGGTCGAATGGCGTCGTTGATCTGGCTCAAGTAAGGCAAATGCCATATCGGCGAAGATTCCCGAGACCAACATACTACGCACCTGGTTTCGTTTCTTCTTCCCGTTGCTTACTCGCTTCGTTCGCGGATTCTGCCGCTTGTAATTTTTCGGCGTTCTTTCGGTTGCGTCTGCGTTGCGGGGTGCCCATCACGTATAAAATGATCGCCACTGGCAAGATGCCGTACAAGAGGAAAGTCATTATCCCGGCGATGACCGATTGCTCGGTAATGGACATCATAAAAACGACATAGATCCATGCGAGGGCGACAATATACATAGCGGTTTACAGCAGTAAGTCAAACCATAACCTTACGCCAAAACAGAGAAGCAAGCATGAACATGTTTACGCCACAGGCAGGCTCCAACACATGGATGCCGCAGTTTCCCGATCCAAATGCATGGCAGGCGTTGCTCAAGACGCCTCCGATCGACACCAAACCCATCACCGCAACGATCAAGGAATTCGGCGCGACCATAGATCCTTCGGTCGTGGCCAAGCTGCAGAATGACTATATGCAGCAATTGTCCTCCTTGTGGCAGGAAATGCTGGGGGCCAAGACGCCGGCGGTGTCAGACAAGCGTTTTTCTTCACCCGAGTGGCAGTCGAATCCGATGCATGCATTCAATGCAGCGGCTTACCTTCTCAATGCTCGCTTCCTTACGGCAATGGCCGATTCTGTGGAGGCTACGCCGCGCGCCAAGCAAAAGATTCGGTTCGCGGTGCAGCAGATGGTCGACGCCATGTCGCCCGCAAACTTCCTGGCCACCAACCCTGAAGCACAGCAGAAGCTTATCGAGACGAAGGGGGAGAGCCTGACCAAAGGCATCGCTCATTTGCTCGAGGACATGCAGAAAGGGCATATTTCGCAGACGGATGAATCCGCGTTCGAGGTCGGCCGAAATGTCGCCACCACCGAAGGTGCAGTGGTTTTCGAGAACGAACTTTTCCAGTTGATCCAGTACAAGCCGCTGACGAAGACAGTGTACGAACGGCCTCTGTTGCTTGTCCCTCCATGCATCAACAAGTATTACATCCTTGACCTGCAGCCGGAGAATTCGCTTGTGCGCTACGCGGTAGAGCAGGGCCACACCGTGTTCCTTGTCTCGTGGTGCAACCCCGATGAGTCGCTCGGCCACCTGACGTGGGACGACTACATCGAGAGCGGCGCGGTCAAGGCGATCAATGTCGCGCAGGAGATTAGTAGGCAAGAGCAGATCAACGCGCTCGGATTCTGCGTGGGCGGGACGATTATCTCTACGGCCATGGCATTGCTTGCCGCGCGCGGTGAAAATCCTGTTTCAAGCCTGACGCTGCTCACTACTCTCATCGACTTTTCTGATGCGGGCGTGATCGAGGTCTTTATCGACGAGGCACAGGTGGCGATGCGCGAGCAGACCATCGGCAAAGGCGGCCTGATGCCGGGGCGCGATTTCGCATCGGCATTTTCCAGCCTGCGCTCGAATGACCTGGTCTGGAATTACGTGAAGTCGAATTACCTGAAAGGCGAGAATCCGCCGCCGTTTGATCTGCTGTACTGGAACGCCGACAGCACCAATCTGCCCGGCCCGATGTTTTGCTGGTACTTGCGCAATCTCTACCTCGAGAACAATCTTCGGGTGCCCGGCAAGCTGACTGTGGCCGGCGAGAAGATCGACCTGTCGAAGATCGACGCACCCGCGTTTGTCTATGGTTCGCGCGAAGACCATATTGTGCCGTGGGGCGCTGCGTACCAGTCTACCTTGCTGCTCAACCCGAAAAAGCGCAGCCGCAACCGATTTGTGCTGGGAGCTTCCGGCCATATCGCGGGTGTCATCAATCCGCCTGCAAAGAAAAAACGTAGCTATTGGACCAACGACAAGCAGAGCGAGAATGCGGACGAGTGGATGAAGGGGGCGAAAGAACATCCGGGAAGCTGGTGGCCGGAGTGGGCCGCATTCCTCGCAAAGCACGCCGGCAAACAGGTCAATGCCCCACGCAAATACGGTAACAGCAAATTCAAGACGATTGAGCCGGCGCCCGGACGGTATGTGAAGGTCAAGGCGGAGTAAAGGGTTCGAGATGTTCAGTACGGGAACCTGTCAGCTCAATGACAGGTTCTCCAAGTATTCTTCGCGGCAAGACGGCCCGGTTATTTCGCAATGCAGTGTGCGGAGTGGCTAAAAGCGGTCTTTCGTTTTTCTTGATTCCATTGCAAGATAGCCAGAAAAAGAAAGGAATACTTACGTAAACCTTTGTTTTTTCGCACTATAATAAAAACGCTTTGGGGCGAACGCATGTTCGCTTTTTTTACGAAACGGCATGGATGCGTTGCGACGCAATAACTGGAATTTTCGATGAATAGTGCAAAAAAGATTTCCGAGCGCTTGATCAAGAAGTATCCCAACCGCCGCCTTTACGATACGCAGACAAGTTCTTACATCACGCTGTCCGATGTAAAGCAACTGGTGCTCGATAATGAAGACTTCACGGTGGTCGATGCCAAGACCGACGAAGACCTGACCCGCAGCATCCTGCTGCAGATCATTCTCGAGGAAGAGTCGACCAACGGCACACCAATGTTCTCGAGCGGTGCGCTGTCGCAGATCATCCGCTATTACGGCCATGCGATGCAGGGCATGATGGGTTCCTACCTGGAGAAGAATATTCAGGCCTTCATCGACATCCAGAACAAGCTGGCGGAAAGCTCCAAGGGCTTCTATGAGGGCAAACCGTTCAGCCAGGAGATGTGGAACCAGTTCATGAATGTCCAGGGGCCGATGATGCAGGGCATGATGAGCAACTACATCGAACAGAGCAAGAACCTGTTCATGCAGATGCAGGAACAGATGCAGAGCCAGACCAAGAACATGTTCGGCACTTTCCCGTTCGGGGCGAACGACAAGAACAAGAAATAAGCCGATGACGTAAAGATAACCCGGCTGCGGTTCAACCAGGAAAATGGCCTTGAAGGGGTACAATAGCGGATTCGCTTTGTACCCCTTTTTGTCATGTCCAACGCTTCTCAAAATCCCAAGGTCGGATTTGTTTCTCTCGGTTGTCCGAAAGCCCTTGTCGACTCCGAACAGATCATCACCCAGCTGCGAGCCGAAGGCTACGAGACCGCCAAGTCGTATGACGGCGCTGACCTCGTTATTGTCAATACTTGTGGATTCATCGATGCCGCGGTGCAGGAATCGCTCGATGCGATCGGTGAAGCGCTGCATGAAAACGGCAAGGTGATCGTTACCGGTTGCCTCGGCAAGAAGAAGGACGCCGCGGGTAACGACCTGATCCAGAGCGTGCACCCGAAGGTGTTGGCGGTGACGGGGCCGCAGGCCTTGGCCGATGTGATGTCGGCGGTGCACACGCACCTGCCCAAGCCCCATGATCCATTCCAGGACCTCGTGCCGCCGCAGGGTGTGAAGCTGACGCCGAAGCACTTTGCCTACCTGAAGATTTCCGAAGGCTGCAACCACCGCTGCAGCTTCTGTATCATCCCGTCGATGCGCGGCGACCTCGTGTCCCGTCCGATCGCGGATGTCATGCTGGAAGCCGAGAACCTGTTCAAGGCTGGCGTGAAGGAACTACTCGTGATTTCCCAAGACACCAGTGCCTATGGCGTCGACGTAAAGTTCCGCACCGGTTTCTGGAACGGCAAGCCGGTCAAGACGCACATGACGCAGTTGACAACGGCCCTGGGCGAGCTCGCAGCCCAGTATGGCGCATGGGTACGCCTGCATTACGTCTATCCGTATCCGCATGTGGATGAGGTTATTCCACTCATGGCCGAAGGCAAAGTCTTGCCATACCTGGATGTGCCGCTGCAGCATGCCCATCCGGATGTCCTAAAGCGCATGAAACGCCCGGCTAGCGGCGAAAAGAATATCGAGCGTATCCAGGCATGGCGCAAGATGTGCCCGGACCTCACCATCCGTTCGACCTTCATTGCCGGCTTCCCGGGCGAGACGGAGGAGGAGTTCCAGTATCTGCTCGACTTCCTGAAGGAAGCGGAGATCGATCGCCTCGGTTGTTTTGCTTACTCACCGGTGGAAGGAGCGACCGCGAACGAGCTGGCCAACCCTGTGCCGCAGGAACTGCGGGAGGAACGCCGCGCGCGCGTGATGGAGCTGCAGGAAGGGATCTCGAAGAAGCGAATGCAGGCCAAGGTGGGCAAGACCATCCGTGTGCTGCTCGACGAAGTGACCCCGAGCGGCGGAGTTGGCCGCACGGCGGCGGACGCGCCGGAAATCGACGGCGTGGTGCATGTGAAGCCGCCGTTTGAGCCGCACCGGAAGTTGAAAGTCGGCGAATTCGTCGATGTCACAATCACTGCAGCTGACACCCATGACCTCTGGGGCGAGGCTTGACCGATTTTTGGCTGATTCGAACGGAGTCGTCGAATGACTGAACGCAAGTCGCTCCAGACCGCGCTGATCCATTCCGACTATACGCCGCCAGAAGGCTTTGCCGCCTTCCCGACGGCGATTCACCACGCGTCGACGGTGCTCTTCAAGGATGTGGCGGCGCTGCGTTCGCGCAACTGGCAGGACAAGACAGGATATACCTACGGTCTGCACGGCACGCCGACCAGCTTTACGCTGGAGGCCAGGCTGGCAGAGATCGAGGGCGGGACGCATTGTGTGCTTGCGCCGAGCGGCTTGGCGGCAATTGCAATGGTCGATTTTGCGTTGCTCAAAAGCGGCGATGATGTGCTCATTCCGGACAACGTCTACAACCCGAACCGCGAATTGGGGCGCTGGCTGTCGCAGGACTACGGCATTACCGCACGGTTCTACGATCCGCTGGTTGGTGCCGGCATTGCGGAACTGATCCAGCCAAATACGCGCTTGGTCTGGACCGAGGCCCCGGGCTCGGTATCGATGGAGGTGCCGGATATCCCAGCGATCTGCAAGGTCGTGCGGGAAAAGCGCGCAGCCGGACAGGACATCCATGTGGCGATCGACAATACCTGGTCCGCCGGCATTGCTTTCCGCGCATTTGAGCACGGCGTGGACATCGTGATGCAGGCGCTGACCAAATACCAATCCGGCGGGTCCGATGTGTTGATGGGCGCGGTGATTACGCGCGACAAGGCGCTGATGCACCGTATCGAGATGGCGCACATGCGCTTGGGTTTTGGCGTCGGCATGGATGATGCCTATCTGGTGTTGCGTGGTCTGCCGACGATGAAGCTTCGTTTCGACGCACATGATGCAGGGGCGCGCAAAGTGGCTGAGTGGCTTAAGCAGAGGCCAGAAATCAGCCGGGTACTGCACCCAGCATTTGAGGATTGCCCGGGACATGAGGTCTGGAAGCGGGATTTCACCGGTGCGGGTGGGTTATTTTCGGTCGTGTTTGACGAGCGCTATAGCGAGGCGCAGACCGACCGTTTCGTCGACAGCCTGAAATTGTTCAAGATCGGTTTCAGCTGGGGCGGATCAAACAGTCTGTGCGTGCCGTATCGTATTCAAGCGATGCGCAAGAACTGGGCGGCGAAAGGGCAGCTCGTGCGCTTCAATATCGGACTGGAAGACCCGGACGACCTGATTGCCGATATCGAGCAGGCATTGGCTGCACTGCACACCGGGGTCTGAAACACTGAATCAACCGGCCCCGGATAACCGGGCTGGTTCAGGCCGGCATCGGCTTATTGTTGCCCAAGTCCACGATACCCCTGATCAGCCGATATGCTTTCCAAATCCATGCGCCCGCCAGGATTGGGATGCCAATGACGATCCCGACGATGGTAAAAATGCAAATCCATCCGATCGCACTCCAGATCAGGAACCACCAGAACGAGCGGATCTGCCAGCTGTGATGGCTATAGACGAAGGTCCCTGACGTCTCCGGACGTTTCACATAGCTGATGATCAGCGGGATGAAGGAAAACAAACCCATCGAGAAGACAAGGCTGGCCCCGTGGAAAACATAAAGCCACCAAGCCAGGTTTTTCCGGGATTCCAGGTAAGGGTCGAAAACCAGTTCCTGCACCATGAGGGTCCTTTGGGGTAGTTGTATTGAAGACTATTCAAACAACGATAAGATTCCGTCGAGACCCACAAAATTCAATGCAACATCGGCTTGTTGCCGAACGATCGGTTTGGCCCGGAATGCCACCGACATACCGGCAACCGACATCATCTTCAGGTCGTTCGCACCGTCACCCATCACGATGGCTTTCTTGGTAGGAATTCCCAGTTCGGCACACACACGCTCCACCGTATGCTTTTTCTCATCCGCATCGACAATGCCGTTCACGACGCGGCCGGTGAGTTTTCCATCGACGATTTCCAGCACGTTGGAGTGCGTGTAATCGAGGCCCAGCGTGGTCTTCATGCGATCCGTGAAGAACGTGAAACCGCCGGAGACGAGCAGCGTCTTCAGTCCTGCCGCCTTGACGGCGCCAAGCATATTGGCAGCCCCCATCGAGAGTTCGAGGCGTTCGTCGTACACGCGCTGTAGTGCGGCTGCATCCAGGCCTTTGAGCAGCGCCACGCGGCGAGTCAGGCTTTCGCGGAACTCAATTTCGCCGCGCATCGCTGCTTCCGTGATTTCCGCAACTTGCGGCTTCAGGCCCTGCATGTCCGCGATTTCATCGATGCACTCGATCGTGATCAGCGTGGAGTCCATGTCCATGGCAACCAGCCCGAAATCGCTCAGTTTGCGGCCCGGCTGGACGAAGGCGTAGTCGACCTGCACCGAGAAGCATTCGGCGTCGATGCGTTCTTTCAGGTCGTCGGTAATACGGATGCCTTCACAGCGGAATACGTTGTCATTGACCGGGACAACGCGCTGCGCGTCGGCCATTTCTGCGATGCGTTCAATCGTGGAGCGTTCCGGCGATAGGGCTTGGAGGATCAGGTTCATGTCGGGCCGCGGGTGCGGATGGTTCATATTAAAAAACAGGGTGCAGTCTTTAACTGACGAGTGAGCGGATCGTCGACTTCACCTGCGACACGCGTGCCGCGAGGTCCGGCATGCTTGTAGTAATGCGAAGCTTGTCCTGTCCGTTGAGCTTGATGTGCCGGTTTTTCTGGATCAGCTCTATGATCCGCATTGCGTCGATCGGCGGATTCGGCTGGAACTGCAGCACTGCTGATTCCGCATGGGCATCGATTTTAACAATGCCGACGGGGATTGCGGCGATTCTGAGGCGGTGCGTCTCGATCAGGGCTTTGGCCGCGTCCGGAAGCTTGCCGAAACGGTCGATCAGTTCCTCCTGCAGGTCGTCAATGGCAGCCTGCGATTCGCAGTTGGCCAGCCGCTTGTACAGTGACAGGCGTTCATGCACATCGCCGCAATAATCCTGCGGGAGGAGGGCGGGGACATGCAGGTTGATTTCCGTCGTCGTCGACAGGGGCGCTGCGAGGTCCGGTTCCTTGCCGTTCTTGAGCGAGCGCACGGCTTCGTTGAGCATGTCGGAATAGAGCTGGAAGCCGATTTCCTGCATCTCGCCGGACTGGCTTTCGCCAAGCACCTCGCCGGCACCGCGGATTTCCAGGTCGTGCATCGCAAGATAGAACCCGCTGCCGAGCTCTTCCATCTGCTGAATCGCCTCCAGACGCCGCTGCGCCTGCTTCGTCAGTCCCTTCACGTCATGTACGAGCAGGTAGGCATACGCCTGGTGGTGCGATCGGCCGACGCGGCCGCGCAACTGGTGCAACTGCGCCAGGCCGAACTTGTCGGCACGATGCATGATGATGGTGTTGGCAGTGGGGACGTCGATGCCCGTCTCGATGATCGTCGTGCACAGCAGGATATTGAAGCGCTGGGACACGAAATCGCGCATTACCTTTTCCAGGTCGCGCTCATGCATCTGGCCATGCGCAACTGCGATGCGCGCCTCCGGCAACAGTTCTTCCAGCATCGCCTTGCGGTTCTGGATCGTTTCGACCTCGTTGTGCAGGAAGTACACCTGGCCGCCGCGCTTGAGCTCGCGCAGGCAGGCTTCGCGGATCACCGAATCGTCCTCGCTGCGCACGAAAGTCTTGATTGCGAGACGCTTTTGCGGCGCGGTAGCAATCACGGAGAAATCACGCAAGCCTTCCAGTGCCATGCCGAGCGTGCGCGGAATCGGCGTCGCGGTCAGCGTCAATACGTCCACTTCGGCGCGCAGCGCCTTCAGCGCTTCCTTCTGGCGCACGCCGAAGCGGTGTTCCTCGTCGATGATGACCAGACCGAGACGGGCAAACTTCACGTCGTTCGACAGCAGTTTGTGGGTGCCGATCACGATGTCGATCGTGCCTTCGGCCATGCCCTTGATCGCTTGCGTGACTTCCTTGCCGGTGCGGAAGCGCGAGAGTTCCGCAATCTTCACCGGCCAGTCTGCAAAGCGGTCAGCGAAGGTCTGCGCATGCTGCTCCGCGAGCAAGGTCGTTGGCGCAAGAATGGCGACCTGCTTGCCGCCCATGACGGCGACAAAGGCGGCGCGCAAAGCAACTTCCGTTTTGCCGAAACCGACGTCTCCGCAGATCAGGCGGTCCATTGGTTTGCCGCTGGTCATGTCCTTGATGACGGCGTTGATGGCTGCGCTCTGGTCCGGCGTTTCTTCAAAGCCGAAGCTCTCCGCAAATGCCTCGTAATCGCGCGCTGAATACTGGAACGCGTGACCCTGGCGGGCCGCCCGGCGCGCATAAAGGTTGAGCAGCTCGGCAGCCGTATCGCGGATTTGCTGTGCGGCTTTTTTCTTGGCCTTTTCCCACTGGCCGGAACCGAGAACATGCAATGGCGCATCCTCCGGCGAGGCGCCGGAGTAGCGGGAAATGACATGCAGCTGCGATACCGGCACGTACAGCTTGGTGTCCTTCGCATATTCGAGATGCAGGAACTCGGTCTCTCCGTCGCCCAGGTCCATGCTGAGCAGGCCCATGTAGCGGCCGATGCCATGGTTGACGTGCACCACAGGGTCGCCGACCTTTAGTTCCGACAGATCGCGTACCATGGACTCGACCTGCGTGGCGCCTTCCTGCTTCCTGCGGCCGGCGCGGCGGCCGGTGCCAGCGTAAAGCTCGGTCTCCGTGATGAAGGCAAGGTCACCCAGGTCAACACTGAGCTCGAAGCCGGCGTACAGAGGGGCGACGCCGAGCATCAGCTTGTCCGACGCGCTCAGGAAGCCCTCGAAGCCCTCGCACGGTGTCAGCGTCAGGCCGAATTCATTGAAATACTGCTGCAGCGTTTCCCGGCGGCCGTTGGACTCGGCACAGATCATCACCCGTTTACCAGTCTGGAGCAGGTAAGAGCGCAGGTTCGTCAGCGGGTCGTCGAGTCGACGGTTGACGGCGATGTTAGGAATCGGCGCCGAGATCTCGGAAGTTGTGTCGCCTTGCTGGATCACCCAGCGCGCATGCGGCTTGGCGAGGATGAAGAAATCTTCATCGGTCAGGAATACGCGCTCCGGCGGCAGCAATGGCCGTTCGCGGTCGGCTTTCAGAAACTTGTAGCGCGATTGTGTATCGGCCCAGAAGCGCTTGATCGCTGCATCGACGTCGCCGACCAGCGCGAACATGGTCTCGTCCGGCAGGTACTGGAACAGCGTTGCGGTCTCGTCGAAAAACAGCGGCAGGTAATACTCGATGCCGGCCGATGCGATGCCGTTGCCGATGTCCTTGTAGATCGGTGACTTGGACGGATCGCCCTCGAATTCCTCGCGCCAGCGGCTGCGGAAAGCAGTGCGCGACGCCTCGTCCATCGGGAATTCACGTCCCGGCAGCAGGCGCACTTCTCGCACCGGATACAGCGAACGCTGCGTATCGGCATCGAAGGTGCGGATGGTTTCGATGGTGTCGCCGAACAGGTCCAGCCGGTAGGGCAATGCGGAGCCCATCGGGAACAGGTCGATCAGGCCGCCTCGCACCGAATATTCACCAGGCGACATTACTTGTGCCACGTGGGTATAGCCGGCCAGCGTCAGCTGCGATTTGAGGCGTGCCTCATCGAGCGTCTCGCCCTGCTTGAAGAAGAAGGTGTAGGCAGCCAGGAAAGACGGCGGCGCCATCCGCAGTAGGGCAGTGGTGGCCGGGACGATCAAGACATCGCACTGCCCGCCGCGGACCTCGTGCAATGTTGCCAGACGCTCGGATACCAAGTCCTGGTGCGGGGAAAAGGCGTCGTAGGGCAGCGTTTCCCAGTCCGGCAGCAGGTGGCAGCGCAGTTCCGCCTGCTCCTTGTTCGCAAACCATGGGATCTCTGCCAGCAGGCGCTGTGCATCGGTCGCATTGGCGACGACCACAGCCAGCATGCGCTGCTGTGCCTTCAGTTCGCGCGCGGCTTGTGCCAGTGCGAATGCGTCCGCCGAGCCGTGTACGGCGGGCAGGGCGAAACGGTTACCGGGTTTTGGAAGGGATTTTTTGAGATCGAATGACATCAAGTAACGACATCTGAAATGTCATGGCAGCCCGGCATCAAGCTAGGTTGGCGGACTTTGACTGTGCGAAAATATGCCGAAATTATAAACCAAGCCCTCCACAGAAGCCCGGCCATCCGCCTTTCAGGAGGAGGCATGTATGGGCCGGGCTTTCGAATGAATGAATTTGATGAGTCCCTCCCGTTACTTTGCCCTTATCCCGGCCGCCGGTGTCGGCGCGCGCATGGAGGCGGAATGCCCCAAGCAATACATGCCACTTGCCGGCAAGCTCATGCTGATGCATGTACTCGATACCTTTGCAATGACGCCGGCGATTGCCCATGTGTATGTGGTCGTCAGCGCGGATGACGGATACATCAGAGATGCACTGGCAGCGGCAAGGCACCTTGCCGACCGCGTTACCGTAATCTACAAGGGCGGTGAGACGCGCCACCAGTCCGTGCTCAACGGTCTTCAGGAAATCCAGCCGAATCTCAAAGACAGCGATTGGATCCTGGTCCACGATGCGGCACGGCCGGGTCTGACGACCACGCTTATCGATAGGCTGATCGACGAAGTCCGTGAAGACGAAGTCGGCGGCCTTCTTGCATTGCCGGTCGTTGATACTTTAAAACGAAGCGATGCCGCAGGGCGTTCGGAAACAACGGTGCCGCGAGAACATTTATGGGCTGCACAGACGCCGCAAATGTTCCGCTACGCGTTGCTGCGCCGCGCGCTGGAACAGGCGAAAACCGTTACCGACGAGGCAAGTGCCGTCGAAGCAATGGGGCTTAAACCGAAGCTGGTCGAGGGAAGTCCACGCAACTTCAAGGTGACGCTACCCCATGATGTCGCACTTGCTGAATTGCATTTGAAGGAAAACCCATGAATCAGGCAACCATGCCATTCCGTATCGGCCAGGGATATGACTGCCATGCCCTAGTGCCGGGGCGCAAGCTCATCATTGGTGGCGTGACGATTCCGCATGCGACGGGATTGCTCGGGCATTCCGATGCTGACGTCCTGCTGCACGCCATTACCGATGCGATCCTTGGCGCTGCAGGGCTGGGTGATATCGGCCGCCATTTTCCGGATACCGATCCGCGCTTTGCAGGCGCGGATTCCCGTGTCTTGCTGCGCGAGGCATGCAAGCGGGTTGCGGATACCGGTTATGTGATCGGTAATGTGGATGCGACCATCATTGCGCAGGCACCGAAGATGTCGCCGCATATCGCGCAGATGGTTGGCAATATTGCGGCAGACCTCGATGTGACGGAGTCCCAAGTCAATATCAAAGCCAAAACGAACGAGAAACTCGGTTACCTTGGGCGTGAAGAAGGTATCGCTGCCGAGGCGATCGCGCTTCTGTACAAGAAATAAACGCTCTAGCGAGTGTCATGCGTACCCAAAAGGGAGGCTGGAAGCCGTCATAACGGGCCTTCCGTAGCGCTGCGACTCTTTGTCCTAAGCGCCTTACTGTCATGTCGTCACGCCGTGCATCTGGCCCACTCTGACGGGGGCAGGCACCTCCGGAGCTGCGCTCTCTAGCCGCCGCCGATTCCCTGTGTGATGCGGCCTGTCCCCTCGCAGGTCGGGCATTCGCTTCCGTCTTTTCTTTTACCGGTGCCTGCGCAGTCGCCGCAGAGGTCTTCACCGGTGCCGGGTGTGCCGGGCAAGGCTTCGTCGCCAGGCTTTAGATGCGCCGGCTGCGGGTTGGGCGCGCCGGAAGAAGGGGATGTCGCCATAAAAACTCCTCAAAGGAAAAACGGCATGGATTTCCATGCCGTTCATCATTCAATCTCTGCACTATCTGCACCTTCTGCAATCTCTGCGTCAAGGCATGGCCAAGGAGTAGATTGATCGCCTTGCAAGAAGTTCAAATGCCGGGCATCAGATACTAATCAGATACTAAGTTCAAGCACCTTCCGGCTGACATCGAGCGTCACGTCGCGTTGCTCCCCCAAGGTGACCATGCCATGGTTCTCGAGGTGTCTGAGGATCGCTTCGATATTTCCCGTGCCAAGTCGATAGTCGGCCAGACGCGTCTTCACGCCCATTTGCTCGAAGAAGTTCTGCGTCCGGGCAATTGCCTGTTCAATGCGGCTGTCCTCATCGCCGCCGGTGATGTTCCAGACGCGCGCCGCGTATTGCAGCAGCTTTGCACGCTTGCTGTCTTTGCGCACGCGCAGCATGCTGGGCAGAACTATCGCCAAGGTCTGGGCGTGGTCAAGGCCATAGAGTGCCGTCAATTCATGCCCCACCATATGCGTCGCCCAATCCTGAGGTACGCCGGCACCAATCAGCCCATTTAGGGCAAGCGTCGCGCACCACATGATATTGGCGCGGGTATCGTAGTCGGCGGGATTGGCAAGCGCTTTCGGACCCTCTTCGATGAGTGTAAGCAACAGACCTTCCGCAAAACGATCCTGCACCGGCGAGTTGACCGGGTAGGTCATGTACTGTTCCATGATGTGCGCGTAGGCATCGACGACGCCATTGCCGATTTGCCTTGCAGGCAGCGTGAAGGTGGTCTCCGGGTCAAGGATGGAGAATTTGGGAAAGACCAAACGGTTGGAAAACGGCAGTTTGGCCTTTAGCGACTTGCGGGTGATGACAGACCCGTTATTCATCTCTGAGCCGGTTGCAGGCAAGGTCAGCACGGAGCCGAACGGCAAGGCCTGCGTGATATTACGGCCGCGCTGTTCCAGGATTGACCATGGATCGCCTTCAAAGCAGGCGGCGGCTGCAACGAATTTCGTACCGTCAATCACTGATCCACCGCCGACCGCAAGCAGGAAATCGAGTTTTTCTTTCCGGATCAGTTCAATGGCCTGCATCAGGGTTTCATAGGTGGGATTCGGTTCGATTCCCGAGAACTCCTCCACATGGCGGCCGGACAGGGCACGCGTCACTTCATCGAATACGCCGTTGCTCTTGATGCTCCCGCCGCCGTACAGCATCAGTACGCGCGCATCGGGAGGAATAACCTTGCCCAGGTCGGCAATCCGGCCTTTGCCAAACAGGATTTGGGTCGGGTTGTAGAAGTCGAAGTTCAGCATGGAGAGTTCTTTCGGAAAGAGGAGTGTGCTGGTTGCGCCTTGGTGTGCTTTTCTGTCTTGATGCGTGTATTCCAACAGGGAAGCTAAGTGATTCCGGCATAAGATGGTCCTTTGAATAGAAGTAGTCTTTACTTGTGCCGGAACCCATTGCCTTTCTTAATGGAGGGATTGTAATTGCCAATTTGAGCTTTTGCTTGCCAACGTCAAAAATGAACCGCAAGGGCTCGCTTACGCGTCAAATCGTAATGACGCAGCATCGTTTCGCCAAAGTGCGGAGCAAAGGAGAAAGGCATGGCAAGTGAGGGCTATCACGAAGCACAAGACAAGCTGTCCCCAGCCACAATGGATATGCACCGCGCAATCGCCTCCCTGATGGAGGAGCTGGAGGCGGTGGACTGGTACAACCAGCGCGTCGATGCCGCAATCGATCCCGAACTCAAGCGCATTCTTGAACACAATCGCGACGAGGAAAAAGAGCACGCTGCGATGGTGCTGGAGTGGATACGCCGCCGTGACCCCAAAATGAATGCGGAACTCCGCGAAGTGTTGTTCAAGGACGGGGACATCGCCGCCCATCATGCGGATGACTGAAGGTGTGGTGCAGCGTGGATTGGGTTCGTATGTATTTTGCGGACGCGCATTGTCGCTCGCAACATGAAATGCCGGACTCAGCCTACACCAGCACAAAACAGGTCAGAATCGAATGGCGGCGATGATGGCGACAATCAAAGTCAAACGGGCTTACGAGCCGGCGTCCAAGGACGATGGCGTGCGCATCCTGGTGGACCGCATTTGGCCGCGCGGTGCGAGCAAGGATGAACTGCGGATCGATTATTGGGCCAAGGATGTCGCACCCAGCAATGAGCTTCGCAAGTGGTATGGGCATGACGCGCAAAAGTGGGAGGAATTTCGCAAGCGATATATCACCGAACTCCGCGCCAATACCGATGGCATTCTCGCGTTGACAGACCAACTGGGTCCCGGCACTGCAACGCTGCTTCATAGCAGCAAGAAGCATGAGATCAATAATGCCGTTGCCTTGCGCGATTTCCTGAAGCCGATGTTGCGGCGTTACCGATAAAAAAGCCGCCGTCTTGCTTTGACGAAGGCTTTTGCTATTGCCGGATCATCGTCGAATGGTGCGCAGGCTAAGGGACTGTTTGGAAAACCTACTAACCTACTGCGCGGCCCAATTATGCCGGGGGCGCCGAGCATTGCCATGCTCGATGTATCTCACGTACGACTGACTGCCCATATAAAGCTGGCCGCCTCACCCAAACTCGGATTGCCCGCTACGGTTTTTAAACAGTCTCTTAAGCGCCTTCGCTGGCGGGCGCTAAGAGAGATTTAAGCTGCTGCGCCGGTAATCGGCAGGGAAATCCGGATGCGCAGGCCGCCGCCCTTCTTGTTGGATAACTTGATGGTGCCGTTATGCCGCTTGACGATGCGTTCGACGATTGCAAGGCCGAGACCGGAGCCATTCGCTTGTCCGCGGGCCTGGTCGAGGCGGGTAAATGGTCTGAGCAAGCGCTCCATATCGGCTTCAGGGACGCCCGAGCCGCGGTCCGATACCTCGATGACGGCGGTCTGTCCCTCGACTTTGCAAACCATATCGACATAAGCGACGTTGGTATTTTCCGTCTTGCCGTAGCGGCGTGCATTCTCGATCAGGTTGGCGACAATACGGCGCAGATCGGTCGCGTTGCCGAACACGTTGATACCCTCGGCGATATTCATACTGACCTGTATCTCGCTCGACCGGCCCGCTTCGCGCGCGCATTCCGTCATTAACCCGCTCAAGTCGACACTGGCCATCTGTCCGGCATCGGTGGATTTCGCGTACACGAGGAATTGGCCGATGATGGCGTCCATCTGCGCGAGGTCCGACTGCATTCCCTGGCGCGCTTCGTCGGCGAGTTTGGCCAGCTCCAGTTCCAACTGCATGCGGGCCAGCGGCGTGCGCAGGTCGTGCGAAATACCGCCAAGGATGACGGCGCGATCAGTTTCCACGCGGTTGAGGTCGGCCACCATCTGGTTGAAGCTGCGATTGGCTTCTTTGATTTCGGTCGGTCCTCTTTCCGGCAGAGGATCGGGCTGCTTTCCTTCTGCAATCGCTCGCGTTGCCGCAGTAATGCGCGCCAGCGGCTGGTTGATCAGGCGGGAAATGAAAACCGCTCCGAGCAGGGACAGGATCATCGCGGCGGTTCCCCAGCCCAGCCACTGAATGTTCGATACGCGTTCTATTCGTTCGCGGTCCAGGCGCAGCCAGTAATCGTCATCGTCGATCTTGAAGCTGACCCAGAATCCGGCTACATCGTTGACGCTGCTGGCGAACTTCGTGTCGTTGCCGAGCCGGGCCTTGACGTCGCCTTCGAGGACTTCCATCAGTTCGCTCTCCGGCGGAGGAACGACGACGTCGGTTTCTTCCAGTGGATAGATGCGAATGCCTTCATTGCTCGCGAGGTCGAACAGCAGTTCGCGCCGCATGTCCGGCGCAGAGTGGGTGAGTGCTGCGCGTGTGACGGTAATGATGGAGATTACCTGCGCGGCCATTTGCTGCGCACGCGGCGTGCGTTCAACAACGCGGAAGCTGTACACCCACGCCATGATGCTCGCCGTGATGAGCACGGCCAGCAGAACGAAGGTCCGCCAGAACAAGCCGCTTTTCAGCCAGCTGAATTGGTCTCTGAGAAGCGCGGTCAAGTGGGTAATGCCTTAGTCTTGCTTTTGTTTCGCCTTAGAGTGTCCAACAAGATGCCGCTTGCGGCGTTGCGCCTCTTTGCCGTACTTCACGCACTGTCTGCGTCGGCGCGCCTTGGCATCGGATTTTGTTGAACGCTCTTCGGTCCGGTTACTCAGCGCGGCTGGCCTTCTGGAATGAATACATAGCCCAAGCCCCATACCGTCTGGATGTAGATCGGATTGGACGGGTCCGGTTCGATCAGTTTGCGCAGGCGGGAAATCTGCACGTCGAGGCTGCGGTCGAACACTTCGTATTCACGCCCGCGCGCGAGCTCCATCAGTTTTTCGCGGGAGAGCGGCTGGCGTGCATGGCGTGCGAACACCTTGAGAACAGAGAATTCGCCCGTCGTCAGCGAGATCGTCTCGCCGTTCTTTTTCAATACGCGCGTGCCGAGATCCAGAATGAAGTCGCCGAACTGGAAAGTCTGCGGCGTCTCTGACGGTGCGCCGGGAATTTCATCCGGGCCTTTTCGGCGCAGGACGGCATTGATGCGGGCGACCAGCTCGCGTGGGTTGAAGGGTTTTGGCAGGTAATCGTCGGCACCCATTTCGAGCCCCACGATGCGGTCGACATCCTCCCCCTTGGCCGTCAGCATGATGATCGGCGTCTGGTCTCCTGCACCACGCAGGCGGCGGCAGATGGACAGGCCATCTTCGCCGGGCAGCATGAGGTCGAGTACCAGCAGGTCATAGCGTTCCCGGATCCAGAGCTTGTTCATTGCTTGCGCGTTTTCTGCAGTCACGACATTGAAGCCTTGCTCGGCAAGATAGCGGCGCAGAAGATCGCGCAAACGCAGGTCATCATCGACAACCAGAATTTTTGCCTGAGGTCCGCTTGGCGCGGCAGATGGGGTATTAGTAGTCACAGAGGGCGTATTCATGGCGCTATGGTAACTTCAGAAAACCGACGAGCAAAACCTTGAAAGCCAAGCATTACAAAGTGTTACACACTTTACCTTAAACAGGTTATCGCTTCTAGGAGTGAAGCATACACTTCATCATCATCGTTTTGCTAAATCCTTGTGACGGAAGCGCCTCGCTGGATGCCGAGGGACATGGCCCGGATGCAAGGAGCGCAGTGGTCAATTCAATATGCGACTCAGACAAATCGGCATTCCGTTGCTGCTGTTCCTCGGTTCCGCACCTGCTATTGCCGGTGCAGGCGGATTCTGGAGTGACGGGCTGAATGCCGTTCGTACCTACCAAATGCCGGGTTTCGCAATGGAGCGAAGCGACCAGCGCCGAGGGCCCTCGGTTGATCGTGGCAGCGACCGCCGGCACGAGCGCAGGTCAGGCGGGTCGGAAAGCAGTGGAGATGGCCCCCAAGGGAATCCAGGCCACCAACAGGACAATGCCAATCGTCAGAGCCGGCTCTCGCCGGAGCAGCGCCGCGCCCTTCGCAGGCAGATCGACGAGGCGGGCCAGGACATCTACACACCGAAACGGTAGACGTTGCCAAGGTCTGCGGACAGCCCTTGGAATTGCCGCTTAAGCGAGCCTCGTAGGCGCCAATCGCTCGGATTTCGCTGATTTTCCTTACTTCAGCCGTCGTCGTGCGGCGATATCCGCCGTCAGTTTTCCCAATTGCTTGTAGAGCGCGCCATGGCGGTTGTCCCATGCGTTCACCGCACGATATTGTTTCACCGCTGTTGCAATATCGCCGCGGGCAATCGGGCCGGTCAATGCATCGGTCGGGCCCAGCCGGAAGACATTGTCGACTGTGCCACGAACCAGTGGTTCCATCAGTTGCATCGCAGTCTCCTCCGGTATTCCCGCTTTCATGTAGGACTGCACGGCCACATCCAGCAAAGTAACGAGATAGTTGGAAGCGAACACGGCGGCAGCGTGATAGACAGCCTTGAACCTTGCGTCGATCGGTACGAGGCGGGCGCCGATTGCCGTAAACCCTGCTTGCAGAACGTCGAGTGCAGCCTCGTCCCCCTCCATCCCGCAGAACGTCCCTCCAAAGGCATTTACAACCTGTTCCGGCTCGGCAAAACTGCGGATGGGATGGATGCTTGCGACCGCTGCGCCACGTCCAGAGGCGGCATTCAGGATAGAGGAAGGCAGGGCGCCGCTGCAATGGAATACTATCGTTCCCGGGACAAGCAGACCTGTCTGCGCCAGCGCTTTGCAGCAATCGCCAATGCGGTCATCCGGTGTCGCGATCAAGGTAATGTCGGCGGGCCGCATTTGGTCCAGGTTCGCGACGGCGCGCCCAGCCCCGATGAACGCCGCAGCCTGCGTTCCGCTCTCCAGCGTCGCGTTCAGCACATCCTGAACCGTAAATACCTTGTTTTGTGTCCATAAGCGCCCGAGTGTCTTGCCGACATGGCCTGCGCCGAGGATGTTGATGGTTTTTGGCGAGTTCACGATTCTGTCCAGTCGCGGCTGTGTTTCTTCCCCGGCTGCGCGCGCCAATCCTGCTCAAGCAGTGAGTAGCAATTCAGGTCATGGAAGCGGCCGCCCCAGAAAGCCTGCTCCCGATGTACTCCTTCAAACCGGAATCCCATGCGTGTTGCTAGGCCGATCGATGCAAGGTTGTCGGGATGGGTTTCTGCCTGTATGCGGTGCAGAAGCATCGAATTGAAGCCGAAGTCAAGGATGGTCTCGAGCGCCTCCCGCATATAGCCTTGGCCGTGACAGTCCCGCCGGATTTCATATCCGATGACGCAGTTATGCCAGCTTTTGTTCCAGCGGAACAAGCCGCAGGTGCCAATGAATTGCCCATCTGAAAGGCGCTCCAGGCCCCAGCGGTATCCAGTACCGGCATGGAACCAGCCTGAAAAGTGCTCTGCCAGTTCCTCCGCCTGCGACAGCTCAGTGATCGGGTCGATGCCATACCAGCGCATCCAGTCGACGTCGGAGTGAATGGCAAACAGTACGGGCGCGTCGCTGGACCGGATCTGCCGTAGATACAGGCGTTGGGTGCGAAGCTGTGGAAATGTCGGCTGGATCATGGTGGCGGGCCGGTTGGCAATTAACGGTTTGCGTATTCAGCCCAGGAATTTTACTGCCGTGCCGGTTGCCCAGTATTTGCCTTCGGTAGGATGTTCCTTTTGTTCCACCATCTTGCGTTCCCGGAAGAGCGGATGGGAAATTGCCTCGTCGGCGCGCAAGATCGGTGTGACACAACAATCCACACTGCTGAATCGTTCCGTCCACGTCGCCAGCGTCTCCTGCGCGAAGATGGCATCAAGTTCCGCCTTGACGGCCATCGCATCCGCTCCGCCGACTTCTTGTCCGCAACTCCAATGCCGGGCCTTCAGGTCCGGCCTGCCGAGGACATCGCAGCAAGCTTCCCAGAACTTCAGCTCGAGTGAGCCAACGGCCATGAATCGGTCGTCCCTTGTGCGATAAACGTTGTAGCAGGGTACACCTCCGGTCAGCAGGTCGCGGCCGGGTTGGGCAGGGCGGCCGAAATTGTTGACCGCAACCAGGGGCATGATGTTGTGGGCGAATATTGCATCGGTCATCGATACATCGACAAACCTGCCCCGGCCGGAAGTGCGCGCGCCGACCAGTGCTGCAAGAATGCCTTGCACGGCCACCTGTGCGCCGCCAAGCAAGTCGCCAACCTGCAAATTGGGCAGCGCAGGCACGCCATCCGGGCCGACATTCTGCTCCAGCATGCCGGCCATGCCGATGTAATTGATGTCATGGCCTGCAAGCTGGGCAAACGGGCCGTCGTGACCGTAGCCAGAGATCGCACACATGACGAGCCGTGGATTGCGTTTGCGCAGAACCTCCCAGCCTACGCCGAGCTTGTCCATGACGCCGGGGCGGAAGCTCTCGACCAGCACATCGGCAGTCTCGACCATCTTGAGAAGCTCGTCGCGCTGTGCTGCATTCTTCAGGTCCAGCCGGATGCTCTGTTTGCCGCGATTGACGGCGATGAAGAACTGGGAGATTTCATTGCGAACGTGGCCCATTGTGCGGGCATAGTCCCCGGCACCTGGGTCTTCCACCTTGATCACTTCGGCGCCCATGTCGGCAAGGTGCATCGTGGCCACAGGACCCGGCAGCAGGCGGGTAAGGTCAATGACGCGGATGCCTTGCAAGGGCTTGTCGATCGGTTGATTCATGCCGCCTCCTGAGTGATCGATGAAACTCCGTTATCCCAACTTTTCCAGTGCTTCCTGCTGTTCCAGCCATTCGGTTTCGAGCTGCTCCAGCTCCTTCACCAGGTAGGCCTGGTCGACGATCAGCGTCCTCAGTTCTTCTTTGCTTGCTTCGTCATAGATGGCTGGATCGGCGAGGCGCGCATCGACTTCCGTTTTACGCGCATTGAGCTTGGCCATCTGCTCGTCCAGCCGCTTGATGCGGGATTCGATCGGTTTCTTCAGGCTGGACAGTCGCTGGCGCTCTTCTGCTTCCAGACGACGGCGTTCCTGGCGGTCCTCGCGCGACTCCGACTGTGTCGTGTTCTGGGAAGCAGTGGCTTTCTCGGGTGATGCCTGTCCAGTTGACGGGAGCGGTTCATCGGTTTTGCCCAGCTTGGTCTTGAACAGCCAGTCGCGATAGTCGTCGAGGTCGCCGTCGAAGGGTTGCAGCATGCCGTCTGCGACGATCATGAACTGGTCCGTCGTCGCGCGCAGCAGGTGGCGATCGTGCGATACCAGTACCAGTGTGCCTTCAAACTGCGCCATTGCCATCGTTAGCGCCTCGCGGGTCTCCAGGTCGAGATGGTTGGTCGGTTCGTCAAGCAGCAGCAGGTTGGGGCGCTGCCAGACAATGAGCGCCAATGCCAGCCGCGCCTTTTCGCCGCCGGAGAAGGGCGCGATCTTGCTGGTCACCATGTCGCCGCCGAAATTGAAGCCGCCAAGGAAGTTGCGCAGTTCCTGTTCACGCACGTTGGGTGCGATACGGTTAAGGTGCCAGAGCGGCGACTCATCATGGCGCAGCATTTCCACCTGATGTTGAGCAAAGTACCCGATCACGAGTCCTTTGCCGAGGCGCACGTCACCCGCGAGTGGCGTCAGTTCGCCTGCCAGTGTCTTCACCAATGTCGACTTGCCGGCGCCATTAACGCCGAGCAGGCCGATGCGCTGGCCGGTTTGCAGCGAAAAATTGATACGGGAAACGATAGCTTTTTCAACGACCTGATACGTCGCGGGATTCTCGCTGCGGTAGCCCGCCACCACATCTTCCATAACCACGAGCGGGTTGGGAGCGCTCAGCGGTTCGCGGAATTCGAAGGAGAACTCCGCTGCCGCCCGCAGCGGCGCCAGCTCTTCCATTTTTGCCAGCATCTTCATGCGGCTCTGCGCCTGCCGTGCCTTGGTGGCCTTGGCCTTGAAGCGGTCGATGAAGGATTGCAGGTGGGCCCGCTGTCGTGACTGCTTTTCAAATGCCGCCTGAGTCAACGCAATCTGTGCCGCACGCTGGCGCTCGAAGGCCGAGTAGTTGCCAGAATAACGTTTCAGCTTGCGGTCTTCGATATGCACGATCACGTTCACGACCCCGTCGAGGAAGTCGCGGTCGTGCGAGATGATGATCAGCGTGCCGGCGTATCGCTTGAGCCAGTCCTCGAGCCAGATGATTGCATCCAGGTCGAGGTGGTTTGTCGGTTCGTCAAGCAACAACAGGTCGGAAGGGCACATCAGCGCCTGCGCGAGGTTGAGGCGCATGCGCCAGCCGCCGGAAAAACTAGCGACAGGCTGCTGCATCTGGTCCTGCGAAAAGCCGAGACCGGTCAGCAATTGTTGTGCGCGCGACCGCACAGTATAGGCATCGGCGTCGGCGAGTGCGGCATGCAATTCCGCGATGCGTGTTCCATGTGCCCCGTGGTCGGGTTCGTTCTCAAGCCGGGCGAGCTCTTCCTCAAGGCGGCGCAGGTTAGCATCGCCATCGATAGCGTATTCGATCGCCGGGCGGTCAAGCGCGGGTGTCTCCTGAGCGACGTAAGCCATGCGCCATTTGGCGGGATAGTCGACATCGCCCTGGTCGGCGTGCAGTTCGCCGCGAAGCAAGGCAAACAGACTCGATTTGCCTGCACCGTTGGCACCGATCAGGCCGATCTTGTCACCGGGGTTCAGGGTGACATCGGCATTCTCGAGCAGCGGTTTGACACCGCGGATCAGGCTGACTTGCTGAAAACGGATCATTGCTTCTTCAGTTGGTCGGCGGTGAGCAGGAACACCATGTCGTCACCGGCACTGGTCGACACCCACGTCATTTCGAGCTCGGGGAAAGCGGCTTCGGCAAATTCCCGTTCGTTGCCGATTTCCACGACAAGCACGCCGTGCTTGGTAAGACGCTCGCCCGCGCCAGATACGATCCTGCGCACGAGGTCCATGCCATCCGTACCGCCAGCCAACGCGATCTGCGGTTCGCGCAGGTATTCTTGCGGCAATTTGCTCATCGAACCGGCGTTCACATAGGGAGGATTGGTGACGATCAAGTCGTATTTCTTTTTCGGCACTTTCGCATACAAGTCCGATTCGATCAGCGTAATACGGTCCTGCAGGCCGTAGTCTTCTACATTGCGGCGTGCAACTTCCAGTGCATCGCGGGAAATGTCCACTGCGTCGATGTGCGCATTCGGAAATGCATCGGCGAGCAAGATCGGCAGGCAGCCGGAGCCGGTGCATAGCTCAAGGATGTTCTCGACGGACTCCGGATCGGCCACCCACGGCGCGAATTGTTCCGGGATCAGTTCCGCGATGAATGAGCGCGGCACGATGACACGCTCATCGACATAAAAGCGGTAGTCGCCCAGCCAAGCTTCATTGGTGAGGTAGGCGGCCGGTACGCGCTCGACGGCCCGACGCTCAATGACCTTCAGGACCGCTGCGACTTCTTCAGGCAGCAGGCGTGCGTCGTAGAAGGGCTCCAGCTTGTCCAGAGGCAGATTGAGCGTATGCAGGATCAGGTAGGCGGCTTCATCGAATGCATTGCTGCTGCCATGTCCAAAGAACAGTTTGGCACCGTTAAAGCGGGTGACGGCATAGCGCAGTAGGTCGCGGAGGGTGGAGAAGTTTTCTGGAGTCATGGAAAAGATGGGTGAAGTGCCGGCGTGATTAGTTGACCCCGTCCGGGAAGGACGGGGAAGTGCGCTTAACGCAACAGGTTTTCGAGCGTGCGGCGGTAGATGTTCTTTAGCGGATCGATGTAGCGCAGCTCGATATGCTCGTCGATCTTGTGGATGCTGCCATTGGGCGGGCCGAACTCGATCACCTGCGGGCAGATCTCGGCGATGAAGCGGCCGTCGGAGGTGCCGCCGGTGGTGGAGAGGTCGGCATCGAGGTTGGTTTCCGCCTTGATCGCTGCGGTGATCGCGTCGCTCAGTTCACCTCGCGGCGTAAGGAACGGTTTGCCGCCGACTGTCCATTTCAGCTCGTAATCGAAGTCGTACTTGTTCAGTATCGCATGCACGCGCTGCTGCAGGCCTTCCACGGTGCTGGCTGTCGAGAAGCGGAAGTTGAAGTCCACCACGACTTCACCGGGAATCACGTTTGTCGCACCGGTGCCGCCGTGGATGTTCGACATCTGCCATGATGTCGGCAGGTAGTACTCGTTGCCGTCATCCCATTTTTCCGCAGCCAGTTCGGCCAGTGCCGGCGCTGCAAGGTGGATCGGGTTCTTGGCCAGTTGCGGATAGGCGATGTGACCCTGCACGCCCTTGATGGTGAGCTTGCCCGACATTGAGCCGCGGCGGCCGTTCTTGATGACGTCGCCGAGCTGGTCGGTGGAGGTTGGCTCACCGACGATGCAGTAGTCAAGTTTTTCGCCGCGTTCCTTGAGTTTGTCGCAGACGACAACCGTACCTTCGACCGCGGGGCCTTCCTCGTCGCTGGTGAGCAGGAAGGCGATGGAGCCTTTGTGATCAGGATGAGCAGTGAGAAATTCTTCCACCGCGACCACCATCGCGGCAATCGACGTCTTCATGTCGGCCGCACCCCGGCCGTACAGCTTGCCGTCACGTTGGGTAGGAACGAAGGGGTCGGAAGTCCATTGGTCGACCGGACCGGTCGGCACCACGTCGGTATGGCCGGCAAAGACAACGAGCGGCCGGGCATCGCCCTTGCGCGCCCACAGGTTGGTCACGTCGCCGGATTGAATGGCTTCACAGATAAAACCCAGCGGCTTGAGCAGCTCGATCAGGTGTTGCTGGCATCCATTGTCGTTCGGCGTCACCGAGGAGAGGGCAATCAGCTCCTCGGTCAGCGCAAGGGTTCTGCTCATAAATTATTCTTTGAAAATTTGTTGATAAAGCGCGTCGGAAAAACCGACATGCGCATCGCCGTCAAGGAGCAGGACAGGGCGCTTGATCACCGAAGGTGACTCGAGCATCAGTTCGGTCGCACTCGCAGCATCGTTTATTGACGCTTTGCGCTCGTCGTTCAGCCCACGCCAGGTAGTGCCCTTGCGATTGACGAGCACATCCCAGCTGAGGTGTTCAAGCCATTGATTGACCAGCTCGCGACTGATGCCGGCTTTCTTGAAATCGTGGAAGGTATAGCTGATCCCCTGCTGATCCAGCCAGGTGCGTGCCTTCTTGACGGTGTCGCAGTTGGGAATGCCGTAAAGCGTTGCTGTCATCAATTAAACGTTAAGCGTAAATTCGGTGAACGTTGCGCCTTCCTCGACCTTGACCTCGGGCTCCGGTTCCACTTGTTTCGGCTCCTGTGCATTATTGAGCAGCCAGTACAGGTTGCTTGCAGAATCCGCATTGGCCAAACCTTCGTCCTGAGTGATGACGCCGTCCTGGATAAGTTGCATGAGCGCCTGTTCGAAAGTCTGCGACCCTGGAGACATACTCTTCTCGATTGCTTCCTTGATCTGGCTGATGTCGCCGGTTTCGATCAGTTCCGCAATATGACGGGTATTCAGGAGCACTTCTACGGCTGCGCGGCGTCCCTGGTCGACGGCCATCACAAGGCGCTGCGAAATGATCGCCTTGAGGGTAGCGGCCAAGTCCAGCAGCAGTGAAGGACGGTTCTCGATCGGGTAGAAGTTAACGATACGGTTCAGCGCGTGATAGCTGTTGTTGGCATGCAGCGTCGCCACGACCAGATGGCCTGACTGTGCATAGGCCAGCGCGGCGCCCATCGTTTCCTTGTCGCGGATCTCGCCGATGAGGATGCAGTCGGGGGCCTGGCGCAGTGCGTTCTTCAGCGCAACCTTGAGGCTTTCCGCATCGATGCCGATCTCGCGCTGGTTTACGATCGACTTCTTGTTGGTGAACAGGAATTCGATCGGGTCTTCCAGCGTGAGGATATGGCCGGTCCTGAGCGTATTCCGGTGATCAAGCATGGAAGCAATCGTGGTCGATTTGCCGGAACCCGTGGCGCCGACTACGAGGATCAGGCCACGTTTTTCCATGATCACGTCTGCAAGCACTGGCGGAAGCTGCAGGTCTGCAAGACGCGGGATCTCGCCGGGAATATGACGGAATACCGCGGAGATGCTGCCACGCTGGCGGAATGCGGACAGACGGAAACTACCGAGGCCGGCAACCGGAATACCCAGGTTGAGCTCGTTGTGGGTTTCCAGTTCCTTCATCTGCTCCGACGTGACGATCTCGTTCAGCAGGTTCTTGATGGTCGCATTGTCCATCTTCTGCTGATTAATGGGGAGCACATGGCCGTTGATCTTGATATGCACCGGTGAATTCACCGTCATGAACAAGTCAGACGCCTTCTTATCCTTCATCAACTGGAACAAGCGCTCCATTGCCATGTTGCTCTCCTTTTACTTCTTTGCTTCGAATGAATTACGCGTCGCGCAGCAGTTCGTTGATGCCGGTCTTGGCGCGGGTCTTTGCATCAACCCGTTTCACGATGACTGCGCAGTAGAGGCTGTACTTGCCATCAGCCGACGGCAGGCTACCCGAAACGACGACCGAGCCCGCCGGGATGCGGCCGTAGCTGACCTCGCCAGTTGCGCGATCATAGATCTTGGTCGACTGGCCAATGTACACGCCCATCGAGATAACGGAGTTCTCCTCGACGATCACGCCTTCGACGATCTCGGAGCGGGCGCCGATGAAGCAGTTGTCTTCGATGATGGTCGGGTTGGCCTGCATCGGTTCCAGCACGCCGCCGATACCGACGCCGCCGGACAGGTGGACGTTCTTGCCAATCTGTGCGCAGGAACCGACCGTCGCCCAGGTGTCGACCATCGTGCCTTCATCGACATAGGCGCCGATATTGACGTATGAGGGCATCAGCACGACGTTCTTGCCGATAAAGCTGCCGCGGCGCGCAACAGCCGGCGGAACCACGCGGAAGCCGCCCTTGGCGAAATCTTCGGCAGTATAGTTGGCAAATTTCGTCGGCACCTTGTCGTAGAACTGCATCGCATTTGTACCATTCGCACCAGCCGGCATCGGCACGTTGTCTTCGAGGCGGAAGGACAGGAGCACGGCTTTTTTCACCCACTGGTTCACCACCCAGCTGCCGCTATCCTTTTGCGCGACGCGCAAGGTGCCCTGGTTCAGCTGTTCGAGGACATGCGCCACCGCATCGCGCACCTCGGCCGGTGCGGATTTCGGCGAGAAATTGGCGCGGTCTTCCCATGCCTGGTCGATGATTTGTTGGAGTTGTTGAGTCATTGAAGTACTTATTAAGGTTGGTGGATCAGGATAACTTTTTGGTGAATTCGACGATGCGGCGGGCAGCTTCCAGGCACTCGTCCACTTCTGCGACAAGTGCCATCCGGATACGGTTCTGTCCCGGGTTGACCCCGTGTGCTTCGCGTGCAAGATAGCTTCCGGGCAATACCGTCACATTATATTCGGCGTACAGGCGCTTCGCGTATTCGGTGTCGGACAGGTGTGGCACTTTGGCCCACAAGTAAAAACCGGCATCCGGCAGCTGGACGTCAAGTACTTCTTGCAACATCGGCGTGACCTGCTTGAACTTCGCAATGTACATTGCACGGTTTTCGGCCACGTGTTTCTCGTCATTCCACGCTGTGACCGAGGCTGCCTGAATCGACGGGCTCATGGCACTGCCGTGGTAGGTACGATACAGCAGGAATTGCTTCAATATTTCGGCGTCGCCGGCAACAAATCCGGAGCGCATGCCGGGCACATTGGAGCGCTTCGACAGGCTCGAAAATGCGATCAGACGTGGATAACCGGAGCGGCCGAGTTTATGCGCCGCTTCCAGCCCGCCCAGTGGCGCTTCCGATTTGAAGTAAATCTCGGAATAGCATTCGTCGGCAGCAATGACGAAGCCGTACCGGTCGGACAATTCAAACAGTTCTTTCCAGTTCTCGAGTGTCAGCACGGCACCGGTAGGGTTGCCCGGGGAGCAAACATAGAGCAACTGCACGCGTGGCCAGACGTCGGCAGGAACCGACTTGTAGTCGGGAGCGAAGTTGAGCGATGGGTCGGAATTGACGAAATACGGCTCGGCACCGGCCAGATAGGCCGCACCTTCATAAATTTGATAGAAGGGGTTCGGGCACATTACCAGCGGAGAGCCGCCGCCCGGCACCTCGCGTGCCGGATCGATGATGGTCTGGGCCAAGGCAAATAACGCTTCGCGCGAGCCATTGACCGGGAGCACCTGTGTCGCCGGATCGATCTTGGGCAAGCCGTAGCGGCGCTCCAACCAGCCGGCAATCGACATACGCAGTGCTTCGGAGCCCAGCGTGGAAGGATAATTCGCCAAGCCGGCAAGATTTTCGGTCAGTGCCTTCTGGATAAACGCGGGCGTAGCGTGCTTCGGTTCCCCAATGCCCAAGCCGATGGGCGCATAGGCGGGATTAGGTACGCTGTCGGCGAACAGTTTCCGAAGCTTTTCAAACGGGTAGGGTTGTAGTTTTTTTAAGAGCGGGTTCACGGGGGAGTAGAGCTCGGGGGAATGGGTGGAAACGGAATAGACTGAGGTCGCATTATACCGTTCACATCCGTAACACGAGCCTGAGGATTCCCTTTTGGAAAGTAATGGTGGAGGAGCACGAAATGATATGATAAGGCCCTTTCTTGGGGCGGGATTCTCCGCTTGCTCAATCCAGTGTTGAACAGTCGATAACGTGCGCCTAACTTCTCTTAAACTATCGGGATTTAAGTCTTTCGTTGATCCCACCAACTTCCAGGTTCCCGGGCAGCTGGTTGGCGTCGTCGGCCCGAATGGCTGCGGGAAATCCAACATCATGGATGCCGTGCGCTGGGTCTTGGGGGAGTCCAAGGCCTCCGAGCTGCGTGGCGAATCGATGCAGGACGTCATCTTCAACGGATCAAACACCCGTAAGCCGGCCGGACGCGCCTCCGTCGAACTGGTCTTCGATAACAGCGATGGTCGGGCCGCCGGCCAGTGGAGCCAATATGCGGAAATCGCCGTCAAGCGCACGTTGACCCGAGACGGCACTTCCACCTACTACATCAACAACCAGGCGGTGCGCCGCCGCGACATCCAGGATATTTTCCTCGGCACTGGCCTTGGCCCGCGTGCCTACGCGATCATCGGGCAGGGCATGATTTCGCGCATTATCGAGGCGCGGCCGGAAGATCTGCGAATCTTCCTCGAAGAAGCCGCAGGCGTGTCCAAGTACAAAGAACGCCGGCGGGAGACCGAGAACCGTTTGCATGACACCCGGGAGAACCTCACCCGCGTTGAAGATATCCTGCGCGAACTGAATACCAATCTCGAAAAACTCGAGGCGCAGGCAGCAGTCGCACAGAAATTCCGCGAGCTGCAGGCCGATCAGGATGAGAAGCAGAAACTGCTCTGGTTGCTACGCAAGAACGAGGCAAAGGCTGAGCAGGAAAAGTTCTTCCGCGAAATCGAAAAGGCGCAGACCGACCTGGAAGAGCAGAATGCCAAGCTGCGCCATATCGAGACAGAGTTAGAGCACATGCGGCAGGCGCATTACGCTGCCGGCGACCGCATGCATACCGCCCAGGGGCATCTGTATCAGACCAACTCGGAAATCGGCAGCCTGGAAGCGCAGATCAAGTTCGTCATCGAGTCACGTACTCGCCTGCAGGCCCAGCTGAATTCGCTGACCGCCCAGCGCGATCAATGGCAGCGCCAGGGGCAACAGCAGCAGGAAGAGCTGGAAGAAGCCGAGATGCGGCTCGAGGAACATGCCTTGCGCGTCGAGCAGGCGCAGCAGGCGGCGCAGGATCAGAACGACAGCCTACCCGCGCTTGAGCAGGCGTGGCGCGAAGCTCAGCTCAAGACGGCCGAGTCGCGCGGCAAGATCATGCAGATACAGCAGCAAATCGAGCTGGAATCCGCGCATCAGCGAAATGCTTCGAACATCCTTGCGAATCTGACGTCACGCCGCGAGCGGCTGATGCAGGAAAAGAATGGCATGACCATGCCGGACACCGCACACCTGACAAACCTCAAGCTGCAACTGGAAGAGAAACAGGTGGCACTGGAAGAAGCGCGCGAGCAACTGGAGGCTGCGCAGGAACAGCAGCCCAAGCTCGAGGAAGAGCGCCACGCAGCGCAGCAGCAACTGAATGCCGAGACTGCAAACAATGCGCAGCTGGAAGCCCGGCTGGCTGCATTGAAGCAGCTGCAGGAGAATGTGCAGACGCAAGGTAAGGTCCAGCCGTGGCTGAAGAAGCACGAGCTGGGCGAGTTGCCGCGCCTCTGGCAAAAGCTGCATATCGACCAGGGCTGGGAAACCGCGCTGGAGTCAGTATTGCGCGAGCGGACATCAGCACTTGAAATGTCCAACCTCGATTGGGCAAAAGCCTTCTTCAGTGACGCGCCGCCCGCCAAGCTGGCGCTGTACAGCGCAAGCGCAGGTGTCGCCGCCAACGTCGATACGCCTGCAGGCTTGAAACCATTCCTCGAGCTACTGCAATTGAATGATCCGGGTCTGCGTGCACTGATGCAGGATTGGCTGCACAACGTCTTCATTGCGGAAGATACAGCCGCCGCATTTGTGGATCGTCCGAAGTTGCCGGTTGGTGGTTATTTCATCACTCGCCAGGGCCATGTCATCAGCCGTTCCAGCGTGCGCTTCTATGCGTCCGATTCCGAGCAGGACGGGATGCTTGCGCGGCAGCAGGAAATCGAGAACATCACCAAGCAGTTGCGTGCGCAGCAGATGCTGGCCGATGAAGCAAAGACCCGCGTTGTGCGCGCCGATGCTGCCGTGTCACAGGCCGCACAGCGCTTGCAGGAGTTGCGCCAGCGCGTGAATTTCCTGACGCAGAACGTGCACGGGCTGCAGATCGACGTCATGAAGTTGTCGGAAGTGCAGGAACGCTTCAATCAGCGCAGCACTCAGATCGAATCTGATCTTGCCGAGATTGCGGAGCAGGAGGCGGAGCAGCAGCAGATCAAGGCCGAATCGGAAGCCAAGTTCGAGCAACTCGATATCGAGCTCGCCGAGCTGCAGGAAAAGCATGAGGAAGGCCAGACCGGCTATTTGGCGAAAGAGCAGCAGCTTAATGACGCGCGGCTGCGCTTGCGCGAGCTGGAACGCGCTGCGCAGGAAGCGGAGTTTGCCGAGAAATCCCACCGCAACAAGATCGAAGAGCTCAAGCGCAGTATCGCCACCGCCCTTGAGCAGTCGGCGCAGTTATTCGCCAGCATGCAGCAAGGCCATCTGGAGCTCGAAAACCTGGACGACCAGGCGGCGCAGGCTGGATTGCAGTCCTTGCTGGAGCGGCGTACCGAACAGGAACGCGCACTTGCAGACGCGCGGCATGAACTGGACCAGCTTACGCAGAAGTTGCGCCATGCCGAGGAGGCGCGCATGCAGGCCGAACGCAGTCTGCAGCCGCAGCGCGAGCGCATCATGGAGCTGCAGTTGAAGGAACAGGCCGCGCGTCTCAACCAGGAGCAGTTTGCGCAACAACTGCTGGAAGCGCAGGCGGACGAGGCGGCGCTGGCAGAAAAACTGATTGGGGACATTCGGCCTTCTTATTTGCAAGGCGAAGTCACACGCCTGACGAATGCGATCAATGCATTGGGCGCGGTTAACTTGGCGGCTCTGGACGAACTGGCGCAGGCTTCCGAGCGTAAGAACTTCCTTGACGCGCAGCACGCGGACCTGACTGAGGCGATCAACACCCTGGAAGATGCGATCAACAAGATCGACAGGGAAACGCGTGAACTGTTGCAGGACACCTTCGATAAGGTCAACAAGCATTTCGGCGAGTTGTTCCCGGTTCTGTTCGGTGGCGGTAATGCGAAGCTGATCATGACTGGCGAAGAGATCCTCGACTCCGGCGTGCAGGTGATGGCGCAGCCGCCCGGGAAGAAAAACGCCACCATCCATCTGTTGTCGGGTGGTGAAAAGGCGCTGACGGCGACGGCCTTGGTGTTCTCGATGTTTCAGCTGAATCCGGCGCCGTTCTGCTTGCTGGACGAAGTGGACGCACCGTTGGACGATGCGAATACGGAACGTTTCTGCAATATGGTTAAGCGGATGTCATCGCAAACCCAGTTCCTCTTCATTTCGCATAACAAGATCGCGATGGAGATGGCGCAGCAACTGATTGGTGTGACGATGCAGGAGCAGGGCGTATCGAGGATTGTGGCTGTTGATATGGAGTCTGCAGCGAATTTTGCGACTACCGCCGAGGCGGCGTAACGAGAAGTCGGTGTTGGCGCGGGGCGGGATTATTCGCGGGTTCGCTGGTTATACATAACGAACCCATTTGCGGCTTAATTCCGGGCGGAGCGTGCGAGGGCGGCACGTTTTTGGTAGTAGGCGACGTTCATCTGGGCCTCCTTTGCACGCTGTTGTTCCACATCCGCGCAAATCAGGTAATGACGCTCCGCGCGCTGCAGCCACCAGTGATGAATCGAACGCACGATAGGCGCAATCGAAAGCATGGCGAGCTGCTGAAGTTTGAATTCTTTCGTTTCAGAAAAGTCCAAGGTGGACTTGGTGGAATACCTATTCATGGTGGATGCGCTGGTATAAGTTTGATGCTTGGTAGTGTTACTGTGTTTCGACTGCATATCGGAATGTGCTTGTTCTTCGCCTTTCGTAAAAGCACGGGACATGGTTGAACCGGTTTCACGATCAAACTTCATGCAATCCTCCGTGAGAGAAAGGAAGCGTTGAACAAGCTTCATTTATCGATACAGCGACATGCACAGGAGCAGTGAGGCGTTTCTTTTGAAGACGTTGAAACATTGTCACTGCAGACAGTTGCTATTCTATTAGCGTGGGGATCCGTTCTGTATTGATGAACGTCAACGGCGCGGATGCGCTCAGTCGGGAAGGATCAAGAGGCAGGCAATCTATTTTCTTGCCTGCAATTTGGACCCGCTTTTTGATGCAAGGAATGAGCGGACTGTTCGGCTTGACAACTTTATTTTAGGACACTACGCTGGTTTCCCTCATTATGGCCCGGCTTCTCGCGGCGATCAGTTGCCATCAAGCCTTGTCTTATGTGCCAGCGACAATTTTGGATTACTTAATGACGCAATTTCAAGTGTTGGTATCTGCGCATATTGCCCCAACTCGGCGTGGCAATTTTTGCGCTATGAATGTGTGGAAGGAGAGGCGCTCGGCATGACGGAGCTTCAAGCAAGCCTGATGGTCATCGGCGCCAGCATCGTCGTCGGCGTCATCAGTTATAACAAGTGGCAGGAATTCAAGGCAAAGAAGAGTGTGCAGAGGGCATTCTCTTCCGAGCATGATGATGTTCTCATGCAGCCGAATGCGAACGCGGCAGGCGAACCCGAGCAGCGCCGCGAGCCTGTGTTGGACACTCCCGAAATGGGCGATCAAGGCACAACTGAACCGCTGCCGGTTCGAGCCAATGAGGAAGTACTGTCCAAGGCGCCCAAGAAAGAACTGCCAATCGACGAACTGATCGACTGCGCTATTCCGCTGGTGTTGGAGGCGCCGGTCCGTGGCGAGAAAGTCCTTCCTAAACTGCAGGCGTTACGGCATGTTGGGAACAAGCCGGTACATTTCGTTGGGCAGCGCAATGATGGCGAATGGGAAACCGTCGCACATGGCGGGCTGTACTTCCGTTTGATTGGTGGCGTCCAGTTGGCAAACCGCAGTAACGCATTGAATGAACTCGAATTTTCCGAGCTGATTATGCGGCTGCGCCAGATTTGCGACGAGATCGATGCAGAACCCGAAGTTCCGGATATGGCCGACGTCATGGGGAATGCGCGCGCTTTGCATCAGTTCGTTGCGGAATACGATGCACAATTGAGCGTCAATGTGCACTCAAAAGGGCAGGCGTGGGCGATCAATACACTGCTGGCAGCATTGGAGCGGCAAGGCTTCGACTTGCGTCCGGATGGCCGACTCGTTATGCCTGACGGCGAGGGTGGGATTCTCTTTTCATTGTCTACGAATGTGACGCTTGCGGCGGAAACAACATCGCGCCTCACGTTGCTCCTTGATGTGCCGCGCGTCGCCCGGGACCGGGATGGATTTGGCGCAATGACGGCTTGCGCGAAGATGCTCGCTGCGCGACTGGATGGTGTTGTTGTGGATGACGGCAACCAGCCTTTGTCGGACACCGCACTTGCAGAAATCGCAGAGCAGGTCAACGCGTTTTACGACCAGATGGAATCAGCCAATATTCCGGCCGGCTCTGTACGCGCGCAGCGCCTGTTCAGTTAAGCGATGCAACCGGATCTTTTTTCGAGCGCCGCACCGGCGAGCCATGAAGCCAATCACTGGCTGAAGCGTGCGGCATGGTTGAAATCCGAGCTTAACCGCCATGCCCATGCGTATTACGTGCTTGATAATCCGACGATTCCCGATGCCGAATACGACAAGATGTTCCGTGAGCTGGTCGAGCTGGAGCAAGCGCAACCCGACCTGATTACATCGGACTCACCTACTCAACGGGTGGGCGGCAAGCCATTGCCGCAATTCGAGCAGGTCCGGCACTCAGTGCCGATGCTGTCCTTGAATAATGCATTCGATGATGAGGATATCCTTGGTTTCGACCGGCGTGTGCGTGAAGGCTTGGAGATCGACAGTGAGGTTGAGTATTCGACTGAGCTGAAATTCGATGGCCTTGCGATCAGCCTGCGTTATGAGAACGGTGTCCTGGTACAAGCTGCGACCCGCGGCGATGGTGCGACGGGAGAAAATGTCACTGCGAATATCCGGACCGTGCGCGCCGTGCCTCTCAGGCTGCATACCCCCCATCCGCCTGCTGTGCTGGATGTGCGCGGTGAAGTGCTGATGTATAAGGCGGACTTTGAAAATCTCAACGCGCGCCAGCGTGAGGCAGGACAGAAGGAGTTCGCCAATCCACGTAATGCGGCTGCTGGCAGCCTGAGACAACTGGATTCGCGCATCACGGCACAGCGTGCGCTGCGTTTCTTTGCCTACGGGATTGGATTGATCGAGGGCGGACAAATGCCGCCTTCACATTCGGAGTTGCTCGATTGGTACACGACGCTTGGACTTCCGGTATGCAGGGAAAGGGCAGTCGTGAAAGGCGCCCAAGGCTTGCTAGATTTCTTCCATTGCATCGGCGCCAAGCGGAAACAGCTCCCTTACGACATCGACGGCGTTGTCTACAAGGTGAATCGGCTGGCACACCAGCAAAAATTGGGATACGTGTCACGAGCACCGCGTTTTGCTATCGCCCACAAATTTCCCGCCGAAGAAGCGATGACGGTACTGCAGGATATCGGTGTACAGGTCGGGCGCACTGGCGCCATTACGCCGGTCGCGCGGTTGGTGCCGGTGTTCGTGGGTGGCGTTACCGTCACTAATGCAACGCTGCACAATGAAGACGAAGTACGGCGCAAGGATATCCATATCGGGGATACCGTCATCGTTCGCCGTGCCGGCGATGTGATCCCCGAGGTCGTTGCCTATGTGCCGGAGCTGCGGCCAGAAAATGCGCGTCAGTTTGAGATGCCGTCAACCTGCCCGGTGTGTGGTTCTCCTATCGTGCGTCCGGAAGAAGAAGCAATCGCGCGGTGCTCGGGCGGCTGGATCAAATGCGCAGCGCAGCGCAAAGGTGGTCTCCTTCATTTCGTCTCGCGTCGCGCGATGGACATCGAGGGTTTGGGTGAGCAGCTTGTTGAGCAGTTGGTGGACAAGCACATCATTACGACGGCTGCTGATCTGTACAAACTCGGTTTGACCTCGCTTGCTGCCCTGGATCGCATGGCAGAAAAGTCGGCACAAAATGTGTTGAATGCACTGGAAAAATCCAAGTCGACGACGCTTGGCCGCTTTATCTATGCCCTTGGGATCCGGCATGTCGGCGAGGCGACTGCAAAGGAACTTGCGAATCACTTCGGAAACCTTGATGCATTGCTGGAAGCAACCGAAGAACAGCTGCTTGAGGTGGCTGACATCGGCCCGGTCGTTGCCCGCTCTATCAAGACGTTCCTTTCAGACCCCTTGAACCGGGAATTGATCGAGCAGCTGCGTGCGGCAGGTGTGCATTGGACTGAAAATGTGCGATCGGGTGACATTCCCAAGCCAATGCAGGGTAAAACCTTCGTGCTTACAGGCACATTACCAAATCTCACGCGTGACGAAGCTGCGGAGAAAATTGAAGCGGCTGGTGGCAAGGTGGCAGGCTCCGTGTCCAAAAAGACCAGTTACGTCGTTGCCGGCGAAGAGGCGGGTAGCAAGTTGGCGAAGGCGCAGGAACTCGGCATTCCGGTTATTGACGAGGCCGGTCTGTTAGCATTGCTGGAGAAGAAATGAAGCAGATCAGAAAAGCAGTTTTTCCGGTTGCTGGCTTGGGCACGCGCTTTTTGCCGGCGACAAAGGCACAGCCCAAGGAGATGCTGCCCATCGTGGACAAGCCGTTGATCCAGTATGCGGTGGAAGAGGCGGTCGCCGCGGGCATAACTGATCTCGTATTTATTACCGGGCGTAACAAGCGAGCCATTGAAGATCATTTTGATACCGCATATGAATTGGAATCGGAATTAGAGGCCGCCGGCAAGACTGCATTGCTGAATCTGATCCGTGAAGCGATTCCAAAAAACATCAATTGCATCTATATCCGCCAGTCCGCCCCGCTTGGCCTAGGGCACGCAGTCCTTTGCGCGCGCCCGGTGATCGGCGACGAGCCGTTCGCCGTCCTGCTTGCGGATGACTTAATGGATGTGGATGCCGGACAGCGCCCAGTGCTGCAGCAGATGACTGATCTCTACGCACGAGAAGGCGCCAGTCTTCTGGCCGTCCAGGAAGTGCCACGTTCGGAAACAAGGCAATACGGTATTGTCAGCACGGTACCCTACAAACCGGGGCTTGAGAGGGTGGAGGGAATCGTCGAAAAACCTGCGCCTGAAGTCGCACCATCGACGCTTGCCGTTGTCGGGCGCTATGTGCTGAACAACAAGATTTTTGACTGCCTTGAGGGGCTCGGCAAGGGAGCTGGAGGCGAAATACAGCTCACCGATGGAATTGCGGCGTTGATGCAATCCGAACGCGTCCTAGCGTATCAGTATGCGGGGCGCCGTTTCGACTGTGGCTCCAAGCTCGGGTATTTGCAGGCCACGGTTGCAATGGGACTGAAGCATCCCGATATGGGGCAAGCATTTTCCAGCTATCTCAAGCAAGTGATATGACAGTCAGGGAAATCCTCAAGATGGGTGAACCGCGCCTGTTGGCGCAGGCGGCACCCGTTGAGCGCTTCGATACTCCCGACCTGCATGCATTGATCAAAGACATGTTTGACACGATGCATGCCGCAAACGGTGCCGGTCTTGCTGCGCCACAGATCGGCGTCAGCCTTCAGGTTGTCATTTTCGGCTTTGGCAAGAACGCTCGCTACCCTGATGCCCCGCCAGTCCCGGAAACCGTATTGATCAATCCGACGTTAAAACCGCTTTCCGAAGTGGTGGAGGACGGCTGGGAAGGCTGCTTGTCGGTGCCCGGATTGCGTGGTGTCGTGCCGCGATGGGCAAAGCTCCATTATGAGGGTGTAGACCAGTTTGGAAATGCCATCAGCCGTGAGGTCGAGGGCTTCCATGCCCGTGTCGTTCAGCACGAATGCGATCATCTGGCAGGCATCCTTTATCCGATGCGGATAAAGGACTTTTCGCGATTCGGTTTTGTGGACGTCCTTTTCCCCGGTCTGGACGCCGCTAGCGACGATTAAACCATCATCGTCCGGCCTGATTAGAACTTCTCGTCATTGCCCAGGTAGCGCCATTGACCTGGAGGCAGATTCCCCAGCTTCACGCCGCCAATGCGCACGCGCTTCAGACCGAGGACTTTAAGGCCGACCGCTTCGCACATCCGCCGGATTTGCCTTTTCTTGCCTTCGCGCAATATGAAGCTCAGTTGATCTTCGTTTTGCCAGCGCACTTTCGCTGGCAGCAGCTTTTTGCCGTCAAGTGACAAGCCATGATTCAACAGCTTCAGGTCGGAGTCGGGTAACCGTCCTGGTTTGGTGTACTTTACGCGTACCAGGTATTCTTTTTCCACCGATGTATCTTCGCCAATGAGTTGTTTGGCGATTCGGCCATCCTGGGTCAGCACAAGCAGGCCAACGGAGTCGATGTCGAGGCGTCCGGCCGGGACGAGGCTACGCAGTTGGCTAGGGTGGAATTGAATCGGCGCCTTGTCCTCTGACCAGCGACTTGCAGCATTGATTAGCGTAACGGCCGGCTTATAACCGTCCTCGGCCTGGCCACTTACGTAGCCCACCGGTTTGTTGAGGAGCACCGTTACGCGCCGCGCCTGTTGCGCTGCGGCCTGGCGTTCGACCGCGATGCGCTGGTTGGGAAGGACCTTGCTGCCAAGTTCTGAAACGACGACACCGTCGACACGTACCCAGCCACGCTCAATCCACTCATCGGCTTCGCGCCGTGAGCACAGGCCAAGCTCGGACATGCGTTTGGATAGGCGAACGGGTTCTGTCATGGTCAATAAGATGTTGGTGTAAAACGGGGGCTATACACGTAGCGCTTCGAGCAGGTCGGTTTCAAGCTGGATCTGGCTACGCGGATTGTTCAGTACCGGACCATCGACCAGAAAGACGTCTTCTACGCGTTCGCCCAGAGTCATGATCTTCGCGGTATGCAGATTCACCTTGTATTTCGCCAGCACGTTGGCAATCGAGTAAAGCAGGCCGTTACGGTCGTTGGCGGAGACGGAGAGCAGATAGTACTGCCCGCGCTCATCGGGGCGCAGATCCACAGTCGGCGTAATCGGAAAGTTTCGAGACAGCCGTGACAGGCGGCCACGGGTTGGCGGTGGCAACTCGGCGGGGGATTCAAGGAGTTCTGTCAGCTCGTGCTCGATCAGGCTAATGATGTCGCGGTAATTGTTGGCGAATGCGGGTTCGGTGACCAGGAAGGTGTCCAGCGCATAGCCGTGCTTTGTCGTATGGATCTTCGCGTCCAGGATGCTGAAGTTCTTCCGGTCGAAATAGCTGCAGATCCGTGCAAAGAGATCCGGTTGATCCCTGACGTAAACCGCCACCTGCACGCCTTCACCAATCGGCGCCAGGCGGCATTTCACCACCGCAGTGCTGCTGTCTGTCTTGTTGTACAGCGCACGTGTTTGCCATGCGATATCGGCAGCATCATGGCGCAGGAAATAGGCAACATCCAGTTGTTGCCAAAGGCGCTGATGTGCATCTTCCGGCAGACCGTACAGACGCAAGGTTTTCAGCGCAGCTTCCTGCCGATTCTTCAGTTCGTGATCGGTCGATGGATCTTCGCCACCGAGTACGCGTAGCGTTATACGGTACAGGTCTTCCAGCAGTTTTCCTTTCCACGCGTTCCATACTTTCGGACTTGTGCCGCGTATATCGGCGACTGTCAGCAAGTACAGCGCGGTAAGGTGGCGCTCGTCCTTCACCATGGAAGCAAAGTTGCGGATCACATCGGGATCGGACAGGTCCTGCTTCTGGGCGACCTGCGACATTGAAAGATGATGCTCCACCAGGAATACGACAAGCTCGGTATCTTCTTTTGATAGGCCATGGTCGCGGCAGAAGCGGCGTGCGTCGGCCATGCCGAGGATGGAGTGGTCCCCGCCGCGTCCCTTTGCAATGTCATGGAACAGCGCAGCAATGTACAACAGCCAGGGCTGTGCAAAATTCGCCATCAGTTGGCTGCAGAAAGGATACTCGTGGGCGTGTTCCGTCATGGTGAAGCGCCGCACATTTCGCACCACCATCAATATGTGCTGGTCGACCGTGTACACATGAAAAAGGTCGTGCTGCATCTGCCCGATGATGCGGCGGAAGTTCGGCAGATAGCGTCCAAGGATGCTGGTCTGGTTCATTCCGCGCAGCGCATGCGTGATTCCCTGCGGTGCCTGGAGAATCTGCAGGAATAACGAGCGATTCGCGGGGGCGCGCCGGAACCTGCTGTCGATCTTGAAGCGGGCATGCCAGAGTGCTCGCAGGGTACGGGCAGTCATCCCCTTGATTTCCGAATGCTGTGCGATCAGCAGGAACACTTCCAGCATCGCGGAAGGTGTAGTGATGAATGTGTCGTCGTGTGCAATATCGATCAGCCCATTGACCTCGTTGAAGCGTTCATTCACCGGCTTTGGTGACACGGGTTGGGGAAACAGCTGGGCTTCGATATTCTGCAAAAGGATTGTGTTTAGCTGGGTGACAGCCTTTGCCGCCCAGTAGTAGTGCTGCATCAGGTATTCGCTCGCACGCCGGGTCTCGGTGGTCTTGAAGCCGAACGTTTCTGCAATCGGTGTCTGCACGTCGAAGACAAGCCTGTCTTCGCGCCGTCCGGTATGAATATGCAGGCGAATGCGGATATCCTTGAATGCTCGCTCCTTCTGCGTTATCTGGCGTGCTTCGGTCGATGTGATCAGCCCGCGTTCGGCGAGCTTGCGCCAAGAGTCGCCCAAGCCGGCAGCCTTTGCAACCCAGAGGATGACCTGCAGGTCACGCAGGCCACCCGGGCTTTCCTTGCAGTTCGGTTCCAGTGCGTATGGCGTATCTTCGTACTTTGCGTGCCGCTGGCGCATCTCCAATGTCTTTGCCTGGAAAAACGCCTGGGGATTCATTGCAGCCTTGCATCGATCTTGCAGGAATTGGAATAGCTTTCGGTTGCCGGTAACCAGACGTGCTTCAAGCAGGCTGGTCTGTACCGTGATGTCTGCGGCTGATTCAATGAGGCATTCATCAATAGTGCGAATGCTGTGGCCGATATCAAGGCCCATGTCCCAAAGGAGCTGGACCAGCTCCTCGAGCGCGCCCTGAAGCTCGGTATCGGCCGCTCCATCGAGCAGGATAAGCACATCGACGTCAGAATGCGGGAATAGCTCTCCACGCCCGTAGCCGCCAACAGCGACCAAGGCCGCGCTGGCAGGCAGATGAAGCGTTTCCCACACTTTGGTGAGCGCGAGGTCAACCGCCTGGCAAAGGCGGCTAAGCAGTTTTTCCGGCTTGCCGTCGACCTGGAACGCTGCGATGGCTGCTTGGCGCTCAGTTTTCAGTTGCTCCTTGAGCGTCAATGCAAGTGGCGCCATTTCTACGCTTCGATGGCTTGTTGGTTTGGTTGGGGCTCGATGAATGTCGGCGGCGGAGGCATGTCGGGGGAAACCGTCAGCACTTCGTAGCCGGTTTCGGTGACCAGCACCGTATGTTCCCATTGTGCCGAAAGGCTGCGATCCTTTGTCTTGATCGTCCAGCCGTCGCCCATTTCACGGATTTCGCGTCGACCGGCATTGATCATCGGTTCGACCGTAAAAATCATGCCGGGAAGGAGCTTTTCCAAGGTGCCGGGGCGGCCATAGTGAAGCACCTGAGGCTCTTCGTGGAAGACTTTTCCGATACCATGCCCGCAAAACTCGCGAACTACGCTATAACCAGCTTTTTCCGCGTGCTGCTGGATAACAAATCCGATGTCGCCCAGATGTGCGCCGGGTTTGATTTTGGAGATCCCCAGCCACATGCATTCGAAAGTGACCTCGGTCAGTCGGCGTGCCAGTATCGACGGCTCTCCGACAAAAAACATCCGGCTCGTGTCGCCATGGTATCCGTCCTTGATGACGGTAATGTCGATGTTGAGCACGTCGCCGTTTTTCAGTGCCTTATCCCCTGGGATTCCATGGCAGACAACATCATTGACTGATGTGCAGATCGCTTTAGGGTAGGGGGTGTATCCCGGAGGGCAATAGTTCAATGGGGCAGGAATGGTTCCCTGCACATTGGTCATGTATTCATGGCAAAGGCGGTCAAGTTCGCCGGTGGTGACTCCGGCTTTGACGTGCGGCGCGATGAAGTCGAGCACCTCGGCAGCCAGCCGTCCAGCCACGCGCATGCCTTTGATGTCTTCTTCCGTTTTGATAGAGATGGAGCCCATATAAAGCCAGACTACGCCAAAAGACGTAAATAACGATTAATTCGAAATTATAGACGAGGCTCTGGATATCCGTCGGAGGCTAGTGAGCCGTCTTGAACGAGTTTAAAGATTTAAGGTAGAATCTTGGGTTAGCTTGGAAACGCTCCAAGCGAAACTCAATCGAAACGCGAATTCGGTCGAAAAGGGTGCTTTGGCGAGGCAGGTAACTACTGCTCCCCCAAGGTGGCTGACCGGATTCCAGACCTAACCCTGGAGAAATTATGTCCGTTACTATGCGTGAAATGCTGGAAGCTGGTGTCCATTTCGGTCACCAAACCCGCTTCTGGAACCCCAAGATGGCCCCGTTCATTTTCGGTCATCGCAACAAGATTCATATCGTCAACCTGGAAAAGACCCTGGCTATGTACCAGGAGGCGATGAAATACATTCGCCAGCTTGCTTCCAATCGCGGCACCATCCTGTTTGTAGGTACCAAGCGCCAAGCGCGCGAAATCCTCGCGGCTGAAGCTCAGCGCGCAGGCATGCCGTATGTCGACCAGCGTTGGCTCGGCGGCATGCTGACCAACTTCAAGACCATCAAGACCTCCATCAAGCGCCTGAAGGACATGGAAGCTGCAATGGAAGATGGTTCCGTGGAAAAGCTGAGCAAAAAAGAAGCACTGATGTTCCAGCGCGAAATGGAAAAGCTGCAAAAGTCCATCGGCGGCATCAAGGACATGGGCGGGATTCCTGATGCAATCTTCGTCATCGACGTCGGTTACCACAAAGGTGCCATCACTGAGGCAGCCAAGTTGGGCATCCCGGTCATTGGCGTGGTCGATACCAACCACTCCCCGGAAGGCGTGACTTATGTCATCCCGGGCAATGATGACTCCTCCAAGGCAATTACGCTCTACGCTCGTGGCGTGGCCGATGCAATTCTGGAAGGCCGTGCCAATGCGACGAGCGAAGTGCTCGAAACTATCAAGGGTGGCGCAGACGAATTCGTTGAGGTCAACGAGCAGGCTTAAGAAGCCCTGTGTCCTGATATGTCGGGCTTCAAGAAAGGGGCAACACTGGTTCGCCCCTTTTTTGTAGCCGGTTGAAACGTATTTTGATTGAACGCGTCCGACAAGACGTCACTGAATTAGGAGAAAAACATGGCGGCAATTACCGCAGCGATGGTGGGCGAACTGCGCGCAAAGACTGATGCGCCGATGATGGAATGCAAAAAGGCACTGACCGAAGCCGATGGCGACATGGCTAGGGCAGAAGAGATTTTGCGTGTAAAGCTGGGTAGCAAGGCCTCCAAGGCAGCATCCCGCGTTACCGCAGAAGGTGTGGTTGCTGCATATATTTCCGGCGGCATTGGCGCGATTGTGGAAGTGAACTGCGAAACAGACTTCGTGACCAAGAATGAAGAGTTCATTGCGCTGGCGAACACCTGCGCGAAGCTTGTTGCCGACAAGAACCCTGCCGACGTTGCCGCTCTCGGCGCGCTTCCGGTCGACGGCAAGACGCTGGAAGAAGTACGCGCAGCACTGGTTGGCAAGATCGGTGAAAACATGTCGATTCGCCGCTTCAAGCGCTATGAAACCGGTGCGAAACTGACTTCCTACTTGCACGGCACCCGTATCGGCGTCATGGTGGAGTTCGATGGCTCCGATGATCAGGTTGGCAAAGATGTGGCAATGCACATCGCGGCAATGAAACCGGTAGCCTTGTCGGGGAACGATGTTCCTGCCGAGTTGATCGAGAAAGAGCGTTCGATCGCTACGCAAAAGGCTGCGGAGTCCGGCAAGCCTGCTGATATCGTTGCCAAGATGGTCGAAGGCTCCGTTCAGAAGTACCTGAAGGAAGTATCCTTGCTTAACCAGACTTTCGTAAAGAACGATAAGCAGACTGTTGAGCAAATGCTGAAGGCGGCAAACACGACGGTGAAGTCGTTCACCATGTTCGTTGTTGGTGAAGGTATTGAAAAGAAACAGGATGACTTCGCGGCAGAGGTTGCTGCTCAAGTAGCTGCGGCCAAGCAGGCGTAAGCAGAATAAAACGGGCCGAAAGGCCCGTTTTTCTACGTAGGACAATCGATGCTAGGTAAGAGGCGGCATGCTTCAGAGGCTCATGTTCCGGAAAAGTGGATTTTCCATCTTACGCAGGAAAGGCCGAAACTTGCTATGAAACATTTTCTTACGTTGCATCAATATATAGATGCACCAAAAACGCCGGATTTCATCTACGCTGTAGCCTTACGGCAGCAAGGTTTTGATGAAAAAGGGCAACAATCGTTTTTACCCCAATCGGACAATTATTAGGAGTCCAGCCCTATGACAAAACCGGCTTATAAGCGCGTCCTTCTTAAACTCTCCGGTGAAGCATTGATGGGTGATGATGCATATGGCATCAATCGTGCAACCATTGAGCGAATGGTGGCGGATGTGGCCGAAGTAGCAAAGCTGGGTGTCGAACTGGCAATTGTTATTGGCGGAGGCAACATCTTTCGCGGCGTCGCTCCTGGGGCTCAAGGCATGGACCGCGCGACGGCTGACTATATGGGGATGCTCGCGACGGTAATGAACTCGCTGGCGCTTGCCGATGCCATGCGCCAGGTCGGCCTCACTGCCCGGGTGATGTCGGCGATTAGCATCGAGCAGGTAGTTGAACCTTATGTGCGTCCCAAGGCGCTGCAGTACCTGGAAGAAGGGAAAATCGTAATATTCGCTGCGGGAACCGGGAATCCATTCTTTACAACCGATACTGCAGCCGCATTGCGCGGCTCCGAAATCGGTGCCGAAGTCGTTCTTAAGGCGACCAAGGTCGACGGAGTATATAGCGCCGACCCGAATAAGGATCCCAATGCGACGCGCTATTCGACTATTACATTCGATGAAGCTATTTCCAAGCATTTGCAGGTAATGGATGCGACCGCATTCGCTTTGTGCCGTGACCAAAAGCTGCCCATCAAGGTGTTTTCCATCGTCAAAGCTGGCGCTCTGAGGAACGTCATCCTTGGCGAGGATGAGGGAACACTCGTACACGTATAAATGATTCTTACTCGTTGTAGAAGAGGAGAGCAGAATGACACTCGCAGATATCAAGAAGAACACCGAACAAAAGATGCATAAGTCGATTGAGACGCTCAAGGCCGACCTTGCAAAAGTACGCACTGGCCGCGCGCATACCGGTATTCTCGATCACATTCAGGTTGATTATTACGGCACGCCGACCCATATCAACCAAGTCGCAAACGTAACTCTCATCGATGCACGCACGATCGGTGTGCAGCCTTGGGAAAAGAAAATGGTTTCGGTTATCGAAAAGGCAATCCGTGAGTCGGACCTTGGCCTGAATCCCTCGACCCAAGGCGAGCTGATCCGGGTGCCGACACCGCCGCTGACAGAGGAGCGCCGGAAGGAAATCGTCAAGGTCGTAAAGGGTGAAGGCGAGGATTCGAAAGTTGCGATTCGCAATATCCGTCGCGATGCCAATGAAGCGCTGAAGAAGCTCTTGAAAGACAAGGCGTGCTCCGAGGACGAAGAGCGACGCACGCAAGATGATGTGCAGAAGTTGACGGATAAATTCGTTGCTGAAGTCGACAAACTGATCGCCGAGAAGGAAAAAGAGCTGATGACGGTTTAAGCCGGTTAGCGCGCTGGCTGGCGCTGTCTGGCAGCGCCAGCTGGATGCCCTGATGAGTTGGCAGTATCAGGGTGGCCTGCAGGTTAATCGGTACTTTGCAGCTTCATGCGTTATCCTTAGTTCGCTCCCGCTCAGGCATTCTGCGACAACCCATTCTTCGCTTTAATCCTCATATGACGCATTTAAGCTCGACGCAAGCGGTACCTGTAATCTCCTCGATACCGCGTCATATCGCCATCATCATGGATGGCAACGGCCGGTGGGCGACCAAGCGTTTCATGCCGCGTGTGGCCGGGCATGGAAAGGGAGTGGAAGCGGTCAGGACGATCGTCGAGGCTTGTGTTAAGCGCGGCGTCGAGTACCTGACGCTCTTTGCTTTTAGCTCGGAGAACTGGCGCCGTCCCGCGGACGAAGTATCGTTGCTGATGCGCCTGTTCGTGACCGCACTTGAGCGCGAAGTTTCGAAAATGCATGCGAATGATATTCGCCTCAAGGTGGTCGGCGACCTGAGCCGTTTTGATGTGAAGCTGCAGGAATTGATTGCAAACGCAGAGCGCCGTACTGCAAACAATTCTCGCCTGACAGTTACCATTTGTGCCAACTACGGCGGACGATGGGACATCATGCAGGCCGTGAAAAAGATGATCGCGGCGAATCCCGGCGTAACTGACTTCAGCGAAGATCAGCTGGCATCGCAGCTTTCGATGGCATATGCGCCGGAGCCGGATCTGTTTATTCGAACGGGGGGAGAGGAGCGCATTTCCAATTTCCTGTTGTGGCAACTTGCCTACACAGAGTTTTATTTCACCGAGACCTATTGGCCCGATTTCGACGCGGCGGAATTGGATAAGGCGATCGTTTCATACCAACAGCGCGAACGTCGATTCGGGCGTACCAGCGAACAACTGATCGAACAGAAAAAGGCTTCGTGATGCTCAAAACGCGGGTGATCACGGCCCTGATTCTGCTGGCGATACTGCTGTCGGTTATTTACTCCGGTTCCGAGCTTTTCTTTGTGCTGGTCGTTACGGCCTTTTTCGGAGCGGCTGCTTGGGAAAGCTTTAGGCTCTTTCATAGTCCGCGGCCGATGCTTGGCGCTGTGATATGGGGGGCGGCATTCCTTTTCATTGTGCTGCCCGGAAAAATGTCCAACGCGACCCTGTTGTTCGGTCTCTGCGCTGCAGTCTGGGGCGTACGGCTTGTGCCTTCGCTGGCAATCGGTCTGCCGCCGTTGGATGGCATTGCAAACCGTCTCCTCAATGGCATCTACGGTATTGCGATTCTTGGCTGCTTTGTCGCGATCATCGTTCTTTTCCAGCGCTCCCCGCTATACCTGCTCTCGGTTCTTGCAATCGTCTGGGTAGCTGATATCGGTGCGTATTTTGCGGGCAAGGCATTCGGGAAGCACAAGCTTGCTCCATCTATTTCGCCTGGCAAATCATGGGAGGGGGCGATTGGCGGCTGGTTGGCAGTGCTTCTTGTGGCGGCAGCGTCTACGACTCTTCCCGCGTTAAAAGACACTTTTGCGACGCAAATGCTCATCAGTTGGGGGTGGATCGGTCTCATTATCACACTGACAGTTCTGGTTGCGGCCAGTATTGTCGGTGACCTGTTTGAATCGCAGCTTAAGCGGCGAGCAGCGATGAAGGATAGTAGCAATTTGCTGCCGGGCCATGGTGGCGTCTTGGATCGGATCGATGCTGTTATTCCAACGCTGCCGCTTGCCGTCTTGCTTGGTTCCTGGTTTTAAATAGGTATCTATCGGATGCAACATATCACTATTCTCGGTGCCACCGGTTCGATTGGCGTTTCTACGCTCGACGTACTGGCGCGGCATCCGGAGCGCTTTCGTGTCTTTGCCTTGACTGCGCATAGCCGCATCGACGTGTTGGCGGCCCAGTGCGAGAAGTTCCTCCCTCAGGTGGCCGTTGTTGGCTCTCCTGAAGCGGCTAAGTCCCTGGAAGCCATGCTTGCCGAAAAAGGGGGGCAGACCGAAGTTGCCTACGGCGAAGCGGCGTTATGTTCCGCCGCCAGTGCTGCCGGTTGCGACGTGGTCATGGCAGCCATTGTCGGGGCGGCTGGACTGGCGCCGACGCTTGCGGCTGCACAGGCTGGCAAGAAGGTGTTACTTGCAAACAAGGAAGCTTTGGTGATGTCTGGCCGCCTCTTCATGGATGCCGTTGCTGCCAGCGGAGCCACACTGTTGCCAATCGATAGCGAACATAACGCCATTTTTCAGTGCCTTCCGCCGTCCTATGGCCGTACGCCGTCCGGGCACGGTGTGTCAAAAATTCTGCTTACCGCGTCTGGTGGTCCGTTCCTTTCACGGCCAGTTGAGACTTTGGAAAATGTCACGCCTGAAGAAGCCGTTGCGCATCCAAACTGGGTGATGGGCCGGAAAATTTCGGTCGACTCCGCCACCATGATGAACAAGGGGCTTGAAGTAATTGAGGCTCACTGGCTCTTCGGTGCGCAGTCAAATCAGATCGAGGTTGTGATTCACCCCCAAAGCGTGATCCACTCTATGGTCTCCTATGTCGATGGCTCCGTCCTGGCTCAACTGGGCAACCCCGACATGCGTACGCCTATTGCCCATGCCTTGGCCTATCCGGAACGAATCGTGTCCGGCGTAGGCCCCGTGGATCTTGCGCAGATCGGGCAGTTAGTATTCCAACGTCCGGATTTCCAGCGCTTCCCGTGCCTGAAGCTCGCATATGACGCACTTGAGGCTGGCGGGACGGCGCCTGCCATCCTGAACGCAGCAAATGAAGTTGCTGTCCAGGCATTTCTTGATCGCAAGATCGGATTCCGGGAAATCGACCGCCTCATTGCGCGCGTGATGGAATCACTGCCTTATGATCAAATAACGAATATTGGCGCATTGCTGGAACAGGACCGCTGTGCCCGTGCGACTGCGCAAGCCTTTATTCAATAGATCAGGTCTCGACTATGACTCTGCTGCATACCTTGGTAGCGTTCCTTGTGGCGCTCGCCGTGCTGATTGTCGTCCATGAGCTCGGCCATTACTGGGTGGCGCGCTGGTGTGGGGTGAAAGTCCTGCGTTTTTCTGTCGGCATGGGGAAGATCGTCTTTTCCCGGCGTATCGGCCCCGATCAAACTGAGTGGGCATTGTCCATTCTGCCACTGGGTGGCTACGTAAAGATGCTCGACGCGCGCGAGACTGACGTAAGCGGACTTCCGCCAGAGGATCTTAAGCGTGAGTTCACGCGACAGCCGGTCTGGAAGCGCATGGCAATCGTCGCAGCGGGCCCCCTCGCCAATTTCTTACTTGCTATCGCGGTGTTTGCCGGGCTGTACAGCTACGGCATGGAGGAGCCATCAACACGGCTTCGCGCGGTAGCGGAGGAAACAGCCGCATATCAAGCCGGATTGCGCGGTGGGGAGCTGGTCACGTCTGTCAATGGTGAGCCGGTTCGGACTTGGACGGATCTCCGTTGGAAAATTATGCATCTGGCACTTGAGAAAACGCCGGCGCAAATCGACGTGCAACGACGTGATCCTGGCTCATCCGTAGGCAATTCTCTGGAGTCCGTTACTGTAAGGCTGGATAGTCTGACGCCGGAAGATCTGGAAAGTGACTTTTTGTCGAAGCTGGGAATGCAGATGGCGCGTCCCCAAGCGGTATTGGGGAAAACGCTCCCGGGCGGACCTGCAATGCAGGCTGGACTGCGGGAGGGGGACAGGATAGTCGCGGTCAACGGGCAGGCAATTCCGGATGGCTTGGCCTTCGTAGAGCTTGTCCGGTCTTCACCGGGAAAGCCATTGCAAATCGACGGGCTCCGGAATCAGCAGGAATTCAGCGTAACGGTTATTCCCGAAACGCATGTCAAGAGTGACAGTGCCGTTGGTCGCATTCAGGCCGAGGTGCCGCTCGTTCCCGAAATGATCATGGCTTCCGAGCCGCCGTTGGAAGCATTGGCGAAAGCAGTGCGGAAGACTTGGGATACTAGCGTTTTAACGCTGAAAATGCTTGGTAAAATGCTGGTTGGTGAAATTTCTTTCCGGAATATTACCGGGCCCATCACGATCGCTGATTACGCAGGGCAAACCGCGCGAATTGGCGTTATCAGCTACCTTACGTTTATTGCCTTCATCAGTATCAGCCTAGGCGTTATGAACCTGCTACCCATACCCGTTTTAGACGGGGGGCTTTTACTGTATTATTCGCTGGAACTTTTGACCGGGCGGGCCCTTCCCGAGCGGTTTGGCGAGCTTGCCCAGCGTGCGGGAGTGGGCATTCTGATGGCGTTGATGGCGGTGGCCTTCTTTAATGACATCGTTCGGCTCATGTCCTGAGTCTTTGCCGATGTAGTTTAGCGTAGCGCTCGGCAAGAGCATTGATAATAAATAACCGATGAAATTACATTCCGAGCGTTTTTCCCAGCCTTTATTTTCTCGCCGTCTGATAGCCATTGCTGCATTTGCCCTCTGCACTGGGCATGCGCTGGCTGTTGATCCATTCACAGTAAAAGACATTCGTGTCGAAGGTATTCAACGTACCGAAGCAGGTACGGTTTTCAGTTATTTGCCGGTACGTGTGGGTGACATTTACACCGACGAAAAGGGCACTGCAGCGATCAAGGCGCTATATGCGACCGGTTTCTTTAAGGATGTGCGTCTTGAAGTGGAGGGCGACGTCTTGGTTGTGATGGTAGAGGAGCGGCCAGCTATCGCCGGCGTTGACTTCTCAGGTACAAAGGAATTCGACAAGGACGCGCTGACCAAGGCGCTGAAAGAAATCGGTCTCGGCGAATCCCGCATTTTCGACCGGGCGTTGGTCGACCGGGCGGAGCAAGAACTAAAGCGGCAGTATCTGTCCCGCGGCCTGTACGGCGTGCAGATCACCACAACGGTTACACCGATCGAGCGCAACCGTGTCAATATCAGTTTCGCCGTGGACGAGGGAGAAGTTTCCCGCATCAAGCAAATCAATATTATCGGCAACAAGGCGTTTTCGGATAGCGAGCTGCGTGGGCTCCTGAACCTGAGCACGCCGGGATGGTTTACTTGGTACACAAAGGCGGATCAGTACTCCAAGCAAAAGCTCACAGGCGATATAGAAACGCTTCGTTCGTATTACCTGAACCGGGGCTATCTCGAGATGCAGGTGGAATCGACCCAGGTCTCCATCACGCCGGACAAGAAAGATATTTACATCACCATCAACATTAACGAGGGCGAGAAATTTACGGTCGCCGACGTAAGGCTCGAAGGCGAAATGTTCGGCCGGGAAGAAGAGCTCAAAGCTTTAGTCGAGCTGAAGCGTGGTGATGTGTATTCGGGTGAGAAGCTCGCGGAAAGCGTAAAGAGAATTTCTGAACGGATGGGTAATTTCGGCTATGCGTTTGCGAATGTGAACGCCAACCCTGAAATCAATCGCGAGAAAAGGGAAGTCAGCTTCTCGGTGTTGATCGACCCGGGCAAACGCGTCTATGTTCGGCGAATCAACGTTGCTGGAAATACGAAGACCCGGGATGAGGTTATCCGCCGCGAATTTCGCCAGTTTGAGAACTCTTGGTACGACGGCGAAAAAATCCGCCTGTCGCGTGACCGGGTAGACCGCCTTGGGTATTTCAAGGAAGTTGGCATTGAGACTCCCGAAGTGCCGGGCACTACGGATCAGGTCGACATCAACATGACGGTTGAAGAAAAGCCAACTGGCAACATCATGCTGGGTGCGGGTTTCTCAAGCAGTGAAAAGCTGATGCTGACTGGTTCGATCCAGCAGGCGAATGCCTTTGGTAGTGGCAATACCCTCGGTCTGGATGTCAATACCAGCAAACGTAACAAGACGATCGCGCTTTCCCAGACTACGCCGTATTTCACTGATGATGGCGTGAGCCGCAGTTATGAATTGTTCCTGCGTACAACACGACCGCCTGAGGTCAATACCGGCGACTATGTAATTGAAACAAGGGGCGGCAATATTCGCTTCGGCGTTCCATTCTCTGAGCACGATACCGTTTTCTTCGGTGCAGGTATTGAGCGGACCTCAGTTGAGACCTATTTCAACGTTACGGGAAAGAATAACAGCCCGCAGATTTACCGCGAGTATGTGACAGCCTTTGGCGACGCCGCTGACCCGGACGACGAGGGTACCCACCAGGCGAACACCACGAGCTTCCCGTTGACTGCCGCTTGGCAGCGCGATAGCCGCGACAGCGCCCTTGTGCCAACAGTCGGACGCTACCAGCGCGCCCATCTCGAGTTCGCACCGGCTGGTGACGTCAAGTACTATCGAGCCATTTACCAGCACCAGTATTTCCGACCGCTTTTCCGTGTCGTTACCTTGGCACTGAATGGTGAAGTCGACTATGGTCGCGGAATAGGCGGCAAGCCGTATCCAATTTTCAAGCGCTTCTACGCCGGTGGTATCGGCTCGGTACGTGGTTACGAGGGTTCCTCGATTGGACCTAAGAGCGAAATCGGCGATCCGGTCGGCGGCGCGTCGCGTATTATCGCAAACGCGGAATTGCAGTTCCCGTTCCCGGGTTCTGGTAACGATCGTACACTACGTTGGTTTACCTTCTTTGACGCGGGTTCCGTGTATGAGGAAGGGGCCAAGATGAAGTTGTCGGACATGCGCTACTCGGCAGGTATCGGTATCAGCTGGGTGTCACCGATTGGTCCGCTGAAGCTCAGCTATGGCAAGGCGCTCAATGCGGAGCCGGACGACCGTAAGCAGAACTTCCAGTTCCAGCTTGGTACTGGCTTCTAGTGTGGTGGCATAATAGTAATTTGATTTGCGGAGAATGACCTTGAAGTCCTTAACTACAACATCAAACCCGTTCAAGTGCATCGCTCTTTTCGCGGCGTTGCTGCTGCCACTGGTACAAGCGCAAGCGCAGGAATCGAAAGTCGGTTTCGTTAGCACCGAGCGGATCTTCCGCGAAGCGGCACCAGCCAAGGCCGCGCAGGCGAAGATCGAGCAGGAGTTTTCCCGCCGGGACAAGGAATTGCAGGAGATGGCCGGCCGGTTGAAATCCATGTCGGAGAAGCTGGACAAGGAGGCTGCCATATTGTCCGAGACGGACCGGATCAAGCGTCAACGTGATTTGGCGGATCTTGACAAGGACTTCCAACGCAAGCAACGCGAATTCCGCGAGGATCTTAACCAGCGTCGCAATGAGGAGCTTGCAATCGTCCTGGAGCGTACGAACAAGGTGATCAAGCAGATCGCCGAAGCCGAAAAGTATGACATCGTGTTCCAGGAGGCGGTGTACGCGAGTCCGAGAATCGACATCACGGACAAAGTGCTCAAGGCGCTCAACAAGTAAATTTCAAAAGGGCCAGGATGAGCAATCGGCTGGGAAAATTGGTCGAACGCTTGGGAGGCCAACTGATAGGGGATGCCGAGACAGAAGTCTCCGGCATCGCACCACTGGATGCGGCAGACGCGTCGCACATTACATTTCTCTCCAATCCCAAGCTCCGTGCGGTGGCGGCACAAACGAATGCTGCTGCCCTGATTTTGTCTCCGGGAGATGATGCTGCCGTCTCGGCGACATACAGTGGCGCAAGAATCATCACGGCGAATCCCTATGCGTATTTCGCAAAGGTCGCACAGTTGTTCGCCGAACAGAATGCGATCCCTGTAGTTCCCGGCATTCACGCTAGCGCCGTTGTTCACCCTGATGCACGCGTGGCTCCGAGCGCCTATGTCGGGCCCCAAGTCACGATAGATGCAGACGCGGTCATTGGCGATGGCGCAGTGATCGACGCTGGGTGTTACATCGGACGTGGAGCGTCCGTAGGCGCCGGTACGCGTTTCCATGCCAATGTCACTTTTCACGCTGCGTGCCAGATCGGTCAGCGAGGGATCATTCATTCAGGTGCGGTGATCGGCGCAGACGGCTTCGGTTTTGCCAAAGAAAACGGGGCCTGGATCAAGATCCCTCAAACGGGACGTGTCGTAATAGGCGATGACGTCGAAATCGGAGCAAACACGACCATCGATCGCGGCGCCTTGGCCGATACGATTATTGAGGATGGCGTCAAACTCGATAACCAGATCCAGATTGGCCATAACTGCCATATTGGGGCTCATACCGCGATGGCGGGCTGTGTCGGTGTGGCGGGCAGCGCGAAAATCGGGAAATATTGCACGTTTGGTGGTGCAGCCATGGTCTTGGGGCACCTGACAATTGTCGACAACGTGCATATCTCGTCGGGCAGCATGGTGTCTCGATCGATATTAGAGCCGGGTCAGTACACGGGTTTTTACCCGCTGGCGAAGAATGCGGAATGGGAGAAGTCGGCAGCCATTGTTCGCAATTTGGGGACAATGCGTGAGAAAATCCGCGAACTCGAAAAAACAATTAAATTGCTTACCGGAAAATAGAATGAAAAGTCTCGATATCAATCAAATCAAAGAGTATCTTCCGCACCGTTATCCGCTGTTGCTGGTAGATCGCGTGCTGGAGTGGGAGTCCGGCAAGTCTATTACAGCGATCAAGAACGTTACCGTCAATGAAGAGTTTTTCAACGGTCATTTTCCGCACAAGCCCGTTATGCCGGGCGTATTGATGATCGAAGCCTTGGCGCAGACCGCAGCTTTGCTGTCTTTCCTGACTATGGGGCAGAAACCTGACGAGAATAGTGTGGTCTACTTCGTCGGTATCGACGGGGCGCGCTTCAAGCGACCTGTAGAGCCGGGCGATCAGCTGAAGATGCAGGTCGAAATCCTCCGTAACTCGCGTGGTATCTGGAAGTACAAAGCGCAAGCAATGGTCGATGGGCAACTGGCAGTGGAAGCGGAACTGATGTGCACCATGCGCAGCGCAGCGGATGCCAGCCAGCCGGCGGGGCAGTAATGACGACGATCCATCCAACCGCCATCGTCGATTCCAAGGCGCAGCTCGATGATTCGGTCGAAGTCGGCGCCTATTCGATCATCGGTCCGGATGTAAAGATCGGGGCGCGCACAAAGGTGGGGCCGCATGTCGTCATCGAAGGTCATACGACCATCGGCTGCGACAACCACTTCTATCAGTACTCCTCTATCGGTGCCGCCCCCCAGGATAAGAAGTACAAGGGGGAGCCGACCCTGCTAGAGATTGGGGACCGCAACACCATTCGTGAATTCTGTACTTTCAATACTGGTACCGTACAGGATGCTGGCGCAACCCGGATTGCCAACGATAACTGGATCATGGCATACGTCCATATCGGTCATGATTGTCAGCTGGGCAGTAACCTGATCCTGGCAAACAACGTGACTTTGGGCGGCCACGTCCACTTGGAGGACTGGGTGTTCCTCGGCGGGTTCACCACCGTGCACCAGTTCTGCCATATCGGTGCGCATGCAATGACGGCCTTTACCGCCGCAGTAAGTCAGGATGTGCCGCCTTTCGTGACAGCGGCCGGCAATCGTGCCGTACCTGCCGGGATTAACTCGGAAGGCCTGAAACGGCGCGGCTTCACGCCTGAACAGATTACTGCCATTAAACGGGGCTATAAGATCATTTACCGCGCCGGCTTGTCGCTCGACGATGCCAAAGCCGCGTTGACGAAGGAGGAAACCAATTCTCCGGCGGCCGCACAATACATCCGCCTGCTGCGCGAATTCCTGGAAAAAAATAACCGTGGCATCATCCGATAAGCTGTCGATTGCGATGGTCGCTGGGGAGAGTTCCGGCGACCTTCTCGCAAGCCGACTGTTGTCTGGATTGCGGCCCTTGCTTCCGGAAGCAACGTTCCATGGCATCGGTGGCCCGAAGATGGCCGAGTATGGCTTTCACAGCGACTGGCCGATGGAAAAGTTGTCGGTCCGCGGATTGTTCGAGGTGCTAGCGCATTACCGCGAAATCAAGGGCATCCAGAATGCCTTGCGCGATAAGCTGCTGGCGGAGAAGCCGGCTGCCTTTATCGGAGTCGATGCGCCTGATTTCAACTTTGGCCTCGAAGCACAGTTGAAGCAGGCTGGCATTGCGACGATGCACTTCATCAGCCCGTCGATCTGGGCTTGGCGTGGCGGACGAATCAAGAAAATCGCGCGTGCGGTGTCGCACATGCTCGTTGTCTTTCCCTTCGAAGAAGAGATCTACCGCAAGGCGGGAATCCCCGTCACCTACGTGGGCTATCCGTTGGCGGAAGTCATCCCGTTGGAGCCGGATGTTGCGGCGGCACGTGCGTCGCTTGGCCTGGCTAATGACGCGCCGGTAGTTTCTATCCTGCCGGGAAGCCGGATGTCCGAGATCAAGTACAACGCGGTTGCATTTATCGGTGCGGCAAAGTGCCTTGCACAGCGTGATCCGTCCATCCGGTTCGTGGTTCCCATGGCAGGGGAAAGGCAGCGGGCTTACTTTAACGAGTTGGTGGCGAAGGCCGGCCTTGGCGACGTTCCGCTTCAGGTCGTTACGGGCCGGTCCCATGCGGTGATCGCAGCATCGGATGCCGTGCTTGTCGCATCAGGCACGGCGACGCTTGAGGTGGCGCTGTTCAAGAAGCCGATGGTGATCGCGTACAAGATGATGCGCGCGTCGTGGGAAGTATTGCGCCATATGGGCTATCAGCCGTGGATCGGTCTGCCGAATATTCTTGCGCGAGAGTTCGTCGTGCCCGAGTTGCTGCAGGATGCTGCGACTCCGCAGGCATTGGCAGAGGCGCTATGGAAGCAGCTAAGCGATATGCCGCATCGCGCCCGGTTGCAGCAACGCTTCACGGAGATGCATGAGTCGTTATTGCGCGACAGTGCAAAGGAAAGCGCGCAGGCTGTCCTGAACTTGATTGGGCGCACCGCAGGCACATGAAAACGCAAGACGCAAACTTGTCGCTCTTCGATCATGCCGGTGAAGTGATCTGCGGCGTCGATGAGGCCGGCCGTGGCCCCCTGGCCGGTGCTGTCTTTGCAGCTGCGGTCATCCTTGATCCGGCGCGGCCGATTAAGGGGCTGCGCGATTCCAAGAAATTGAGTGAGGCTCGACGCACTGAGCTTGCAGAGCAGATCAAGGAAGAAGCATTGGCATGGTCGATCGCATACTGCTCCGAGGACGAAATCGACGCAATTAACATTCTGCAGGCGTCGATGCTTGCAATGCGCCGAGCCGTGGAAAGCTTGAAAGTCGTCCCGACGCTCGCGCTCATTGATGGCAACCGTTGCCCGGTCATGCCGATTCGTTCAGAGGCAATCATCAAGGGCGATGACAAGGTCGCCGAGATTTCTGCTGCATCGATTCTCGCGAAGACTGCACGCGATGAATCTTTGATGGCATTGCATGAGCAGTATCCCCAGTACGCATTCGACCAGCACAAAGGGTATCCCACAGCCTTGCATCTGGAACGCTTGCGTCTGCACGGTGTCTCGCCTGTTCACCGGAGGTCATATGCGCCGGTACGCGAGCTTCTTGCCCTTGTGCAGAATAATCCGATGGCGACATGAAGAGGATTTTGTCCCGGGATAACCCGGTATATAAGGAATTGAAGCTGCTCGCGACTAGTTCCCAAGCGCGTCGCAAAGCTGGACGAACAATTCTTGATGGCGTGCACCTGTGCGAAGCATATCTAGTCCATTTGGGCAAACCAGCGTTTTGCATCGTAAGCGAAGGTTCTCTCAATCACCCTGAAGTAGCTTCCATCTTGCGGCAATGCGAGGTCGGCTACGTGCAGAGCATTTGTCTGCCTGACACACTCTATCAGGCACTGAGTCAGGTCGAGCATGGCATCGGTCTTTTGTTTGTCGTCGACATGCCGCAGTTGCCGATTCCTTCGAAGCTCGCTCACTCTGCAGTATTGCTTGACGGTTTGCAGGATCCCGGCAATCTAGGGTCAATTTTGCGTAGCGCTGCCGCAGCCGGGGTCGAAAATGTCTTCTGCAGCAAGGGCACGGTGCTTGCGTGGTCACCAAAGGTGCTCCGCGCGGGAATGGGGGCGCATTTTATTCTCGAAATCTTCGAGAATGTCGATCTGGTCGCGCTCGTGCGATCTGCTTCTATCCCTGTTCTGGCAACGAGTTCGCATGCCAAGCAAACCATCTACGACATCGATCTGAAACAGCCGGTGGCATGGCTTTTCGGGCACGAAGGGCAGGGAGTCTCGACAGAGCTGCTCGAAGCCGCGACGCATCCAGTATCGATCCCCCATCGGGGCGCCGTTGAGTCGCTTAACGTCGCGGCGAGTGCTGCGGTCTGCTTCTTCGAGCAGTTACGGCAGCAGCTTCAGCGATAGAGTCATCCGGTCTTTTCGGCAGGCAGGCGTTGGAGGCTGGAGGCTTGGTAAACGAGACCGGGTGCCACGCAGCATTCCTCTTCATTTAATGCCATCTTACTTTCCGGCGGGCAAACTCGATCGAACTGGTAGACGCGCCCGTGAATGATGGCGTAGCGATAAATGTGCGCATCACGGTATGTACCAATTAGCTCGGCGACGCGTTCAGGGCGAACAAACTGCGTTTGGCTGCTTGTATTGAACGAATGTCGAGCATTGGGCAACATTCCTAAGGACTCGATGTCCGATTCCACATGTCCCAAGCCTTCTTTGAGTGCCCAGAAGAAGAAAAGCAAGCCTATCCACAAGACGAGCTCAATCAATACGAGATCCATTCCAGTCTCCTCAAACCTTTACTATCTTTATAATCAATTTGTAAGGTTTGTGTAAGGATTTTCTTCGGCTCGCGTCATGGATTTCGAAGAAAAAACGCCTGGATGCTTTAAGCATTCCGGCGTTTTGGAGTGCGTGTGAATAGACTCAGAACGCTCGTTTGTCCGATTTGATTTCCTGCAGGATCATCGTTGCAATTTCTTCAATGGATTTTGCGGTCGAAGACATCCAGCGAATGCCTTCACGCTTCATCATTTTCTCTGCTTCGTTCACTTCGTAGCGGCAGTTCTCGAGCGATGCATATTTACTGCCGGGGCGGCGCTCATTCCTGACTTCCGACAGGCGATCTGGGGCAATTGAGAGACCGAAGATCTTCTTCTTGAACGGAAGCAATCCGCTTGGCAGTTTGCCTCGCTCAAAATCATCCGGGATAAGTGGATAGTTGGCCGCTTTGATGCCGAACTGCATCGCTAGGTAGAGGCTGGTTGGGGTCTTGCCTGAGCGCGAAACACCAACCAGGATCACATCAGCCGCTGCAAGGTTCTGGTTCGACTGACCGTCGTCATGCGCCAAGGAGAAGTTGATTGCCTCAATCCGGTTTTTGTAGTCGTCTGAGTCGGCGATGTTGTGGCTGCGGCCGATGGTATGCGTCGACTTCACACCCAGTTCTTGCTCCAGCGGTTCCACGAATGTCTGGATCAGGTCCATGTGCATGCCTTTCGACTGGCGCACGACGGACGAGAGTTCGGCCTTCACGAGAGTTGAGAACACAATTGGTCGCTTGCCATCACGCTCAAAAGCTTCGTTGATTTCCCTGACGGCGTCGTACGCCTTGTCGAGCGTATCGACGAACGGAAGTCGAACCTGCGAAAACCGCAGTTCGAACTGCGTCAGGACGGAGTGGCCGAATGTTTCGGCAGTGATGCCTGTTCCGTCTGAAACGAAGAAGACGGTACGGTCGGCAGGGGGGAAAAGCGAGTCCGGCATAGTATTGTTTAAATGTAAATCATGAAAACTTCTAAATTGCGTCCAGCAAGAGCCCGTTGCACACTGTAAAATAGCGATTAATTATTTACCTGACATCGCGCTTATCAAGAATAACAAAAAGACTCGAGTCGCGAATACAGATATGCAGATTTCTTATCATCAAAATAGGTGTAGTTATGTCCAACGCAGTATCAACCGGGGTCACCCAGGGGGCTACTTACGTAGCATCATTTGAGGACCTAAGAATGACGGACGTCGAGTCCGTCGGCGGCAAGAACGCATCCCTTGGCGAAATGATCAGCCAACTGTCTGGTGCCGGCGTGCGTGTTCCTGGCGGTTTTGCAACAACCGCACAGGCCTTCCGTGATTTCCTTGCTCACAGCAGCACTGGCGGCGTTACGCTGGCGCAGCGTATCGCCGACCGCCTTGCTTCGCTTGATGTTGACGATGTACGGGCACTGGCACAAGCCGGTGCAGAGATTCGCCAGTGGATCATCGATACGCCTTTCCAGCCGCGCCTGGAAAAGGAAATTCGTGAGTTCTATCAGCGTCTGGTCGCGGGCTCTTCAGCGGAGATGTCTTTTGCCGTGCGTTCGTCCGCGACAGCGGAGGATCTGCCGGATGCATCGTTTGCAGGGCAGCAGGAAACCTTCCTGAACGTTGTTGGCATCGACAACGTGCTCGAAGCGATCAAGCATGTGTTTGCTTCCCTGTATAACGATCGTGCCATTTCGTATCGCGTCCACAAGGGCTTTACGCATGCGGAAGTCGCCCTGTCGGCCGGTGTGCAGCGTATGGTGCGTTCCGACGTTGGCGCTGCCGGCGTAATGTTCACAATCGATACCGAGTCCGGTTTCAAGGACGTCGTATTCATTACATCCAGTTATGGCTTGGGTGAGACGGTAGTGCAGGGTGCAGTCAACCCGGACGAGTTCTATGTGCATAAGCCGATGCTGGAGCAGGGGAAGCTGCCCATCATTCGCCGCAATATCGGCTCCAAGCTGATCAAGATGGAATTTACTGGCGAAGCCAAGGCCGGACGTTCCGTCAAAACGGTCGACGTACCGATCGAATTGCGCAATCGTTATTCGCTGAACGATCAGGAAATCGTCGAGCTGGCGAAGTACGCAGTCATCATCGAGAAACACTATGGCCGCCCGATGGACATTGAGTGGGGCAAGGATGGCCGTGATGGAAAGCTGTACATCCTGCAGGCACGTCCGGAGACGGTGAAATCGCAGCAGAAATCGACCGACGTACAGCAGCGTTTCAAGCTCAAAGGCAGCGGCACGGTGCTCGCATCCGGCCGTGCAATTGGGCAGAAGATCGGCGCGGGGCCGGTTCGCGTGATCCGCGATCCATCCGAAATGGAACGTGTGCAGCCGGGCGACGTGCTGGTGGCCGATATGACCGACCCCAACTGGGAGCCGGTGATGAAGCGGGCTTCGGCGATCGTCACCAATCGTGGCGGACGCACCTGTCACGCTGCGATCATTGCGCGTGAACTCGGTGTGCCGGCCGTCGTCGGCTGCGGCAACGCAACCGATATGCTCAAGGATGGCACCCTCGTGACGGTTTCCTGCGCAGAGGGCGACGAGGGCAAGATTTATGACGGCCTTTTAGAAACGGAAGTGACCGAGGTTTCGCGTGGCGATTTGCCATCGCTGCCGTTAAAAATTATGATGAACGTCGGGAATCCACAGCTGGCATTTGACTTCCAGTCGATTCCCAACGGGGGGGTCGGACTGGCGCGCCTCGAGTTCATCATTAACAACAACATCGGCGTGCATCCGAAGGCGATCTTGGAGTATCCGGGTATCGATGCCGACCTGAAAAAGGCGGTCGAATCGGTGGCGCGCGGCCATGCATCGCCGAAAGCGTTTTATGTCGACAAGCTCGCTGAAGGTGTCGCGACGATCGCTGCGGCGTTCTGGCCGAGACCGGTGATCGTTCGCCTGTCCGACTTCAAGTCGAATGAGTACAAGAAGCTGATCGGCGGTTCCCGCTACGAGCCGGACGAGGAAAACCCGATGCTGGGCTTCCGCGGTGCAGCACGTTATCTCGCTGCAGACTTTGCAGAGGCGTTCGAGATGGAATGCCAGGCTATGAAGCGGGTGCGCAATGACATGGGGCTGACCAATGTCGAAATCATGGTGCCGTTCGTGCGTACGCTTGGACAAGCGGAGAAAGTGGTCGATCTGCTTGCGAAGAATGGTCTCAGGCGCGGTGAAAACGGACTGCGCCTGATCATGATGTGCGAAGTGCCCTCCAACGCAATCCTGGCTGAGCAGTTCCTCGAGTACTTCGATGGCTTCTCGATCGGTTCGAACGATCTGACCCAGCTTACCCTTGGTCTGGATCGTGACTCGGGCATGGAGTTGCTGGCAGCTGATTTCGATGAGCGCGACGCTGCTGTGCGCGCCTTGCTCTCGAAGGCAATCGCCGCCTGCCGTGCGCAGGGCAAGTACATCGGTATCTGCGGTCAGGGACCGTCGGACCATCCGGACTTCGCCGAGTGGCTGATGAAGGAGGGGATTGCGTCTATCTCGCTCAATCCGGATACGGTCATTGATACATGGCAGAAGCTGGCATCGGTCAGCTAATCTTTGTTCGGCACGTAGGCCTTTGACTCACAGGAAACGCGGGCGGAAACGTCCGCGTTTTTTTGTGACGAAAAATCTGTTGTAGAGGGACAAAAAAGTGGATGTAAAACCATTTCGTTCGACTGGTTTTTGGATTAGACTAGGGCCACTTTGTTAACGAACAACAACCAAGAAAAACAGCAGTACTTGGTATATTGCGCCCCCGTCACCCATTGGGTAACGGGGGCTTTTTGTTTTCGGGATGGCCAAAAATTAGGCAAGGAGGGGAAATGACAGATTGGATGGGGTGGTTCGGCCTTGCCGGGCTGCTCGTGGTCTTGGAAATGTTTACCGGGACGTTCTACCTGCTGATGATCGGTCTCGGCTTTGCAGCCGGTGGCTTGGCCGCATTGGGTGGAGCAAGTGTCGCGGTGCAGCTCCTGGCAGCCGGTGCCATTGGCGTTATCGCTACTTATGGCCTTCGGCGCAGCAGATGGGGGAAAAACCCGAGGCCGGATGCTGCCAGTGACCCGAACGTAAACCTCGACATCGGCCAGGTTCTGAACGTCGATGCGTGGAGCGGCGATGAGGGGGAAGCCAGGACGACACGCGCAATGTATCGCGGTGCGCTGTGGGATGTTGAGTTGGCACAGGGAGGGATTGCACGGGCAGGGACGTTCGTCATTCGCGAGGTGCGAGGCAGTCGCCTGATTGTCACCAATAGCGGTTCAAAATAAACGATAAGAAAGGAATCATGATGGAAATCGGTATCGGCAACTTGAGTCTGGTTTTATTCATCGTCGCAATCGTGTTCGTCTTCAAGACGATCAACGTGGTGCCGCAGCAGCATGCTTGGGTGGTGGAGCGCCTGGGGAAGTATCACGCAACGCTGGGGCCGGGCCTGAATATTGTGCTGCCCTTCATTGATCGTGTCGCGTATAAGCATTCTCTGAAAGAGATTCCGCTCGATGTGCCGAGCCAGGTGTGCATCACGAAGGACAATACGCAGTTGCAGGTGGACGGCATCCTGTATTTCCAGGTGACCGATGCGATGCGTGCTTCGTATGGATCATCGAATTACATCGCGGCCATTACGCAGCTGGCTCAGACCACGCTGCGTTCAGTGATCGGACGCATGGAGCTCGACAAGACATTTGAAGAGCGGGAGCACATCAACAAGGCGATTGTCAGTGCGATCGATGAATCGGCGGCGAACTGGGGCGTGAAGGTCCTCCGTTACGAGATCAAGGATTTGACGCCGCCAAAGGAAATCCTGCACGCAATGCAGGCGCAGATCACGGCGGAGCGCGAGAAGCGGGCATTGATTGCTGCTTCGGAAGGCCGCAAGCAGGAACAGATCAACATCGCCAGCGGTGAGCGTGAAGCCGCAATCGCCAAGTCCGAGGGCGACAAGCAGGCCGCTATCAACCGGGCCCAGGGCCAGGCAGCTGCGATCCTGGCTATTGCGGAGGCGAGTGCCGAAGCGCTACGGAAAACAGCTGCCGCGATTCGCGAGCCTGGCGGAAGCGATGCAGTTAACCTGAAAGTCGCCGAGCAATACGTGAATGCGTTCTCTCAGCTTGCGAAGACGAATAATTCGCTAATCGTTCCGGCAAACATGAGCGATATCAGCGGCCTCATTGCCGGCGCAATGCAAGTAATGAAATCGCAGGAAAAGGTCTGACTGAACAAGTGAGGAACGGCACTGAGTTTTTAGGACGAATTCAGTCCGGTCGTGCCGTTCGAGCTGCGCCTTTACCTGTGGGCGCAGCATTGTGCCTCATCGGACATTGTCGTTGTTGCGGGCCTTGTGCCGCCGCTAAACCATCACGGCCGCGCCCGGTGCAGCAAAGTAGAAATGGCACTAGCGGCGGTGCTGTTTCATGATCGACTGTTGTTCGCGCTGCCAGTCGCGTTGCTTCTCACTCTCGCGCTTGTCGTGCTGTTTCTTACCTTTAGCCAGGCCGATCTCGCACTTGATCCGGCCCTTTGTGTAGTGAAGGTTGAGTGGTACCAGTGTGTAACCGGCGCGTTCAACCTTGCCGATCAGCTTTTTGATTTCTTCCGCATTCAGCAATAGCTTACGGGTGCGCACAGGGTCCGGGTTGATGTGCGTGGAAGCGGTAGACAGGGGACTGATGTGTGCGCCAAAGAGGAACACTTCACCTTTGCGTACAATGACATACGCTTCCTTCAGTTGAACGCGTCCGGCGCGGATGGCTTTGACTTCCCATCCTTCCAGCACCATGCCCGCCTCGAACCTTTCCTCAATGAAGTAATCATGGAAGGCTTTTTTATTATCAATAATGCTCATGAATGCGGGAAATGAGGCGGCTCGGTTAAAATTCTAATGTTCTATTTTATCAAACGGTTCATTCGCGATGGCAGTCGTGCATAAATCCGTATTGCTTGCCTATAGCGCCGAACAAATGTTTGCGCTGGTCGACAATATCGAGGATTACCCCAAATTCTTGCCGTGGTGCGGCGGCACGGAAGTGAAAAAACGTGAGGGCAATAAAGTGGTTGCCATGCTGATGATTAACTACCATGGCGTAAAGCAAACGTTTTCAACCGAGAACACGAATACGCCTCCTACCTCCATGAACATGGAGCTTATCGAAGGACCTTTCAAGCATCTCAACGGCACCTGGAATTTCATCCCGTTGCGCGCGGATGCATGCAAGGTCGAATTCGATTTGCGCTATGAGTTTTCGAGCAGGGTACTGGAGCAACTGATCGGGCCGGTATTCAACATGATCGCCAATAGTTTTGTGGACTCGTTCTGCAAGCGGGCTGAGGTTGTATATGGATGAGATCCGCGTTCAGGTGTGCTATGCGCGACCGGATGTGCAGTATTTGCGCGACGTGACTTTGCCGTCAGGTGCGACCTTGCAGGCCGCGATTGAGCAAAGTGGAGTGTTGCGCGAGTTTCCGGAGATTGACCCGGCCGTCTTTCGTGTGGGCGTTTATGGAAAGCTGAAAACGCCGGATACCGTATTGCGCGACCACGACCGTGTCGAAATCTATCGCCACCTGATCGCAGATCCAAAAGAGTCCCGGCGCAAACGCGCGGTAAAAAAGGTCGAAAAAAAAGCCCGATGAGAATCGGGCTTTTTTCTGGTGTGGACTCTATTTGCAGTCTTCCAGCGTACGGCGCGAATCGCGCAGTTCCTGGGCGCGTTGCTCATCCGTCAAGAACGTGCGCTCGCCATCTTTGTCGGTACGTGCAATACGTTGGCCGGATTCGAGCGCGCGGTTGTATTCGCGAGCACGCTCGCAATGCTTTGCCTTGTCGGCAGCATACTTCGCTTGTTCCGCGGCTTTTTTGTCCTTCTCCGCCTGCTCTGCGCGGCGCTTACGGAATTCCGCTTCCTTCTCAGCGGTCGAGAGATCAGTTTTTGGGGCTGCTGCAGTTTCTGCTTCCGGCTGTTGGCTTACCGCTACACCGCGCTGCTTGAGAATGCGATTGGCCGGGACAGATGCCGGAGGCGGCATGTCTGAATACTGTTTAACTCCTTTTTCATCGACCCATACATATTGGGCGAACGCGGTGCCGGCCAAGGCAAGTCCCATGAGGGCGGCTGCGGTGGCGGCAAGATGCCTGAAATGAAAGCTTTTCATTTAACTCCCTGAGTGTGAAGCCTGCGTGTGAAGCTATGGGGATTTCGCCATGCTTTATCTGGCATGTCAACGAAAGCATGATTTCCTTATATCGAAAACACACAGAAAAACGACGCCTATGATGGATTTCTGTATAATTCGCTTTTGCGCCTATAGGAATCACTATGCGTCTACTCCAGAAAGCACTCACGTTCGATGACGTGCTCCTCGTGCCGGCACACTCGGACATCCTCCCCAAAGATACTTCCCTGAAAACGCGCCTGACGCGCAACATCACGCTGAACATTCCGCTATTGTCAGCCGCAATGGATACCGTCACGGAATCGCGCCTTGCGATTGCTATGGCTCAGGAGGGAGGCATCGGCATCATTCACAAGAACTTGAAGCCGAAGGATCAGGCGCGTGAGGTTGCAAAGGTGAAGCGCTTCGAGTCCGGCGTAGTTCGCGACCCGATTACGATTCCGCCGACGATGCGCATTCGCGATGTGATCGCGCTGTCGGCCCAGCATGGCATCAGCGGTTTCCCGGTCGTGGAGGGAAAGGCGGTAGTAGGCATCATTACTAACCGCGACTTGCGCTTCGAGGAGGAGCTGAACGCGGAAGTTCGGGCCAAGATGACTCCTCGTGAGAAGCTGGTGTATGTGAAGGAAGGTGCAGACCTTTCCGAGGCAAAGCGCCTGATGAACAAATTCCGCCTCGAGCGCGTCATTGTCGTCAATGATGCTTTTGAGCTGCGCGGCCTGATTACTGTAAAAGACATCCAGAAGGCGACCGAGCATCCGAACGCATGCAAGGACGAGCATGGCAAGTTGCGCGTTGGCGCTGCGGTGGGCGTCGGTCCCGATAATGACGAGCGCATTGATTTGCTGGTGAAGGCCGGCGTGGATGTGATCGTGGTCGACACCGCCCACGGACATTCGAAGGGCGTGTTGGATCGCGTCAAATGGGTGAAGACGCATTATCCGCAGGTCGACGTCATTGGCGGCAACATTGCGACGGCGGCAGCTGCTGTTGCGCTGGCAGAGCATGGTGCAGACGGTGTGAAGGTCGGGATCGGCCCCGGCTCCATCTGCACGACGCGTATCGTTGCCGGTGTTGGTGTGCCGCAGATCACGGCGATTTCCAATGTGTCCGATGCACTCAAGGATATCGGCATTCCGTGCATCGCCGATGGCGGCATTCGTTACTCCGGCGACATCGCAAAGGCACTGGCCGCCGGTGCGTCGAGCGTGATGATGGGTAGCATGTTCGCTGGTACCGAAGAGGCGCCGGGCGAGGTCATCCTGTTCCAGGGGCGCAGCTACAAGTCGTATCGCGGCATGGGCAGCCTGGGCGCAATGTCTGAAGGATCGGCTGATCGTTACTTCCAGGATGCCGCCAATAATGCGGACAAGCTCGTACCGGAAGGCATTGAGGGCCGCGTGCCATACAAGGGCAGCGTGCTTGCGATCCTGTACCAGCTGGTCGGCGGTGTTCGCTCGTCCATGGGTTATTGCGGCTGCGCGACTATTGACGAGTTCCGTGAGAAAGCCGAGTTCGTCGAAATCACGTCGGCAGGCATGCGCGAATCGCATGTCCATGACGTACAGATCACGAAGGAAGCGCCAAACTACCGTGCAGACTGACGGCTGACTGCGTCGACCCAAGACACCATGGACAGCCCGGTGAGCGTTACGCAGACCGAAGCACCGGCATCAGGTGCGGAACAGACCGCGTCTGCGTTGGGCGATGCCGATCCGCAGCTGGAGCGAATTCGGCGTATTGGAAGAAGGTTATTCGACGTGGCGAATTGCGTCGTAGTGCTGGGGGAAAAAACTGCGGAGTCGGTGGGAAGTGCTTCCGCTGTCGACGCCGATGCCGCGTTTTGCTTCGCCATGCCATTGTCGAGCCAGCCCAAGGTGATCATAGATACACAGAGCCACCCTGCGTTTGCCCGGTACCCTTGGAACAATGACGAACCTCCAGTACGGTTTTATGCATCACATCCCGTGTTTGGGCAGGACAAGGCGCTGGTGGGCAGCATCAACCTCATTGACTATCTTCCAAGGCCATTTTTCCGGGATGGCGACAGGCAGATGCTGGCAGACTTGGCTGCCTTGGTGGAGCGAGAGCTTGAACTGCGGATAGTGAATGCCCAGCAGCTCGAACTTCAGAAGAAAAACAAGAACCTGCGCCGCAAGTCACTCATCGATCCATTGATCGGCACATGGAATCGCGGTGCAATCATGCGGATCCTGACCATCGAAGCGGCGCGCTGCGATAAGGCCGGTGTGCCGCTTTCACTGATTGTTGCCGATATTGATTATTTCAAGAAGATCAATGACACCTATGGCCACCCAGTGGGTGATACGGTGCTGGTGAAGGTGGCAAGCCGTTTGCGGTCTTGCATCCGGCCACAGGAAGCGCTTGGCCGTTACGGTGGCGAGGAGTTCCTAGTCGTGCTGCCTGGCTCGTCGCATGACACGGCAGTGGCGGTGGCCGAGCGTATGCGGCTTGCCATTGCAGCGCAGCCCGAGGCCATCGGCACTACGGCGCTTAGTCTGACCATTAGTGCCGGGGTGGCGTCGACCGACATGTTCCCGACGGCGACAACAGAAGAATTGATCAGCCGGGCAGACATTGCTTTGTATGCGGCAAAGGACGCGGGGCGCAACCGAGTGGTTAAAGCAACACCAGATTTATCCTGATATTAACTTGGCAATTTCCATGCACTCAAAAATTCTCATTCTCGATTTCGGCTCCCAGGTTACGCAGTTGATTGCGCGTCGTGTGCGCGAGGCCGGTGTGTTTTCGGAGGTCTATCCGTACGACGTCAGTGACGAATTCGTTCGCAACTATGGTGCAGCGGGCATCATCCTGTCTGGCGGTCCGAACTCGGTCACCGAGGGGGACACCCCGCGTGCTCCTCAAGCCGTGTTCGAAGTGGGCGTGCCGGTGCTCGGCATTTGCTACGGCATGCAGACGATGGCCGAGCAGCTCGGCGGCAAGGTTGAATGCGGCAAGGTACGCGAATTCGGCTACGCGGAAGTGCGTGCACGTGGCCATACGGCGCTGTTGAACGGCATTGCTGACTTCGTTACTGACGAAGGGCACGGCATGCTTAAGGTATGGATGAGCCACGGCGACAAGATCATTGAGATGCCGCCGGGCTTCAAGCTGATGGCATCGACGGACAATTGCCCGATCGCCGGCATGGCGAACGAGGAGCGCAAGCTGTACGCGGTGCAGTTCCACCCGGAAGTGACGCATACCGTGCAAGGCAAGGCCATTCTCGGGCGCTTCGTGCACGAGATCTGCGGATGCAAATCCGACTGGAACATGCCTGACTATATTTCCGAGGCGGTTGAGGCCATCCGCAAGCAGGTCGGCAACGATGAAGTTATTCTGGGACTGTCGGGCGGCGTTGACAGCAGCGTGGCCGCGGCCTTGATCCATCGTGCGATCGGCGACCAGCTGACCTGCGTTTTTGTTGACCATGGCCTCCTGCGCCTGAACGAAGGCGAGATGGTAATGAACATGTTCGGCAAGAACCTGGGCGTGAAGGTCATCCATGTCGATGCAACGGAACAGTTCATGGGTAAGCTGGCCGGCGTCACCGACCCAGAGGCCAAGCGCAAGATCATCGGGCGTGAGTTTGTCGAAGTATTCCAGGCAGAGGCAGGCAAGCTGAAGAACGCAAAGTGGCTCGCACAGGGAACGATTTATCCGGACGTCATCGAGAGCGCAGGCAAGGGCAAGAAAACCGCGCACACGATCAAGAGCCATCACAACGTCGGCGGGCTCCCGGAGACGCTCAACCTGAAATTGCTCGAGCCGTTGCGCGAGCTGTTCAAGGATGAAGTACGTGAGCTGGGCATGGCACTCGGGCTGCCGCACGATATGGTGTATCGCCATCCGTTCCCGGGGCCGGGGCTGGGCGTTCGAATTCTGGGCGAAGTTAAAAAGGAATACGCGGATCTGCTGCGTCGCGCGGATGCCATCTTCATTGAAGAGTTGCGTGCGACGGTCGATGAAGAAGGCCGTTCCTGGTACGACAAGACGAGCCAGGCGTTCGCCGTCTTCCTGCCAGTCAAATCCGTCGGCGTAATGGGCGATGGCCGCACCTACGAATATGTTGTTGCGCTTCGCGCAGTGCAAACCCAGGACTTCATGACCGCGCACTGGGCGCATCTGCCGCACGACCTGCTGGGACGGGTGTCGAACCGCATCATCAATGAAGTGCGCGGATTGAACCGTGTCGTGTATGACATTTCGGGCAAACCGCCAGCGACGATCGAGTGGGAATAATTGACTTACAGCGTTAAGGAAATCTTTTACACACTGCAGGGCGAGGGTACGCATGCCGGGCGTCCTGCGGTGTTCTGCCGCTTTTCGGGCTGCAACCTGTGGAGCGGCAGGGAGAGTGACCGCGCCAGCGCCGTGTGCAAGTTCTGCGATACGGACTTTGTCGGCACCGATGGTGAGCTGGGCGGCAAGTATGCCGATAGTGAAAGCCTCGCGCAGACAGTGGATTCGCTATGGCCGAAGACATACACGGCCAGCAAGTATGTCGTGTTCACAGGTGGCGAGCCCCTGTTGCAGCTGGATGCGGCGCTGATCGACAGCATGCACCGGCGCGGATTCGAGATCGCGATTGAAACCAACGGTACCGTGCCGGTTCCCGATGGCGTGGACTGGGTTTGCGTCAGCCCGAAAGTGGGCTCCGAACTCCGTGTGCGCAAAGGGAATGAGCTGAAGGTCGTCATTCCGCAGGAAGGACAATCGCTGGCGGACTACGAGGTGTTGGACTTCGATCATTTTTACGTCCAGCCGATGGATGGCCTGTTGGCCGAAAAGAACACAAAGCTTGCCATTGAGATTTGCAAGAACAATCCCAAGTGGAAGCTGAGCCTGCAGACGCACAAGCTTCTGCAAATACCCTAGAAACTATGTTAACGATTACCCGCAAGCTCGAATTCGATGCAGGTCACCGGATTCCCGACCACAAGAGCCAGTGCCGCAACCTGCACGGGCACCGCTATACGCTCGAAATCACGCTGACAGGCGCCGTCATCCAGGAGGAGGGCAGCTCCGACAACGGGATGATCATGGATTTCTCGGATGTGAAGGCGCTCGCAAAGCAGCATCTGGTCGATGTCTGGGATCATGCCTTCATCGCCTACGAGAAGGACACCGCGGTACGCGAATTCCTCGACAGCTTGCCCGGACACAAGACTGTCATCATCGACAGCATCCCGACGGTGGAGAACCTGGCACAGACGGCGTTCAATATTCTGAATGCGGCATATAAGGACCGGTATGGGACGGGATTGCGGCTGAAGAGGCTGGTCCTGCACGAGACCCCGAACTGCTGGGCTGAAGTGACCGCGGACGACTGACATCCATGCAGGATCTCATCTTCATGCAGCAGGCGCTGTCACAAGCGCACAATGCCTGGGCGCTGGGGGAAGTGCCGGTTGGTGCCGTCGTGGTCAAAGACGGCCAGGTGGTTGCAACGGGATTCAACCAGCCCATCGGGACGCATGACCCGACTGCGCATGCCGAAATCATGGCGCTGCGTGCGGCGGCCACCATCCTTGGAAACTACCGCCTGCCGGGCTGCGAGCTCTACGTCACGCTCGAGCCCTGCGCAATGTGCGCGGGGGCGATGATGCATGCGCGTCTTGCACGCGTCGTGTATGGAGCGCCCGATCCGAAAACGGGTGCGTGCGGCTCCATCGTGAACTTGTTCGAGCAGGAAAAGCTCAACCACCATACCGACGTGGTTGGGGGCGTGCTGGCCGAAGAGTGCGGTGCAATGCTCAAAGACTTCTTCGCTGAGCGGCGCCGCGCCGCCCAGCGTCCCGTCGGGACGCTGTTTGAATCTGATTAACTCACCAGAGTGATGTTGCTGTCGTTCCGTCTAGCCTGAAGGAACGTCAGGGTATGTTCGCCAGTCATCGATAATGCAAATAGGAAACTAAGTTGCTCGCGCGCCTGCGGGCTCCACTGTTTCCTCGCAGATCGCATCCTGCGAAGGAGGACGTCCCGCTGTTTCAACTCGGGCAAGGAAGAATTTTCCATTGCAGGACGACGGAATTACATTGCACTGCAATATTCCGGGGCGGCGTGGCTGTCGCCAAGCGCCTATGCCAGTCGGAAGACGCATTTCCGAAGGGCGCATGCATACCTCGCTTGGTTGAATCACAATTCACAAGCAATTCGCGGGGTTCCAGAGCGTGGCATGGCGTTTGCTCAACCTGCATGGCACGCTCGAGATGCGCGCTTCGCGCGAAAGCTTGCGAGTCATGCCTGTAGAAGGCTCAATGGTGGAACGACGCTGGCCTGTTGCGGCGCGTAGCTTTATAAAAAGGGAATGTCCTTTTGCCTATTATCGAAACAAACGGTATCCAGATTGCCTACGACGAGCAAGGTGATCCGCGCGGCGAACCGGTCCTCCTCATTGCAGGTCTCGGCTTGCAGCTTATTTCCTGGCCGGACGCATTCTGCAAGGGGCTGACCGAGCAGGGATTTCGTGTCATTCGCTTCGATAACCGGGATAGCGGGCTGTCGAGCAAGATGGACCATTTCGGCAAGCCGAACCTGCATCTGGCATTCTTTAAGACGCTGTTCCACATGCCGCTTTTCAGCGGCTATACGCTATACGACATGGCGCGTGATGCGATTGGCGTACTCGACGCTCTGAAAATCGGCAAAGCGCATATTGTTGGCGCTTCGATGGGCGGAATGATCGCGCAGATTATCGCCGCACGTTATCCCCATCGCGTCCTGACGCTGACGTCCATCATGTCCACAAGCGGGCGGCCGGGGCTGCCGGGGCCGAGTCTGGCCGCGAGCAATGCAATGTTCTCTCGCCCGGCGAATCCGCGCAATATGAACAGCGTCATCGACCACTTCGTCCATTTGTTCCGTGTCATCGGCAGTCCTGCGTATCCGACGCCGGAAGCTGAACTACGCCAGCGCGTGGCACGCAGCGTGCGTCGTAATGTCTGTGCGCGCGGTACTGCCCGCCAGATCATGGCGGTCGCTTCGTCAGGCGACCTGGTGGCGCAACTGCGCACGATCCGTTTGCCGGCGCTGATCATTCATGGAACGGATGATCCATTGGTGCCGGTTGCATGCGGCCGCGATACCGCGCGTCTCATTCCGAATGCAATCCTGCATGAGGTCGAGGGCATGGGGCACGATTTTCCGCCGGCGCTGGACGAAGTCTTATCCGGGTTGATCGGGGCGCATTGCAGGGGTACGCTCAGTCCGCAAGCGCGTACTGCGTAGAATGGGGTTCCGTATGCCGGCATGATGGTTGAGATGGGGACGTGAAATGAAGAACTCGCAATCTGCACAGCAAAATATGGAAAACATCAAGGCACCGGGCTGGTTCAAGCTGGCGTTGGAAGGACGTGCGCCGTGGGAGTTATGGGCATCGCTGCTTACCATGCCTATCCTGAAGAACACCCCGGAAGGCGATGGCCATCCTGTACTGGTCTTCCCCGGCCTGGCTACGGGCGACATAACGACGCTGGTGTTGCGCAACTTCCTGAAGTCCCGAGGATATGTTCCTTATGCGTGGGAGCTGGGGCTGAACCGTGGTCCGCGCCCCGGCGTCATCGAGACCTGTGTGGAGCGTGTGCAGCAGCTGCAGTCTGAGCATGGGTGCACGGTGAGCCTGGTTGGCTGGAGCTTGGGCGGGGTGTACGCGCGCGAGATCGCGAAGATGGTTCCCGACCATGTGCGCGTCGTTATCACGCTCGGTTCGCCATTTACCGGTCATCCGAAAGCGACTAACGCCTGGCGTTTGTATGAGTTTGCAAGCGGCCGTCGCATCGAGGACGATGCTTCCCTGGTTGATCTCAAGGCGCCACCGCCGGTTCCGACGACTTCAATCTTCAGTCGTACAGACGGCGTCGTCGCATGGCAGTGCAGCGTGCAAGAGGAGACCGACAGGACCGAGAATATTGAAGTCCATGCAAGCCATATCGGCATGGGCATGAACCCGATGGCCCTGTATGCGGTAGCAGACCGCCTCGCACAGCCGGAGGGGCAATGGCAGCGCTTCGACCATGAAGGCTTCGGCGGGTTGAAGAAGCTTCTGTACCGCGACCCTCAGCGAAATCCTCGTTTCGGTATTTTCTGAGTCGAAGACTACCTCGCAAGGGACGAAGGCGGGAACAGTGATCTAGAATAGCTTCTCGCTGAACCAATCCCTTCACTGAACAATGAGCATTCCCTTGGAAACGCGCGCCGAGGTCGGCGTGGCGATTGTCGCGCCGGGCGGCTATGCCCAGGATGAGCAGGCGCTGGCGCGCGCGCTTGAGCGCCTGCAGGCGCAAGGCTGCCGGGTACATAACTATTACGACCCATCGAGAAAGCACCAGCGTTTCGGCGGCACAGACGATAGCCGCGCCGCCCAGCTCCATGCGGCAGCAGCCAACCCTGACGTGCAAATCGTACTGGCACTGCGTGGTGGCTATGGCATGTCGCGCATCCTTCCCGAACTCGACCTGAAGATGCTTGCCGAGAGCGGCAAGTTGTTCGTCGGGCATAGCGACTTCACGGCCCTGCAGATGGCGATGCTGGCACAGGAAGCTGCGATCAGTTTTGCCGGACCGATGATCTGCGACGACTTCACACGCGAGGAGCACAGCGAATTCACGATGCAGCATTTCTGGCAATGCGTGACAGGGCCCTCGCACACGATTGCATTCCAGGCAGAAGACAATCCGTCGCTCGATGTGTCGGGCATTTTGTGGGGCGGGAACCTGACGATGCTCACGCATCTTGTCGGGACGCCGTACATGCCGAAAATAGAGGGCGGCATCCTGTTTCTCGAAGATGTGAATGAACACCCGTACAGGGTCGAACGGATGCTGCTCCAGTTGCAGTATGCAGGATTGCTCAATCAAAAGGCCGTCGTGCTTGGCGATTTTTCGAGCTATCGCCTTACGCCGTACGACAATGGCTACGATTTCGCAGCGATGCTCGATTACCTCCGGATGCGCCTCGATGCGCCTATCCTGACCGGGCTGCCATTCGGCCATACTCGGGACAAGGCGACGCTTGTGGTCGGCGCGCAGGCAACCCTGAAGTCGGATGGAAAATCCGCAGCACTGGTGATGAACGGCTATCCGTCGCTATCAGCGTCAACGCGCTTGCGTTGATGGGCCGATCAGGAATTTCGCGCGCAATGCGATGCTGTCTCCATGCGATAGATAGGCGAGACCCGGCTGGTCCGGCATGTGGAAGGCATCGATCGGATGCGTGATCGGCTCAATGCAAAAGAAATCACGTTGCGGTGGACGATAGAGCAGGGTGTAGCCATTGCAGTCCGGCATAACCATCGTGACAGAAATGCCTCGATCCGGATAATCGATCAGGGCCTTTCCGTTCCAACCCGAGAAGCAGTTATCGATCATCGGGCCATCCAGCGGTGATGGCGTGTTGTAGTCCCAGCCCGGCGGGAAATTCGTGGTGTGCTCCACTGGAATCGGATCTTCACCGGCGAGCCAGACGCCTTCCGACTTGAACTGCAATCGGGTGTCGGCATTGCGTACAAAGTAGGGGTGCAGGCCGAGGCCGTAGGGAAGGGATTTCTGCCCCATGTGCGTAACTGTCAGGTCGATCTGTAGTCCATCCGGCAGCAGCAGGAAGGTTTGCGTGCTGCGATAGTGATACGGGCTGCCGTCGAAGCCGCGCGAGTCAAGCGCCAGTTTGATGCGGTCCGAGCCGTGTTCGGCGACCTTCCACGATTGCAGCCAGCCGTCGCCATGGATCGGATAGTGTTCTTCGGTCCGGTTCGCATGGATCTGATAAAAATGACCGTCGTACTCGAATCCGCCCTGCGTAATCCGGTTGGACCAAGGGACAAGGGGAAAGCATGCGAGCGTATAACGGTCTCCCGACACGCCGTCCCAGGGGCGGAAGAGCGGAATCGAGCCTTTGTCGAGTTTCCAGTCCCAGGCGGTGACGCTTCCACCCATTACAGGGGACACCTGCAGTCGCTGCGAATCGGATTCAAGTGAGATGATGTCGGCTGTCATGGCGGGCTTGTCATCCACGGAAAAGATTGGCCGGCACGCCGGCAATGTCGATATCCAGCGCAAATAGACCACCTGCCAATGGTTCGCGTTCCAGTTGCTCGGCCGACAGCCCAACCGACGCGGTGGTAATGAACAGCGTCGTGAACTGTGGTCCACCGAATGCGCAACTGCTGACCTGGCTGCAAGGCAGATCGACCCTTCGAAGAACATTCCCGTTCGCATCATGCCGCGTCAGGCAGCTTGCGCCCCAATGAGCGATCCACAATCCACCTTCGGCGTCGGTACACATACCATCCGGTGAACCTTCTTCTTCCGTAAACTGAAGGAACAGGCGCTTGTTGCTGGCATCGCCGGTCTCGGGGTCGAAGTCGAAGGCATATACGCGGCCGTTGACGCTGTCGTTGTGGTACATCGTGCGGTAATCGGCCGACCATGCCGGGCCGTTGGTCACGATGTATCCGGTATCGACCCGGCTGCAGATGAGATCAGGGGAGAACCGGTACAGCGATCCGCTCGGCTGCTTTGCATCAAAGTCCATGGTTCCCGCCCAGAAGCGGCCGCGCGCGTCGCATTTGCCGTCGTTGAATCTGTTGCCGGGAATGTCGGCCTCCACCTGCAGCAATGGGTTCAGTTGTCCGCTTGCAGGATCGAAGGTCGCAAAGCCGTGTCGTTGCGTAATCACCAGTCCATCAGCATTTGCGCGCTCCGCCAGTGCAGAGATTTCCTGTTCGAACTGCCAGCTTCGCTGTCCTTCTTTCGGCGAATGACGGTGCAGCCGATGGTTGAGGATGTCGACCCAGTACAAGGCCTGTTCCCTCACGGACCACAGTGGCCCTTCGCCAAGTGCTGCGTGCGCATCCCAGACGCATCTCGGAACGCTTTCTGTTGCGCATTCAGTTGTGTTCATGCAGGTCCTCCTGCGTGCAGGTATAGGTATGAACTGCGCGGCTAGTGCGACTCGCGCGGCACCGGTGCACCGCTGCGGCCAACCAGGAAGTCCAGATCCGCGCCAAGGTGCGCCTGCTGCACGTGGTCCACATACAACTTGGCGTATCCGCGTGTCGGCATCTCCGGCGGTACCCAGTCAACCTTGCGGCGCTGCAGTTCTTCGTCGCTCACTTCGAGATTCAGGCTCCGTTCATCGACGTCGAGCGCAATCATGTCGCCCGTCTTGACCAATGCCAATGGGCCGCCGACGGCAGCTTCCGGCGACGTGTGCAGGACCACGGTGCCGTACGCGGTGCCGCTCATGCGCGCATCCGAGATGCGAACCATGTCGGTGATGCCCTTTTGCAGGATCTTGCGCGGCAGCGGCATGTTGCCGACTTCGGCCATGCCCGGATAGCCGCAGGGGCCGCAGTTCTTGAGGACCATGATGCAGTGCTCATCGATGTCGAGCGCGGGATCGTCGATGCGTTCGCGGAAGTCTTCGATCGATTCGAACACAACGGCGCGCCCGCGGTGCTTGAGCAGGTGAGGGGAGGCGGCGGAAGGTTTTATCACTGCGCCATTGGGAGCGAGATTGCCTTTCAGGATGGCGATGCCGGCCTTTTCCTTGAAGGGCTGGTCGATGCTCTTGATGACTTCCCGGTTGTAGCAGGGGGCATTCTCGACATTCTGCGCGAGCGTCCTGCCGTTCACAGTCAATACGTTCCCGTGCAGCAGGTGAAGAATCTCCCGCAATACTGCAGGAAGCCCGCCGGAGTAATAGAAATCCTCCATCAGGTAGTGTCCGGAAGGTTGAAGATTCACCAGGCAAGGCATGTCGCGCCCGATACGGTCCCAGTCTTCCAGCTTCAGATCGATACCCATCCGGCCAGCGATCGCGAGGAGATGGACGACTGCGTTGGTGGAGCCGCCGATGGCCGCATTGACGCGGATGGCATTCTCAAATGCTTCGCGGGTGAGGATCTTGTCCATGACGATGTCTTCTTCCACCATCTGGACGATGCGCCGCCCGCTCAGTTGCGCGAGGCGATTGCGTCGGGTGTCGGGTGCGGGGATCGCCGCATTCCCGGGAAGGGACATGCCCAGAGCCTCGACCATGCAGGCCATGGATGAAGCCGTTCCCATCGTCATGCAATGCCCGGACGAGCGATTCATGCAGGCTTCGGCTTCGGTGAACTCGCCCTGCGTCATGACGCCGGCCCGGACCATTTCCGACATCATCCATACGCCGGTGCCCGAGCCGATGTCCTTGCCGCGGAATTTGCCGTTAAGCATGGGGCCGCCGGAAATGCCAATGGTGGGAAGTCCGCAGCTCGCCGCGCCCATCAGCAGGGCAGGCGTCGTCTTGTCGCATCCCATCAGCAGGACGACACCATCGATTGGGTTGCCGCGGATCGATTCTTCCACATCCATGCTGGCAAGGTTGCGGAACAGCATCGCGGTCGGTCGCAGCTGCGTTTCCCCGAGTGACATGACCGGGAACTCCAGCGGGAATCCTCCTGCCTCAAGTACACCACGTTTGACAAATTCCGCCAGTTCACGGAAGTGGCTGTTGCAAGGCGTTAATTCGGACCAGGTATTGCAGATGCCGATGATCGGACGGCCGTCGAAGGAGTCGGAGGGATAACCCGGCTTCTGGGTCCAGCTGCGGTGAACAAAACCATCGCGGTCCTGCTTTTCGAACCATGCCTGACTGCGACGTTTCGGGGTTTTGGAGGTCATAGGATTCTCGCGGGAGGAGTTGATCGACGAGAAGATGCAGGAAAGAGGTTTCGACTTGGCATCCGTATTGATTGAGGGTTGGATCGAAAGTTCAGGAGAAAGTCATGGCGGCATCGGGCGAGTTGGCGACTTTTGGAAGCCTGAAGGGCAAGCGGGTATTCGTGACCGGAGGTGGGTCGGGTATCGGCGAAGGCGTCGTTAGCGCTTTTGCCGAGCAGGGCGCTAAGGTGGCGTTCATCGATATCGCAGTCGACCCCAGCCTTGCACTCTGTGAACGCTTGGCCGTGGCTGGCCATGAGAAGCCGATATTCCGGCAATGCGACATTCGCGATATTCCTGCACTGCAAAACGTAATGCAGTCCTTGGCGGCGGACATCGGCGATTTCGATGTGCTGGTCAATAATGCAGGCAACGACCAACGGCACAAGCCGGAGGAAGTCACGGTCGATTTCTGGGATAACTGCATTGCCATTAACCAGCGCCCGATGTTCTTTACCTGCCAGGCGGTGATCGAAGGAATGAAGAAGAAAGGCGGCGGCTCCATCATCAACCTAGGCTCCACCAGCTGGCACATCGCCAATGGCGGCTATCCGGTCTATACGACGACCAAGGCTGCCGTCAGCGGCCTGACACGTGGTCTGGCGCGCGACCTCGGTCCTTACAACATACGCGTCAATACGGTGACGCCGGGATGGGTCATGACCGAGCGGCAGCTGAAACTGTGGGTCGATGCGGAGGGCGAGAAGCTGATTGACCAGAGCCAATGCCTGAAGGGGCGGGTGATGCCTTGGCATGTCGCGCGCATGGTGCTGTTCCTTGCGTCGGATGACTCCGCGATGTGTACCGCGCAGGAATTCATCGTCGACGGTGGCTGGTCATGACAGCGGCTTGCGAACAAAACCGAACAAAACGCATGGCGCTATGTCTACCTGCAATCAATGATATCTGTAACGAGAAGCATGATCCGCCGCTGGAACCGCCATTGGAGCATGCATGATTGAACCAGGCACTACGCGCGTGGGCATCGACTGGGGCACCAGCAACCGGCGCGCCTACATACTGAACGAGCGGGGCGACCTGGTGCGCCAGCATAGCGACGAGTTCGGCATCCTCCACGTCAATGGGGATTTCGAAGGTTCCTTGCAGGCGCTTTTGAGCGCGCTTCGCCTGGACAAGGCGGATGTCATCATGTCCGGCATGGTCGGGAGCCGCAACGGCTGGCTCCAGGTGCCGTACCTGCCGGCGGACGAACCGGTAACAAGGCTGCGTAGTGCATTGATGGAAGTCGATACTGCGCTTCCCGGTATCCGTTGCCGCATTGCTCCGGGCTACCGATATGTCGACATGCATGGTTTGCCGGACGTCATGCGCGGGGAGGAAACACAAGTGCTGGGTGCGCTTGAGTCGGGTGCGCCGGGCGGCTGGTTCCTGCTGCCGGGTACGCACAGCAAATGGGTACTGGTGGAAAACGGCAAGATCACTGACCTGGTGACTTTCATGACTGGTGAACTGTTTTCGCTGATGTCGCAGCATGGCACGCTGGCAAGCATCATGAGCGAGCAGCGCTCCATACCTGATGCCTTTGCTGCGGGCGTACGCACCGCGCGGCATGGCGGCTTTACCCATACAGCGTTTTGCTGCCGCGCGCTGGTGGTGACGGACCAGATGCCCGCGCAGCATACATCGTCCTATTTGTCCGGCCTCTTGATCGGCACCGAACTTTACGAAATCCTCAGGAAAGCCGGTGATGACATCCGCAGCCCGGTGCAGGTGATCGGCAGTCCGTCTTTGACTGCCCGCTATGTCAGTGCACTGGAACTGGTTGGAATCCAGGCACGCGTCTGGCAGCCGGACAGTGTCTACGTCGCCGCCCTGAAGGCCTTGTTCGACATGAAAGGGTAAAACGCATCATGGACCTGTTTCAACCATCCCCATGCCCGCTCGTCGCAATCCTGCGTGGGCTGTCGCCGGCCGAAGCACCGGTCGTTGGGCGCATTCTGTTCGATGCCGGATTTCGCATGCTCGAGGTGCCGCTGAACCGGCCGGGGGCAATCGAGGCCATCCAGGCGCTGTTGCGCATTGCGCCCGATGACGCGTTGATCGGCGCCGGCACTGTGCTTGCTGTGAAGGAAGTGGATGCGGTAAAGGAAGCCGGCGGCCGCCTGATCGTGTCGCCGCATTGCGAGGCCGAGGTGATTGCTCATGCGGCACGGCACAACATGATCGCGCTACCCGGCGTCACGACACCAACCGAGGCATTCCGCGCCTTGCAGGCAGGTGCGCACGGGCTCAAGCTGTTTCCTGCAGAAATGATCCCGCCCCCGGCAGTAAAGGCGATACGCTCGATCTTGCCCGCCGACACGCCGCTCTTTCCGGTCGGCGGTATCCAGCCGCACAGCATGGCCGCCTATGTGGCAGCCGGCGCAACGGGATTCGGGATTGGTGGTCAGCTGTACAAGCCCGGTGTCGATGCGGAGACGCTGAAGGGATCGGCGGAGGCCTTCATGGAGGCTCGCCAAACGCTTCTGCACTCATCCTGATGTAACACGAAGGAACTGCAGATAATGCCGGTCCTGGTTGCGTGGAATGATAAAATGGCGGGTTTTTGTAATTTTCCCGCAAAAGGTTTTACCCAGTGCTTTCCACCGCAAACATCACAATGCAGTTCGGCCCCAAGCCGCTGTTTGAAAACATCTCTGTCAAATTCGGCGATGGCAACCGTTACGGCCTGATTGGCGCGAACGGCTGTGGCAAGTCGACTTTCATGAAGATCCTCGGCGGCGATCTCGAGCCGACGTCCGGCACGGTGATGCTGGATCCGAATGAGCGCCTCGGCAAATTGCGCCAGGACCAGTTCGCGTTTGAAGACAAGCGCGTACTCGACGTGGTCATGATGGGCCATACCGAGATGTGGGCGGCGATGACCGAGCGAGATGCCATTTACGCAAATCCGGACGCCACCGATGACGACTACATGCGTGCCGCCGATCTCGAGGCAAAGTTTGCCGAATACGACGGCTACACCGCCGAAGCGCGCGCGGGCGAGCTGCTGCTGGGTGTCGGCGTGCCGACCGAACAGCACAACGGCCCGATGAGCAATGTTGCGCCCGGCTGGAAGCTGCGCGTGCTGCTGGCTCAGGCGCTGTTCTCGAACCCGGACATCCTGCTGCTGGACGAGCCGACCAACAACCTGGACATTAACACCATCCGCTGGCTGGAGGACGTGCTCAACGCGCGCAACTCCACGATGATCATCATCTCGCACGACCGCCACTTCCTGAACCAGGTGTGCACGCACATGGCAGACATGGACTACGGCACGCTGAAGATCTATCCCGGCAACTACGACGACTACATGCTGGCGTCTTCGCAGGCGCGCGCGCAACAGATGGCGTCGAATGCAAAGGCCAAGGAGCGCGTGGCGGAACTGCAGGAATTCGTGCGCCGCTTCTCGGCGAACAAGTCCAAGGCGCGCCAAGCTACCTCGCGGCTGAAGCAGATCGACAAGATCAAGGTCGAGGACATCAAGCCGTCTTCCCGCCAGGAACCGTTCATCCGCTTTGAAGGCGAGAAGAAGCTGCATCGTCTGGCCGTCGAGACACAGGGCCTGACGAAGTCCTATGACCGCACGATCTTCAAGAACTTCAACATCATGGTTGAAGCCGGCGAGAAAATCGCGATCATCGGTGCCAACGGTGCCGGCAAGACCACGCTGCTGCGCTGCATCGGCGGCGATCTCTGCGGCATGCAACCCGACAGCGGCACGGCGAAATGGGCGGAAAACGCGAATGTCGGCTACATGCCGCAGGACCCGACCGACGAGTTCGCCGTCGATAAGAACTTGACCGACTGGATGGGCCAGTGGACGAAGGAAGGTGACGATGACCAGGCGGTGCGTTCGATCCTCGGCCGCCTGCTGTTCTCTGGCGACGATGTGAAAAAGTCGGTGAAGGTGCTGTCCGGCGGCGAAAAGGGCCGGATGATGTACGGCAAGCTAATGCTTGGACGCCACAATGTCTTGCTGATGGACGAACCGACCAACCATATGGATATGGAGTCGATCGAGTCGCTCAACATCGCACTCGATAAATACAAGGGCACGCTGATTTTCGTATCGCACGACCGCGAATTCGTTTCGTCGTTGGCGACGCGTATCCTGGAAGTGAAGGATGGCGAGATCATCGACTTCCACGGCGGCTACGAGGAGTACCTTGCAAGCCAAGGCATCCAGTAACAAATGAATACGGCCAAGGTAGTTCTTGGCCGTGTTTTAAGTCGGAGCAGGATAAATCGGCGCTCTTGCGCTGATGGTACCTAGAGCAGTCTCTTAGGCATTCAGCAGCTCATCCAGGCGACCTCGAACACTTTGTGCCATCTCCTTGCCCTTTGCCTTCAGCACTGCCTCGAGGTAAGGTTCGCGTAACTCGCGCAGTTCGTCGATAGAGGAAGCCTTTTCCACTTTCAGCTGCAGGCTATATCCACGCAATCCGATCGTGCTCTTGATCGTTTCCGTGTAGAAGTGATAGAGCGCCTGGAACTGGTTCGCGGTCGCTTGGGTCGGAGCCGCAGCGGCCGGAGCTGGCCCCGGTGCGGGGACGGGACCCGAAACTACAGGCGTTTCGATGGCAGCGACCTGGTGGATAAAGCCATTTGCCATTAGCTCATTGATGCTTTCCGGAGTAAAACCGAGCCCGCCGATTTTCTGTAAAAGTTCGTCCGAGCTTTGCTTGCCGTCAATCATGACAAGCAGGGTACGCATCTTGGGGGCGAGTTGAAATTTGCGTGTTGCAATTTCTTCCCGGCCTTTGTCGGTTTTGTCGAAAATAATAGTTGCCATAGGTGTCTTTCCTCCAGCGAAAATGCAATTTCACATTTCCGAATCATGAATCAGCAGCTTCGTGATTGCTTGCGTTCCTCCGGCGGGTAGCCGTCGATCCCGAGCAATCTTTTTAAGGTCTGTTTTTGGCGAAGCTGACCGCTTTTTTATTGATTGTAGTCAACATTAGTATGCAACCGATTTTTGCGCAGGTAAACAAATATGGTGGATTGCAACACAGATAAGCCACGCTCGCCGCCGTATGGTGAGACAAAATTTCACAAAAGCGAAAATCCAGCCCTCTTTGCCACGATTCACCAAGAATTCGCTTGAAAATCGGGCTGCGACCCTTAGTTGCCGGATATCGGGCATACTTCTCATTTGGCCGTTTCGCGCCAGACTAACCGCTCCAACACCATGCAGATTCAACCTATCAAAACCGTCGAATTTGAACGCCCGCAAATGGACGCGGGCACGAGCTGCACCGCAAACGCCTGGGCGCGTGTGCCGGCTGCGCTTTCTCCCGCTGAAAAGGTCGCGCTTAAGGAGCGCATCAAGCGCCTGCTGAAAGAAAAAGAGGCGGTGCTGGTGGCACATTACTACGTGGACGCAGACTTGCAGGACCTCGCCGAAGAAACCGGCGGCTGCGTGTCCGATTCGCTGGAAATGGCGCGCTTCGGCCGTGACCATCCGGCCAAGACCCTTGTGGTTGCAGGCGTGAAGTTCATGGGTGAAACGGCAAAGATTCTCAGCCCGGACAAGACGATCCTGATGCCTGATCTCGATGCGACCTGTTCGCTGGACCTTGGCTGCCCGGCCGATGAATTCGCTGCGTTCTGCGATGCCCATCCGGATCGCACAGTAGTGGTGTATGCGAATACCAGCGCAGCGGTAAAGGCACGGGCCGACTGGATGGTGACATCTTCGATCGGCCTGCAGATCGTTGAGCACCTGCATGCGCAGGGCAAGAAAATCCTGTGGGCACCGGACAAGCACCTGGGAAGCTACATCCAGAAGAAGACCGGCGCAGACATGTTGCTGTGGCAGGGTTCCTGCATTGTGCACGACGAGTTCAAGGGGCTTGAGCTGGAGCTCCTGAAGAAGGATCATCCGAAAGCGAAGGTGCTGGTGCATCCGGAATCACCGGAATCGGTGGTTGCGCAAGCGGATGTAGTTGGCTCGACCTCGCAGCTGATCGCTGCGGCACAGTCGCTCGATGCAAACGAATTCATCGTCGCCACCGACAACGGTATCCTGCACAAGATGCGGATGGCCGCGCCGGGCAAGCGCTTCATCGATGCGCCAACCGCCGGCAACAGCGCCACCTGCAAGAGCTGTGCGCATTGCCCCTGGATGGCGATGAACGGCCTGCAGAACCTTGCCGACGTCCTGGAATCGGGCAAGAACGAAATCCACGTCGATCCGGAAATCGGGCGCAAAGCCTATGTCTGCATCGACCGTATGCTGGCCTTCGCCGCGCAGCATAAAGCCAATGTGCGCCCCGGCGGCGACCTGGCAAAAGAACAAAAACTGTTTGCAGGGATTGGACCCGCATGAGCACACTGAATAATCCCTTTGCGCCGTTCGACCCGGCGCTGGTTGATGCATTTGAAGCCAACATCCAGGCTGCGCTGGCGGAGGACGTCGGCACCGGCGATGTGACAGGCAAGCTGGTGCCGGAAAACGAGTGGGTGAAGGCGCGTGTGATCGTGCGGGAGACCGCGGTGCTGTGTGGCGCCCCCTGGTTTGAGGGCGTGATGAAGCAGCTTGACGCGCGTATTCGCATCGAATGGCGCTATGCCGAAGGTGCGATGATGGAAGCCGACAGCGAAGTTTGCGCTATCCAAGCCCCTGCACGCGCACTGCTAACCGCCGAGCGTACGGCCTTGAATTTCCTGCAACTGCTGTCCGGTGTCGCGACAGTGACTCGCCAGTATGTCGATGTCATTCAGGGAACGCGTGCTGCGATCCTCGACACCCGCAAAACCTTGCCCGGGCTGAGATTGGCGCAGAAGTACGCGGTGCGCGTGGGCGGCGGCAAGAATCAGCGCATGGCGCTGTATGATGGCATTCTGATCAAGGAAAACCATATCGCCGCAGCCGGTGGCATTACTGCAGCAATGCGCGCGGCACAGGCACTGAACGCCGGTGTGTCGATTCAGATCGAGGTGGAGAGCCTGGCGGAGCTGGAAGAAGCGTTGGCTGCGGGCGCCACCTCCGTGTTGCTCGATAATTTTTCACTGGAAATGATGCGCGACGCGGTGAAGTTGACGAATGGTCGCGCACTGCTCGAGGCATCCGGCGGCGTGAATATATCTTCGGTGCGGGCGATTGCGGAGACCGGTGTCGATCGCATCTCCATCGGCAGCCTGACGAAGGATGTTCGGGCGACCGACTATTCTCTGCGGATCATCGGATAAGCGGTTTTCGCCTAATCCTGAAACCGGCCTGTGGGGCCGGTTTTTTTATGCGCGCTGCCTCTTTGCTAAGGTCTAGCGGCGTTCAGGCGACAGCACGGTCGGTAATGCCTTTGGCAGTGTTTGCGGATAATCCTGGCTGAAATGGAGTCCCCGACTTTCGCGGCGCGATAGTGCGCTGTCGATGATCATCGCCGCCACATCGACCAGGTTGCGCAGTTCCAGCAAGTCGCGTGTGATGCGGAAATGCGAGTAGTACTCGTAGATCTCTTCGCGGAGCAGGCCGATGCGGTGCTGGGCACGCTCGAGGCGCTTGGTGGTCCGCACGATGCCCACGTAGTTCCACATGAAGCGGCGCAGCTCATCCCAGTTGTGCGCAATGACGACTTCCTCATCGGCGTCGGTCACGCGGCTCTCGTCCCAGGCGGGCAGGGCGATGGTCTTCGGTTTGGGTTGTTGCTCGATATCTTTTGCGGCGGCACGGCCGACGACGAGGCATTCCAGCAGTGAGTTGCTCGCAAGACGGTTGGCGCCGTGCAGGCCGGTGTAGGCTGTTTCGCCCACCGCATAGAGGCCGGGCAGGTCGGTGCGTCCGACCATATCGGTCACCACGCCGCCGCAGGTAAAGTGCACCGCAGGCACAACCGGGATCGGTTGCTTGGTGATGTCGATGCCCAGTTCCAGGCAGCGTGCGTAGATCGTCGGGAAATGCTCCTTCAGGAACTCCGGCGGTTGATGGCTGATGTCGAGGTCGACGTAATCGAGGCCTCGCTTTTTCATTTCGAAGTCGATCGCGCGCGCGACAATATCGCGTGGCGCCAGCTCGGCACGTTCGTCGTGCCATGGCATGAAGCGCTGGCCGGCTGCGGCGCCGGCTTCCGCCGGCAGCTTCAGGACGCCACCTTCACCGCGCACCGCCTCGCTGATGAGGAAGGACTTCGCATAGGGATGGTACAGGCAGGTTGGATGGAACTGAATGAACTCCATGTTTGCCACGCGACATCCTGCGCGCCACGCCATCGCAATGCCGTCGCCCGTCGCGGTATCCGGATTGGTGGTGTACAGGTAGACCTTGCCCGCGCCGCCGGTGGCGAGCACCGTCTGGTCTGCTGCGAGGGTCATCACCTTGCCGGTATTGACGTCCTGCACGTACAAACCTGCACAGTATGGCGGGCCGTCGCCCGCGCCCAGCTTGTCCGACTTGATGACGTCAATGGCGAAATGGTTTTCCAGTACCGTGATGTTCGGGTGGGAGCGTGCCTTTTGTTCCAGCGTGACCTGTACCGCGTGACCGGTTGCATCGGCGGCATGGATGATGCGGCGCTGACTGTGCCCGCCTTCACGCGTCAGGTGAAAGCCCAGTTCCGCAGACGGGTCGCGCGTGAACGGAACTCCCTGTGCGATCAGCCACTCGATTGCTTCACGGCCATGCTCGATGATGTAGCGGGTTGCTCCTTCATCGCACAGTCCGGCGCCGGCTACCAGGGTGTCGGCGATATGTTGCTCATGGCTATCATGCGAGTCAAGCACCGCAGCGATGCCGCCTTGTGCCCAGTTGCTGGCCCCGTCAAGCAAGCTGCGTTTGGAAACGATGACTACTTTACGGGTCTGCGCGAGATGCAAGGCGACCGATAGGCCGGCCAGCCCGCTTCCGACGATGGCGACATCGAATTTCATAAGATAGTTGGGAGTTCGCTGCGAGGAATGCGACATCTTACCATTTGGAAATCGACTGCACTAAGCCTGTGATACCCTCTCACGCGGTTTTGGAGGGGACAATAAACAATATGACTGGATTATTCAGAAAAGTTGCGGCAGTGCTGGCAATGTTGCTGCTTGCAATCACAGGCACAGTGCTCTGGTATCGCAGCGCAAGTCAGCCGCAAATCGACGGCACTGTCCGGTTGGCGGGTATCGCTGCGTCGATAGACATTGTGCGGGATGCCGAAGGTGTTCCGCACATCTATGCCAAGTCTGCGGACGATGCCTATTTCGCGCTGGGTTTCGTCCACGCGCAAGACCGCTTGTGGCAGCTTGAGCTTAACCGCCGCATACCTGCCGGGACGATGGCTGAAATCCTCGGCCCGGGAGCGCTCGATGCCGACCGCTTCCTGCGCACCCTTGGCGTGCGCCGCAATGCAGAGAAAATCCTGGCCCATCTTTCACCTGAAACCCGCGCATCGCTGGAGGCCTATGCGCGTGGCGTGAATGCCTATCTTGCGAACCGCAAGGGGCCTTTGCCGCCGGAGTTCATCCTGACTGGCGCTCCGGCTCCGGCGCCGTGGGAGCCAGTGGACTCCGTCGGCTGGCAAACCATGATGGCATGGGATCTCGGGGCGAACTGGACGCAGGAATTGCTGCGCATGCGCATGTCCCAGCGCCTGTCGCTAGCGCAGATCAATGAATTCCTCGCGCCGTATCCAGGAGATCCGGTGCTGGCGACCCAGGACTACACCAAGCTGTACCGCGAACTGACCGGGACTACCGAGCAGCTTGCTGCCGTGGCGGCAATCGCGCCCTCATCCTATGTCGACGGGATGGGGTCGAATGAATGGGTGGTCAGTGGCGCATTATCGGACACCGGCAAGCCGCTACTGGCGAACGATCCGCACCTGGGCCTGTATGCGCCCGCGTTGTGGTACTTCGCGCATCTTTCCGCGCCGGGACTGAACGTGATCGGCGCTTCGCTGCCGGGCATCCCGGCCATCGTGCTCGGCCGCAACGACCGGATTGCATGGGGATTCACCAATACGGCGCCGGATGTGCAGGACTTGTACATCGAGCGGATCAACCCGTCGAATGACAGTCAATACCAGACGCCTGATGGCTGGGCAAAATTCCAGGTGCGAACGGAAACGATCAAGGTCAAGGGACAGGATGACGTCACGCTGGAGGTGCGGGAGACGCGACACGGTCCCGTAATCAGCGGCGCATTGCCCATCCTCGAAAAGGCCCCGCTTGATGCGAAGAAGCATGTGATTGCCTTTGCATGGACCGCATTGCGTCCCGACGATTCGACCTTGCAGGCAGGAATGAAGCTCAATCGCGCACAGAACTGGCAGCAGTTCCTCGATGCGGCGAGAGAGTTCGGCGCGCCGCAGCAGAGCGTCGTGTATGCGGATGTCGATGGCAATATCGGCCTGATTGCACCGGCTCGGATTCCGGTTCGCTCGGCAGAGAACGACCTCAAAGGACTTGCGCCGGCACCCGGCTGGGATGCGCGTTACGACTGGACCGGTTTCATTCCTTTCGAGGAGCTGCCGCGCGTGTACAACCCGGCGTCGCAGCGTCTGATGACCGCCAACCACAAGTTCGTCGCCGCGGATTATCCGCATTTCCTCACGAGCGAATGGACGCTGCCGTACCGTGCAAACCGGATCGACGCATTGCTCGATGCACGGGAAAAGCACAGCATGGAAAGCTTTGCGGCGATCCAGAAGGACCATGTGTCGCTTGCTGCACAGGAGATCCTTCCGATATTGCGCGAGACGGTGCCGCAATCCGAACGCGCGAAAAAGGCGATGTCGATGCTGTCAGCATGGAATGGATCGATGGATGCCGACCGTGCAGAGCCGCTCATTTTTACTGCGTGGATGCGTGCTGCGTCGCGCGCAATCTTTCAGGACGAACTGGGCGAAGCGTTGATGAAGGACTATTGGGAGCAACGCAATGTCCACCGTTCGACGGTGAATATCCTGCGGAACGAGGGCGGACAGGGCAGATGGTGTGCCGAGGCAGGCAAGGCGGGCAAGCCGCAGACTTGCGCCGATGTATTGTCATCGTCGCTGGAAACCGCACTGGACGATCTCGCAGAACGTTATGGTGTCGATATGAACGTATGGCGTTGGGGTAATGCGCATGTGGCGCGCTCGGAGCACCGTCCCTTCGCGAGGAAGGACGCACTGGCCTGGATTTTCGATATTTCCGTTCCGACGCCAGGCGACACCTTTACCGTGAACGTCGGCCGGCATAACCTGCGCGACGAGAAGACGCCGTTTGCAAACCGTCATGCCGCGAGTCTGCGCGCGCTTTACGATTTGTCAGATCTCGAGAATTCCCGCTTCATGCATTCAACCGGGCAGTCCGGTAATGTCCTGTCGCCGCTGTATCGCAACTTCAGCGACCGCTGGGCGCGGGTGGAATATATCCCGATGAAAACCCGTCGGGAAGATATCGAGCAGGGTAGTCTTGGTGTCCTGACCCTTCAGCCCTGATTCCGCGGACGAGCGTCGAAGGCTTATGCCGCCAAAACCGGTTTGACCTTCGACGCTGCTTCCTTTGCGCGACGACGTGCGGTTTCGACGTCTTCAGCGGTCGCCAGCGCCACGCCCATGCGGCGGCGCGCAAACGATTCCGGTTTGCCGAACAGTCGGATGTCTGTACCGGGCACGGCGAGGGCATCGGCAACACCCTCGAAGGCAATTGCCTTTGCTTCATGCTGGCCGTAGATCACTGCTGATGCGGCAGGCGCCTTCAGCGTGACATTGACGGGCAATCCGAGGATTGCTTTCGCATGAATCTCGAATTCGCTCTGCCACTGGCTGGCCATGGTCACCATGCCGGTATCGTGCGGACGAGGGCTCACTTCCGAGAACCACACCATGTCGCCCTTGACGAAGAGTTCGACGCCGAAGATGCCGAGTCCGCCGAGGTTGTCCGTGATTTTCTTCGCGATGTCGCGCGCCTTGGCAAGTGCCGCGTCCGGCATCGGATGCGGCTGCCAGGATTCTACGTAGTCGCCCTTGACCTGCACGTGGCCGATGGGATCGCAAAAATGCGTGGCAACATTTCCATGTCCGTCCATCGCCCGGACAGTCAGTTGCGTGATTTCATAATCGAACTCGATGAAGCCCTCGACGATCACCCGGCCTGCGTCGACCCGGCTGCCGGCCGCCGCGTAATGCCATGCTGCTTCCACTTCATTCGCGCTGTCGACCTTGGACTGTCCTTTGCCGGAGGAGGACATGACTGGCTTCACGACACAGGGGTAGCCGACTTCGATACATGCCGCCTTGAGTTCCTCAAGACTGTCGGCAAAGCGATACGGGGAGGTGGGTAGTCCCAATTCCTCTGCAGCCAGGCGGCGGATGCCTTCGCGGTTCATCGTAAGCCAGGCCGCACGTGCCGTCGGGATCACGGTCGCCTTGCCGGCCTTTTCCAGTTCAACGAGCGTTGGGGTTGCAATTGCCTCAATCTCGGGCACAACCAAATCGGGCTGTTCCTGTTCGATCAGTGCAGCGAGCGCTGCGCCGTTCGTCATGTCGATCACATGCGCCCGATGCGCGACCTGGTGTCCCGGTGCGTTGGGATAGCGGTCCACTGCAATCACTTCAACGCCAAGGCGCTGTAGGGAAATGATGACTTCCTTTCCCAGTTCTCCGGAACCGAGCAGCATGACCTTGACGGCAGTGGAGGACAGGGGAGTACCGAGGCGGGATGGTGTCTTCATGAAAATCGACTGGGGAATGGGTCTGCGGTAAGACGGCTAAGCCGCCGATTCAAGCTGCCAATGTTAGCAGAGCACGGCATCTCGCCGGACCCGGGCCAACATAAAAAAAGCCGCCAGGAGTGCTGGCGGCTTTGAAACCAGGAACATCCGAAGATGCGCCTGGGACGATTAGACGTTTAATCTGCTGCGTAGATGTCCCTGTCCTTGGTCTCTTTCACGAACAGCACACCGATCACGAAGGTCATCAGTGCGATGATGATCGGATACCAGAGACCGTAGTAAATGTCGCCCTTGTAAGCAACCAACGCAAAGGAAGTCGTCGGGAGCAGGCCGCCGAACCAGCCGTTACCGATGTGATACGGCAGCGACATGGAGGTGTAGCGGATGCGGGTCGGGAACATTTCGACAAGCATTGCTGCGATCGGGCCGTACACCATGGTTACGTAGAGAACCAGGATGACGAGGAGCAGCAGGACCATGCCCTTGTTCATCTGGGCGGGGTCAGCCTTTGCCGGATAGCCGGCTGCCTTGATCGCGTCAGACAGTTCCTTGGAGAATGCCTTGTCCTTCGCAGCGGCATCTTCCTTCGACAGGCCATTGGCGTTGTAGGAGGTGAGTTCCTTGTCGCCAACCTTGACGGTTGCAACCGTACCCGGAGCTGCGGCAACGTTGGAGTAGTTCACCGAAGCGGCAGCCAGTTTCGCCTTGACGATATCGCAGGAAGACGTGAACTTCTTGGTACCCGTCGGGTTGAACTGGAATTGGCAGTCAGCCGGGTCAGCAGTCACCACCACCGGAGCGTTCTTCAGAGCGGCTTCCAGTTGCGGGTTCGCATAGTGGGTCAGCGCATTGAAGATCGGGAAGTAGGTGATGGCAGCGATCAGGCAGCCACCCATGATGATCGGCTTGCGGCCGATCTTGTCGGACAGTGCACCGAACACGATGAAGAACGGCGTACCAATTACCAGCGAAGCAGCGATCAGCAGGTTAGCCGTTGCGCCGTCGACCTTCAGCGTTTGCGTCAGGAAGAACAGAGCGTAGAACTGACCCGTGTACCAGACTACTGCCTGGCCGGCGGTAAGACCGACCAGCGCCAGGATAACGATCTTCAGATTGTTCCACTTGGCGAAGGACTCGGTCAGCGGTGCCTTGGAGGTCTTGCCTTCTGCTTTCATCTTGGCGAAAGCCGGGGACTCGTTCATGGACAAGCGGATCCAGACTGAAATTGCCAGCAGGAACACGGAGACCAGGAACGGAATACGCCAGCCCCAGTCGGCGAAGGCGGTTTCGCCGATCGCGGTACGGGTGCCGAGAATCACCATCAGCGACAGGAACAGGCCCAGCGTAGCGGTGGTCTGGATCCAGGCGGTGTAGGCGCCGCGTTTGCCGTGCGGAGCATGTTCGGCAACGTAGGTTGCCGCGCCACCGTATTCGCCGCCGAGGGCCAAGCCTTGCAGGATGCGCAAGCAGATCAGGATGATCGGCGCGGTGATGCCGATGGAGGCATAGTTAGGCAACAGACCCACGATGAACGTGGACAGGCCCATGATCAGGATCGTGACGAGGAAGGTGTACTTACGGCCGATCATGTCGCCGAGACGACCGAACACCAGGGCGCCGAAGGGGCGGACGATGAAGCCTGCCGCAAATGCCAACAGCGCGAAAATGAATGCGGTATTGGGATCGGTGCCGGCAAAGAACTGTTTCGCAATAATTGCGGCCAGCGAGCCGTATAGATAAAAGTCGTACCACTCGAACACGGTTCCGAGCGAAGAGGCGAAAATGACTTTCCGCTCCTCTGCTGTCATGCCGCGGTCCACAGTCGTCTGAACTGTCGCCATGCTATGTCTCCTTAATAAATTTATATTTAATGAGCAAAATGTACTTTGCCCATTGATCCGCAGTGTGCGACGCAAACCTTACGGGACGCTTGCTTCAAACTTACAGAAAACTTACAGCAATGACGTGGCGAAAAAGGAGGTGTTCGGCCTGATTTTGGCGCTTCCTTCAGTCGTAAACGGGCGGTCGGCTTGACCATTTTCGTGAGCTTTTCATTTTTGCGAACGATCGTGCTAAAAATGTGATATTCTCATTTCGCACCGATTTTCGATTTGCCAAAAAACACGTATCCGGGCACCGACCCGGGCATTAACCAATTCACTCAAGGAGCCTCAAATGACTGACGCCGTCATCGTATCCACAGCCCGCACCGGCCTGGCCAAATCCTGGAAAGGTGCATTCAATATGACCCACGGCGCGACCATGGGTGGCCATGTGCTCAAGGCAGCCATCGAGCGCGCAAAGATTGATGCGGGTGAGGTTGAGGACGTCATCATGGGCTGCGCCAATCCGGAAGGCGCCACCGGCAGCAACATCGCGCGCCAGATTGCACTGCGCGCGGGTTGCCCGGTCACCGTGCCGGGCATGACGATCAACCGTTTTTGCTCCTCCGGCCTGCAGACGATTGCCACTGCAGCGCAACGCGTCATCGCCGGCGAAGGCGACATCTATGCCGCCGGCGGCGTCGAGTCCATTTCCTGTGTGCAGCAGGAAATGAACATGCACATGATCATGGAAACCTGGCTCAAGCAGAACAAGCCGGAAATCTACTGGCCGATGCTGCAGACTGCCGAGACCGTCGCCAAGCGCTACAACATCAGCAAGGAGCGCCAGGACGAGTACGGCGTGCAGAGCCAGCAACGCGCAGCGGCTGCACAAGCTGCCGGCAAGTTCAACGACGAGATCGTGCCAATGACCACCGTGATGGGTGTCGCCGACAAGGAAAGCGGCATGCTGGTCACCCGCGAAGTCACCATCTCCGCCGACGAAGGCATCCGCGGCGATACCACCCTGGAGGGCGTATCGAAGATCCGCACCGCGATCCCGGGCGGCGTCATCACCGCCGGCAATGCCAGCCAGTTCTCCGACGGCGCATCGGTTGCCATCGTCATGAACAGCAAAGTTGCAGAACAGAAGGGCCTGAAGCCGCTCGGTATTTTTCGCGGCTTCGCGGTCGCCGGCTGCGAGCCCGATGAAATGGGGATTGGCCCGGTCTTCGCGATTCCCAAGCTCTTGAAGAAGGCGGGCCTGAAAGTCGAGGACATTGGCCTGTGGGAGTTGAACGAAGCATTCGCAGTGCAGGTGCTTTATTGCGCTGATAAGCTCGGCATTCCGATGGATCGCCTGAACGTCAACGGTGGCGCGATCGCCGTTGGCCATCCATACGGCGTTTCGGGCGCCCGCCTGACCGGACACGCACTGATCGAAGGCAAGCGCCGCGGCGCAAAGTATGTCGTCGTGACGATGTGCATCGGCGGCGGCCAAGGTGCTGCCGGCTTGTTCGAAGTCGTGTAATCGACAAAATGCATGGGCGCTACGGCGCCCATGTTCGTATTGGGTGCCCATTCTCTGGCACCTGCTTCCTGATAATGCTCATTTGCGCGTGCGCCGTGATCATGACCGCTGCACGTGTGGAGGTTAATCAAGCATGCAATCGAAAATCGTATCCCGTCGCGACCTGGAGTTCGTGCTGTATGAACTGCTGAATGCCGAGGAGCTGACCAAGCGAGCGCGCTACGCCGACCATTCCCGCGAAACCTTCAACGCCGCAATGGATACCTGCGAACAGATCGCAACCGACCTGTTCGCGCCGCACAACAAGAAAAACGACCAGGATGAACCGCACTTCGACGGCGAAACGGTCCACATCATCCCTGAGGTAAAGACTGCGCTGAAGGCATTCTGTGACGCGGGCCTGATGGCCGCCGGTCAGGATTATGACTTTGGCGGCATGCAGCTGCCGTGCGTGATCGAGAAGGCCGGCTTTGCCTACTTCAAGGGGGCCAATGTCGGCACGTCGTCCTATCCGTTTCTGACGATCGGCAATGCCAACACGCTGCTCAAGTGCGGCACGCCGGAACAGATCAATACCTTCGTCAAGCCGATGATGGAAGGCCGCTTTTTCGGCACGATGTGTCTGTCGGAGCCGCAGGCCGGGTCCTCGCTCTCCGACATCGTCACGCGCGCAGAGCCGCAACCGGACGGCACCTACCGCCTCAAAGGCAACAAAATGTGGATCTCCGCCGGCGAGCACGAGCTGTCGGAAAACATCGTGCACCTTGTGCTGGCCAAAATCCCGGATGAAAACGGCAAGCTGATTCCCGGCGTGAAGGGCATTTCGCTGTTCATCGTGCCGAAGAAACTCATCAACCCTGACGGTTCGCTCGGCGAGCGCAACGACGTCGTGCTGGCCGGCCTGAACCACAAGATGGGATATCGCGGCACCACGAACTGCTTGCTTAATTTCGGCGAGGGCAAGTTCAAGCCGGGCGGCAAGGCTGGCGCCGTGGGCTATCTCGTCGGCGAGAAGCACAAAGGCTTGGCCAACATGTTCCACATGATGAACGAAGCCCGCATCGGCGTCGGACTCGGCGCGGTCATGCTCGGCTACACCGGCTACCTGCATGCATTGGAGTATGCGCGTGAGCGTCCGCAGGGACGTCATCCGTTGAACAAGGATGCTGCCCAGCCGCAAATCCCGATCATCCAGCATACCGACGTCAAGCGCATGCTGCTTGCGCAGAAGTCCTATGTCGAAGGCGGCCTCGCGCTCAACCTGTATTGCGCCCGCCTGGTGGACGAGGAGAGGACGGCAGAAAGCGAGGAAGCGCGCAAGCACGCGACCTTGCTGCTCGATATCCTGACCCCGATTGCCAAGTCGTGGCCATCGCAGTGGTGCCTCGAGGCGAACAGCCTCGCGATCCAGGTGCATGGCGGTTACGGCTATACGCGTGAGTACAACGTCGAGCAGTTCTACCGCGACAACCGGCTCAATCCCATCCACGAAGGGACGCACGGAATCCAGGGGCTCGACCTCCTTGGGCGCAAGGTGACGATGCAGAACGGCGCGGCTTTCAAGGCCTTGGGTGTGGAGGTGATCAAGACCATCAGCAAGGCGGCCGAGGTGCCCGAACTCGCTGGCTACGCGAAATCACTCGGCGCGGTGCTGCAACGTATCGAAAAAGTGACGCAGGCACTTTACGCCGCCGGCGACCTGAACAAGACGCTGGCGAATGCGTCGGCGTATCTTGAAGCCTTCGGCCATACTGTCGTGGCATGGATTTGGCTGCAGCAGGCACTGCTCTCCGTCGGCAAGAGCGGACATGATGCGGATTTCTACAAGGGCAAATTGCAGGCCTGCGCCTACTTCTTCAAGTGGGAGTTGCCCAAGGTGCAGCCACAGCTCGATTTACTTGAAAGCATCGACACCACCACGCTCGACATGCAGGATGCATGGTTCTGAGTGTGACTGGCCTAAACATAAGGAGACAAAATGAGAACCGTACAACAACTATTTGATCTGAATGGCAAGACCGCACTGGTGACCGGCGGCTCGCGCGGCCTCGGTCTGCAGATCGCCGAAGCGCTTGGCGAGCAGGGCGCGAAGATCGTCCTGTCCTCGCGCAAGCAGGCTGACCTGGATGAGGCTGTCGCGCACCTGAAGGAGCGCGGCATCGAAGCCAGCGCCATTGCAGCCGACCTGTCGCAGGAAGCAGCCGTTGCGCCGCTGGTTGCTGAAGCGATGAAGCGGCTCGGCCACATCGACATCTTGGTCAACAATGCAGGCGCAACCTGGGGGGCACCGGCAGAGGATTATCCGACGGAAGCATGGGACAAGGTCATGAACCTGAACATCCGCAGCATCTTCTTGCTGTCGCAGGCAGTCGGCAAGCAATCGATGATTCCGCGCAAATACGGTCGCATTATCAATGTGGCTTCGATTGCCGGCCTGTCCGGCAATGGACCGGACTCAATGCAAACCATCGCCTATAACACGTCGAAAGGCGCGGTCGTGAACTTTACCCGGACGCTGGCAGGAGAATGGGGCCGCCATGGCATCACCGTCAATGCGCTTGCGCCGGGATTCTTCCCGTCCAAGATGACGAAGGGTGTGCTCGAAAATTTTGGCGCGGACAACCTCGCTAAGCGTGCGCCGCTGCAACGTATCGGCGATGACGAAGACCTCAAGGGGGCGGCGCTGCTGTTCGCTTCGGATGCAGGCAAACACATTACCGGCCAGATCCTCGCTGTGGATGGCGGTGTCTCTGCGGTTCACTGATGGATACCAGCAAATCCCAAGCTTTCCCGGTCGAGATTCCTTTCCTGCACGACCTCGGCGTCGTGTTTCTCGGCATGGGCGGCGAGGCGCAGGTTGCCCTCACACTTGAACAACGGCACATGAACAGCTGGATGGTCACGCACGGCGGCATCACAATGACGCTGCTGGACGTAGCCATGTCGATGGCGGGGCGATCGCTCGATCCGGACGCGCGTGGCGGCGTCACGATCGAGATGAAGACCAGTTTCCTGCAGCCATGCGGCCACCCCGGCGGGCGCGTTGTTGCGAAGGGAAAGGCGCTTCACCGCTCCACCACGCTTTGCTTTTGTGAGGGGGAGTTGTGGTACGACGATAAGCTGGTGGCAAAGGCGTCGGGTACATTCAAGTATCTCAAGCGCCTGGATGTCGCCAAGAAGCTGGAACACGAGTAGCACCATATAACGGAAGCCCCAATGACGCGCGCACGCAGCATCATGCGGCGGCGTCGGCGTCCGTGTCGATCAATCAAAAAGAGAACGAGGATACCGTGACTACATACAAACGCATCGTGCTTGCTTCCCGTCCCAGGGGCGAAGTCTCCCCCGACAACTTCCGGCTCGAAGAAGCGCAGGTTCCTGCACTTAAGGACGGCGAAGTCCTTATCCGGAATCATTTCCTTTCGCTCGACCCCTATATGCGCATGCGCATGGAAGATGCGAAGAGTTATGCAGCGCCGCAGTCGATCGGTGAAACGATGATCGGCGGAACGGTTGGCGAAGTGGTCGAGTCGAAGAACCCGAAGTTCTCCGCAGGCGACAAGGTACAAGGCATGCTGGGGTGGGCAGAAATGGGCGTATCCGACGGTACGATGCTACGCAAGCTCGATACCACGCACATTCCGCTGTCCGCCTATCTCGGCGCGGTTGGCATGCCGGGCATGACGGCGTGGTACGGGCTGACGCAAATCATGCAGCCGAAGGAGGGCGAGACGATTGTGGTCTCTGCTGCCAGCGGCGCGGTGGGCAGCGTGGTCGGCCAGCTGGCGAAGCTGCGTGGTTGCCGTGCCGTCGGCATCGCTGGAGGCAAGGAAAAGTGCGATTACGTCACGAAAGAACTCGGCTTCGACGCGTGCATCGACTGCAAGGCGGGCAATCTCGTGGCCGACCTTGCCGCCGCAACCCCGAACGGCATCGATGCCGTGTTCGAAAACGTTGGAGGCGAAATCTTCGATGCCTGCCTTGCACGCATGAATCCATTTGGTCGCATCGCACTGTGCGGCCTGATTGCCGGCTACGACGGCGAGCCGATGCCAATCAATAACGTGCGTGCTTTCCTCACGATGCGCCTGACGATGCGCGGCTTCATCGTATCCGAGCACATGGATCTCTGGCCGCAGGGATTGAAAGAGCTGGGGACACTGGTTGCCACCGGCAAGCTCAAGTTCCGTGAGACAGTTGCACAAGGCTTGGAAGCGGCGCCGCAGGCCTTTATCGGCATGCTCAAAGGAAAAAACTTCGGCAAGCAGCTGGTAAAGCTGATCTGATCCGTCCACGATACATTGCTCAAAACATCTTTCAAAAATTCAAACAGGAGACAACATGAAGAATTTCCAGAACAAGGTCGCGGTCATTACCGGTGGTGCCAGCGGCTTCGGGCGTGAATTCGCGATTATTGGTGCGCGTCTCGGCATGAAACTCGTGCTCGCCGACGTGCAGCAGGACGCGTTGGACAAGGCGAAGGCGGAGCTGGAAGAACAGGGCGCGCAGGTACTCGCCGTGCGCTGCGACGTCCGCAAGGCAGAGCAGGTGCAGGCGCTTGCCGATGCGACGATGGAAAGATTCGGTGCCGTCCATCTCGTGTTCAACAATGCTGGTGTCGCTTCTGGCGGACTGATCTGGGAAAACTCCATCGCGGACTGGGAATGGGTGCTCGGTGTCAACCTGTGGGGCGTGATCCACGGTGTGCGCGTGTTCACGCCGCTGATGCTCGAATGTGCAAAGAAGGAGCCCGGCTATGAGGGGCATATCGTCAACACGGCGTCGATGGCGGGTTTGCTGAATGCGCCGAACATGGGCGTGTACAACGTCTCGAAACATGCTGTCGTATCGCTGTCGGAAACGCTTTACCAGGACCTGCAGCTTATCAAGGCGCCGGTCGGTGCATCAGTGCTGTGCCCGTATTTCGTCCCGACCGGGATCAGCCAGTCGCATCGCAACCGTCCGGAAGATGTGAAGATGAGCGCCGGTCCGACCACCAGCCAGATCGTCGCGCAGGTGGTTTCAGAGAAAGCTGTTTCGTCCGGCAAAGTCACTGCGGCGGAAGTCGCCGAGCGGACCTTCAACGCGATCAAGGACGGCCAGTTCTATATCTATTCCCACCCGCAGGCACTGGGCAACGTACAGACAAGAATGGAAGACATCCTCCTCACCCGTAATCCAAGCGATCCTTATGCAGCAACGCCGCAGGTACGCGAGATGCTGCAGGCAAAAATGAACGTGAAGTGATCGCATGTCGTTTCGGCCGTTCCATCAGACGAGGAGGTGAGAAATGAGCGCAACAATTCAAGACAACCAGTTTGCCGAGCTGCAAAACGGTACACGCCTGCATTACGCGAGTGCCGGCGAAAAGGGCAAGCCGCTGATCCTGTTCGTGCACGGTTTTCCGGAGTTCTGGTATGAATGGGAGGCACAACTTGCCGAGTTCGGCAGCGAGTACTTTGCGGTTGCTCCCGACCTGCGGGGTTTTAACCTGTCAGACATGCCTGCCGATGTATCGGCTTACAAGGCCAAGTACATCGTCGAGGACCTGCGCCTGCTTGCCGCCCATCTCGGTTATGAGAAGTTTGTGATGGTGGCACATGACTGGGGCGGTGCGGTCGCATGGAATTTCGCGATCACGCTGCCGCAATTGCTGCACAAGCTCATCATCGTCAACGCACCGCATCCTTACCTTTTCATGAAGGCGTTGGCCACCGATCCTGCGCAGAAATCGGCCAGCGAGTACATGAACTGGCTGCGTGCTGAAGGATCGGAAAAAGCACTGGCGAAAGACAATTTCGCGCTGCTGGAAGGCCTGCTGAACGGAATGGGCAAATCGCCGACGCCGTGGTTTACCGAAGAAGTGCGCGCGAAATACCACGCATGCTGGTCGCGCGGACTGACCGGCGGCGTCAATTATTACCGGGCGTCGCCTTTGCATCCCCCCACTGAGGATCATCCGGGGCCGCTGAAGCTGGCGCTGAACCCCGAGGATTTCCGCGTGAAGGTGCCGACCCGCGTCATCTGGGGCGAACAGGATATCGCCTTGCCGAAATCCCTGGTGGACGGGCTTGGGGACTTCATCGACGACCTGAAGCTGGAGCGCATCCCAGAAGGAACGCACTGGGTGATCCACGAGCAGCCGCAAAGGGTGAATCGCCTGATACGCGCATTTCTTGCGGAGTAGGCCTGTAGAGCGGCAGCTTGGCCGATGAGAACCGCTCCTTCTCGGCGATAATTGGCGTTCGCACAATCCTTTACTGACGATATGGCACGCGAAGACTTCTCATACTTCCATTCCCTGCGCGTCCGCTGGGCCGAGGTGGACATGCAGGGCATCGTATTCAATGGCCATTACCTGACCTACTTCGACGTCGCATTCACCGAGTACTGGCGAGAGACAGGCTTGCCGAATGTACTGCAGCAGGCACGCGATGGGCGGGAAATGTTTGCGCGCAAGGCAACTATCGAGTACCAGGCCCCGGCGCGCTTTGATGATGTGCTGGACATCGGCGTCCGGTGCGCCGGGTTCGGACGCACGTCAGTACGATTCGTGCTCGAGATTTATCTCGGCGAACAGCATTTGATTTCAGGTGAGCTGGTCTACGTGTATGCAGACACGTCGGCACGCAAGGGTGTCCCGTTGCCGGATGAGTGGCGATCCGTTCTGACTCGATTCGAAAAGATTCCTCCGGCGGCATTGTCATGAGCATGCGCATCGTGGTCGGCGATTGGGAAACATTGCGCGCGGATGCGCAGCCAGTCCGTTATGACGTCTTTGTGCAGGAACAGAAAGTGCCGCTTGAAATGGAATGGGATGAAATGGATCCTTTGTGCCGGCATGCGGTTGCCTATGGCGACGAAGGCAAGGCAATCGCCACCGGCCGCCTGCTGCCGGATGGGCATATCGGCCGGATGGCTGTTCGCGCCGAAAAGCGCGGACAGGGAATCGGTGGCACAATTCTGAGGGCGCTCATGGATGAAGCGAAGCGGCGTGGTGACAAAGCGGTCATGCTGAATGCGCAGATCCATGCAGAGCCGTTCTACACCCGCTTCGGCTTCGTCCGCGAAGGCCAGGAATTTATGGAGGCAGGCATACCGCATATCGCGATGCGACATGAGTTTGCTTGAACGTTCTAGCAGGCTGTTGAAAAACTGCTGCGCGGACCGATCCTGAGGCCTGCGGTGCTCTGCGTACTACTCGTACGCGTGCGCTCCCCAACCTCAATCTCGGACCGCTCGCTACGTTTTTCAACAGCCTGCTAGCGAATGATCCGCTCGTCCAATGCCGCAGTGCCGTCGGAATACAGCCGCGCTGTAGTCGAGGTGCGGGTACCGTATTCCGGCGACTCGATGCAGACTGAGGACAGGACGCGTTCCCATTCCATGCTGACGCCGGTTCGCGGTAACCGGCAATCGGATGCGCGAGCCGTGTCAGTCAGCATCTCGAAAAACGCTTCTTCCGGCGCACCTTGGCACAGCAGGCTTGCGAACTGCGCTTTCGTGCGGACGACCTTCGGCCATGGCGTGTCGAGGGTGCCGTTTGAAAGCCCGTAAATACCGGGTGCCAGTACCTTGCCGTTGCGCTCATCGTCTTTTGCACGATTGGAATACCAGATCATCTCGTGCTGATTTCCGACCAGCAAGTTGAATCCGTTGAAAAGTTCAGCGCGCGAGGCGATTTCTTCAATATAGTCTTCCGGCGAAGATTGGCCCACAAGGTAATCCGCAACAAGTTCGCCGCGAGACGGCGCGCCGTCTCGCTTCTCGTCTAGAGCACGGACATTCGTTATCGCGGCAAAGCGGCCCTCGCGCGTCACGCCCATCCACGTGCCGCCTCCTTGCAAGTCGCGGCCTGCGTAGACCTGCGGGTGATCGGCCCACCAGTCGGCAGGCGCCGCCGGGCGATCGTAAAACTCATCGCGGTTGGCGGCGGCAACCAGTGGCATGCCTGGAATAACCTGCCAGGCGAAGACGATCAGGCACATGAAGACACATCCAAAAAGTATTCGATATTGCGTTGGCCGTCGATCAGGGCAGGCAGCCCTGCCTGTACGACAGCGCGCTCGAGCGCTTCCGCGAAGCTATCCGGAACATCCTGATAGATTTCCATCCAGGTATGCTGGCCGTCCTTTATTTCGGGGCGGCGCTTGAGTCTGGTGACGATACCATATTCGCGCGAAAGGCATTGTTGCATGCCCCGGACTTGCGTGCAGAGCGCATGCGCGTCTTCACATCGCGCACGATAGTAGATGTATAAATCCATGCTCAATCGACATCAGCAGTGAATGCTGTTGTGAAAAAATGCGTTGATTGTCTGGCCGCTCCAGCAGCCTGCTGGGAAATGTAGCGAGCGGGTCAGATTGAGGCGGGAAGCGCACCAAGAGGAGCGCAGGCATACGCGTGGTATGCAGAGCACCGCGACCCGCAAGATCGGTGCCCGCAGCAGTAATTTAACAGACTACTAGCCAGGCAAGGTGTAAGGGAGTGTGCCGAACACCAGTTGAGGACCTTGCATGGAACCGAGGTGGATTGTGCCTTCGTCGATGGCCGCCACTTTCATTTCGACGATGCAGTCGAATCCGGCTTGCGAATTCCGCTCTGCGTTCACCACCATTCCGCAGGGCTGATCAGGATCAGCACTCGAGAATACTTCCATGCCGGCCTTGGCATCGGCAGCCTCGGCCGAGGCAAGGAGCATGCGCCGCTTCAGCTTGCCCAAGTACTGGCTGCGCGCAACGATTTCCTGGCCCGGATAGCAACCCTTCTTGAAATTGACCCCGCCGATCACTTCGAAATTGACCATTTGCGGGACGAATTGCTCCTGCGTCGCCAGGGTAATCTGCGGTATGCCTGCGTGGATGTTGGCAAGCCGCCAGATGTGCGTGCCAGCCGGAGTGAGCGTCTTGACCAGCTCTGGCCACGCTTCTTCCGCGACCGCCAACGGGGCGATCCATTGGTAACGTGGCACACCAAACGCATCCGCAACGCGGATAAGGCTACCTGCATCCGCCTCTACCTTTGCGTAGGGAGCGTTGGGCAGGAATGGGAACCACTTTGCAACGGCCGCACCAACCGCATCACCGGCAAGACCGAGGACAGCATTATTGTCGGTTGCGTCAGCCAGCTTTACCTTCGCACGCAAGATGAACATTTGCAGGCGCTTCTGTACCGCTGGCTGGATCTCGCGCGGAAGCTGCAGCATGAAAGTGTCGCCAGATTTCCACATCAGGAAGCTCGCGAGCATACGCCCTTTGGGTGAGCAGTAACCTGCCAGACGTGCTTCATTCATGCCCAAATGTTCGACATCATTGGTGAGTTGGTTGTGCAGGAAATGGGCGGCTTCATCGCCGGATGCTGCGATCAGGCCTAAGTCGGTCAAGGGTGAAATGAAGTTCTGTGGAATTGCCGTTTCCGTCGGCTGACCACCAAACCCAAGGACCCCGGGATTGGGCGCGTCATCGATGCGTGCGCCATTCCGTGTCAAAAACTGCAACCATGCGTTCATAAAGTCAGTCATAGAAACCAATTGATAGCCGTTATCATCATGGCTTGATTATAGTGACGTCTCAAAAAGAGCGTCGGAAGCCAAGTCACGAGCGTTCGTGAGTAAGTTTGTAATTATGGCAGCCCAATTTGTGAATTTAATAAAGGCACAATTTTGATAAGGAAATTTCTTCTTCTTGTAGTCGTCCTCGCGATCGCCGCCGCCGCTGCTGGAATGGCATTTTGGTCAAAACAACCAATCATTGGTGCAGGCGAGCAGGCTATCGAATTCTCCATCCAGCCGGGCAGCGGTGTCAGGAGCAGTATGCGCCAGATTGCGAGGGCCGGCGTGCCGGTCAATCCGCTCCTGTTAAGCGTCCTCGCACGGCTGACAGGCAAGAGCGCGAAGTTGAAGGCAGGACATTATGAGCTGAAGCCGGGCACCAGCCCGCTGGCTTTGATCGACCAGCTGGTGCGCGGCGAGTTTGCGCAGGAGTCCCTCGTCATCATCGAAGGTTGGACTTTCCGCCAGATGCGACAGGCCATTGCCGCGCATCCGGCATTGAAGCACGACACTCTGGCCTTATCCGACGCCGAACTGCTGGCCAAGATCACCAGCGATTACAAACAGCCGGAGGGGCTGTTTTTCCCCGATACCTATCTCTTTGCCAAAGGGGCGAGCGACCTTCAGGTCTACCGGCAAGCCCATGCCTTGCTTGAAAAACGTCTGGAAGAAGCATGGGCACGGCGTGATCCATCGTTGCCATACAAGTCGCCCTATGAAGCACTCATCATGGCTTCCATCATCGAAAAGGAGACTGGCCTGAAATCCGAACGCAACATGATTGCGGCCGTGTTCGTCAACCGCCTGAAGCGCGGCATGCTGCTGCAAACCGATCCGACGGTGATCTACGGGATGGGGGATAAGTTTCAGGGCAATATCCGCAAACGCGACCTGGAAACCGATACACCGTATAACACCTATACGCGGAGAGGGCTTCCGCCCACGCCGATCGCACTGCCCGGCGCAGAATCCCTGGCGGCGGCACTCAACCCGGCTGACTCCGACGTGCTGTATTTCGTATCGAAAGGCAACGGCTCCAGTCATTTTTCGAACAGCCTGAGTGAGCACAATCGTGCTGTAGATAAATACCAGCGATAATGCCGGGTGAGTAGAAAAGAAAAACACCCATGATGACTGTTGGTAAATTTATTACTTTTGAGGGGATCGACGGTGCCGGTAAGTCGACTCACCTCGAATTCGTCGCGAAATGGCTTACGGCAAAAGGAAAGCGTGTCGTTGTCACGCGCGAACCGGGTGGCACGCCTTTGGGGGAAAGGCTGCGGGACTTGGTGCTTCACGAGAAAATGCACCTTGAAACCGAAGCCTTGCTTATGTTCGCATCGCGTCGGGAGCATCTCGCACAAGTGATCGAGCCGGCGCTTGCGCGTGGCGACTGGGTAATCTCCGACCGCTTCACCGATGCGACTTTTGCGTACCAAGGCGGCGGCCGGAAACTCGACCGCACAAAACTCGAAGCGCTTGAGCAGTGGGTGCACCCCCATCTTCAGCCGGACCTCACGTTACTGTTCGACGTGCCGCTTCAGGTAGCGCGTGCTCGGCTCGACGCCACCCGCGAGCTGGACAAGTTCGAGCGCGAAAAGGCAGATTTTTTTGAGGCGACACGACAGGAATATCTGCGGCGTGCAGCACAGTTTCCGCAGCGGTTCCGGCTGATTGATTCCACGCGGACGATTGCAGATATTCAAGCAGAACTCGAAACGATTCTGGCTTCCCTATGATTCAAGTTGTCGAACAGTCATGATCGCTACGCTTTACCCTTGGCAGACGCACGCCTGGCAACAGCTTCAGCAACTGCGAGAGCGCTTGCCGCACGCCATTCTGTTTCATGGGCCGCAAGGCATAGGAAAGACAGAATTCGCCGAACGATTCGCGCAGGGATTGCTGTGCGAATCACCGGGTGCCGACGGACATTCCTGTGGACAATGCGCTTCCTGTGGATGGTTCGCGCAATACAACCATCCCGATTATCGCCGTGTCAGACCAGAGGCTCTTGAGGATGGCGACGTGGCTGAGGGCGAAGAAGCAGGAGAGGCTGCCGACGGCAAAAAATCAGCAAAGGCAACCAAGACGCCATCCAAGGAAATCAAGATCGACCAGATACGCGCCCTGGCCGACTTCATGAACGTATCGACGCACCGCCAAGGCATGCGCGTCATCCTGATGTATCCGGCAGAAGCATTAAACACCGCTGCCGCGAACGCACTGCTGAAAACCTTAGAGGAGCCGCCGCCAAACACGATGTTCCTTCTGGTTTCCAACAGCTTGGAGCGGTTGTTGCCTACAATCTTGTCGCGTTGCCGCAAGTTTGCGCTGGCGATGCCGTTACAGGAGGAGGCGCTGGCGTGGTTGCAACAGCAGGGCGTTGACGATGCCGATATCTGGCTGGCGGAGCAGGGCGGCGCGCCGCTTGCCGCCCAAGGCGTGGCCCAGTCCGAAGTGCGAGAAACCATGGATGATTTCCTGCGGTCCCTGGCCAAGCCCGGTGTTGAAAATGCGCTGAAAACTGCCGAAAAACTGCAAAAATCCCCGGTTGTCGATTTGGTGGCGTGGTTGCAACGCTGGCTGTATGACGTGTTTTCGCTCAAACTTTCAGGCAGAATTCGGTATTATCCGCGGTATCGGAAGGAGCTGACCGCGCTCGCCCAGCAGGTGCAAGTCGAAGACTTGTTGCGTGCACTGAAAGCGGTGAAGGACCGGCGTGCGGTTGCGGAGCATCCGTTGTCGGCCCGGCTTTTTATTGAAGACATGTTATTGGATTACGCTTCGCTCTTTTCTGCGTAGCGATTCACAACTCCTGAAGGACAGTCATGGCCGATTTGAATGTGAACACGCAACCTGGTGCCGGCGGTGCGGGAGCGGTTGCGCGTCCCTCGGTTTTGTCGTTGCCGATCAAGGAAAAAGCCGCGCTGTACGCAGCTTACATGCCCTTCCTGACGAATGGCGGCATCTTCGTGCCGACCAACAAGTCCTACAAAGTCGGGGACGAGATCTATCTCATCCTGACACTGATGGACGATCCCACCAAGTATCCGATCGCAGGCAAAGTGGCTTGGGTAACGCCGGCTGGGGCCAACAACAACAAGGCACAAGGCATTGGCGTTCACTTTTCGGCCGACGATAGCGGCCAACGCGTCAAGCTCCGGATCGAAGAATTGCTTGGTGCGGCACTGCGTTCGTCTCGCGCCACACACACACTGTAAATAATAAAAATCTCCATACATGCCTTACTCGCATCGGCTGGCTCGCTTCGAGGATCTACCGGCCATCGTAGCTATTTACAACAGCACCATTCCTTCCCGTCAGGTCACTGCCGACACTGAACCGATTACCGTCGAGTCGCGCCACGCCTGGTTTGCCGAACACACTCCGGAAAAGCGTCCTTTATGGGTCGCCGAGCAAGATGGCCAGATCATCGGGTGGCTGTCGTACTCGAATTTCTACGGACGCCCGGCTTATTCCGGCACGGCGGAATTGTCGATCTATATCGACGAGGAGGTGCGCGGCAAAGGATTGGGGCGCTATTTTCTCGCACAAGCGATCGATTTCGCGCCCAGCATCGGCGTGCATACCCTGCTTGGTTTCATCTTCGGTCACAACGTACCCAGCCTGAAGCTCTTTGAAGCATTCGGCTTTGAGCGTTGGGCGCACATGCCCCGTGTGGCGAACCTTGACGGCATCGAGCGCGACCTCGACATTCTCGGCAAACGGATAGCCTGAGCAATTGCCGGGTATTCGGCATTCTCCTGCCGCGTTCCAGCTGCGACATATCGCTTTTGGGCTAACCTTCTCTTGTCGTTTCAATACGTATTTGCGCCTGAGGGCGTAAAATGCACCGCATGTTTATCGATTCTCATTGCCATATTGATTTCCCGGAGTTATCTGTCCGGCTTCCCGAGATTTTTGCGAAGATGGGCGAGAACCGCGTCAGCCATGCGCTGTGCATCTCCGTCGATCTTCCTGACTTTCCCCGCGTGCTGGAGCTTGCGGAGAAGTATCCCAATGTGTACGCATCGGTCGGTGTCCATCCGGATTACGAGGATACGCCGGAGCCCAGCGTGGACGAGCTAGTGCGATTGGCGGACCATCCGAAGATCGTCGGAATCGGAGAGACCGGGCTCGACTATTACCGCCTGGAAGGCGATCTCGAGTGGCAGCGCGAACGCTTCCGCACGCATATCCGCGCGTCGCGGGCTACCGGAAAACCACTGATCATTCACACGCGCGCTGCCTCTGAAGACACGATCAGGATCATGCGCGAAGAAGGCGCCGGTCCCACGGCCGGCGGTGCCGGGGGCGTCATGCACTGTTTCACCGAATCCCTGCAAGTGGCCGAGGCAGCGATGGAAATGGGGTTCTACATTTCGTTTTCCGGCATCGTCACGTTCAAGAACGCCAAGGAGCTCCAGGCGGTCGCACGCGCCGTACCCCTGGAACGGATGCTGATTGAGACGGACGCCCCTTATCTCGCGCCTGTGCCGCATCGCGGGAAGATGAACGAGCCGGGTTTGGTGCGTCATGTGGCCGAATTCCTCGCGCAGCTCAAGGACATTCCGCTGGAACGCATCGCACAGCAGACGACAGAGAACTTCTTCAACCTGTTCAAGATCGCCAGCCGATGACCGAGCTGGTTTTTTCGATTCGACGAAGGCTAAGCCTCGTTGCGCTGGCGGTTGTTACCGCTACGCTCTGGATACCACACTTCGCTTTTGCCGGTGCCTACGAGGAATATTTTCGTGCGGTAGTGGAAGATAAGGCATCCACGGTCCAGTCATTACTCGATCAAGGATTCGATCCCAACACGATTGAACCTGAGCGAGGTGATTCCGGGCTTATTCTCGCATTGCGCGAGGGCTCGATGGGCGTGTTCGACATTTTGCTGAATGCGAAGGATATTGACCTGGAACTGAAGTCGCGCAACGGAGATAACGCGCTGATGATTGCCTGCTACAAGGGAAATCAACAGGCCGTCGAGGCCTTGCTTGCAAAAGGTGCGCAGGTTAACCGTCCCGGCTGGACACCAGCTGCACTACGCAGCTGCTTCAGGCCACAACCCGATCGTTCAAATGTTGTTGAATCGCTCCGCATACATTGATGCGGAATCACCCAACAAGACAACGCCGATCATGATGGCCGCGCGCGGCGGACATATCCTGACTGTCAAATTGGTTCTCGATGAAGGTGCGGATGCAACCTTGAAGAACGAGCTGGGCATGAGCGCGATGGATTTCGCGGAAAAACACAATCACAAGGATATCGCTGAGGGCTTGACGTATCGGCTGAAGAAAGCGGGCAAGCTGTAACCTCAGGGCAGATCGCGGATATCACATACCTGGTCAGCCAGCGGGATCATTGATATCGCGGCATTGGTAAAAGTTGCGGTGTTGACTGATCCTTATTGAAGTCACCCTCGACCGATTCCCCAAAAAACATACAAATGGATTAGCACAGGGTTCCTTTGCTTTTCTTGATCGTTGGCGGCCCATGCAAGTGCATCACGCATCCGGATGGCATTCTGTAATGACCCAGCGAAACCTGCACAGGTCAGGCTTCCGCAAAATCCGGATGATTTGCTCGTCGCTGTATCGGCTCTTCTTCATTGCTCCCTTTCGCTTGGGATCTATCTTTTCAAATTTGCTGTGGTCCGAAAATCTCAGGACACGTCAAGAGCCTTGGTGTATTCCTATGGAAGTTCAGATGCACTCACGCAAGCCTTTTACTCAATCAGGCTGGTCCGGGTGCTTTTGGAAATTTGTCGGGGATAGAGAAGAAAGATTAATTTTAAGGAGTCGATTGCACCAAAATTCTGAGGCTCAGTGGTGTCAATCTGATTGTTTTGGAATAGACGGATTCGCTGTTCACAAACTCCTGAGAAAACTGAATGATGCCGTTTTCTCGAGAAAAGGCAATCTTTGTATCTACTTCTTCTATTTGGTCAATATTAATCGAAATGCTGTTTAAGCAGCTTTGTGCCTGATATTTGTCTATTAGGTAAAGATTGGATCTCTGAATCTTGAAGAGAACGAGAAAGTCTTCGAGACCGGCTCCGCAGAAACCCGCCCCATGTGAATTTTTGGACGGAAGCCGTATAAAGGCCCAGAAATACTGTTGTGAGTCGAGTAAAAACGTTCTATTTGAGATAACGAGAATGGAATCCATCTGAGTGAGTATTCTTTTCGATTCTCGATCAAGGCTAATCTTCTTCTTCGCACGAGAGATTTCGATCAAATTATTTTTGGCGAAAATTCTGATTGGTTGGTTATAGGAATCCAAAAACTCCAGCCGGTATTCTGCCGCCAATACAGAGGAAAAAAGAACGAAATAAACAAGACTGACTAAAAGCAGCTTATTGGTCTTTGCCGTGGTCCGCATAAATAGCCCCTGAATATTGAACCATCAGTAGGGCCATACGTCTGGTTGATTATCTCTACTAAAAATACGCACTCATCCCACCATAAGCGAGTGCCTGTTCGATAGTTTTGGCATATTTGGCGTAATCTGCAGAAATTTTCTTTTCTGGGCATCGTGCGTATTACGATCAGCGTATTACGGATCAAACACCTGGGTGACGCAATCACAACGGTATAGTAGGGTGCGTAAAAGTCGTAGTCACTTTAGCAGCCTGACCTGTGCAGATTTGAGTGCGTATTCCAAGAAAGAGCAACTGGTTTGGGTGGCCATTGATTATGCGCGTTATTCTTGTATCTCCTTAAAATACTGGTCTAGAGTCTGTGTTCGCATCTCGGTCATTTCACGTTTGCATTCAATGCCATAGACAGCCTTCCATGCTCTTGTCCCGGTATTTAAACTCTGCTGAAGCGCACATTCAGCATCGCGAAAGACAATCCATGCTCTTTGAGCCTCGATAATTTGACTCTTCGAAAAATTTTCCTTCTCAGTATCGTTTTTAAGTTGGGCAACGAGTTTCTTGTAACTAACATTCAGCCTTACATCGGCGGCTTTTCTTTTTTCTTCTGCGCATCCAGTTGCCAGTAGCGGATCGGTAGCACCGGGCGTCTCGTATTTTTTGCATGAGTCCTGTGGATAAGACGGAATATGCAACGCGAACAATAGCGTTGCAATAATGAACTTATGAATTCGGTTATTTGTCAAAATTTGCTCCATATGTAGAAACAGCGTAAAGATCTTCTGCAAGAAATCCAAGCTCATCCTTTAACAAGCGTGCTGCGCGGGTAAATTCCTCAGCTTGTATCGGCTTTCCGTTTGGTCGCTTAGTAAATTGCTTCTTAGCTAGGGCTTCAACGGCCTTTCTTTCATCATCTGAAGACTCGAAAGGTGTGGTCAATCCTAGGCTTTGAGCAGCTTCGACGATGAGCTGTTTAGCGGCACCCCGAATTACACATGCGCCTACGTAGGCGATGCCAAGTGCACTGCGAATGTTTTGAGTAGCGCAATATGTAATAGCCCGATTCAAATACTCTTCAACAGCAAGTTCTAATTGTGCTTCCTGAAACTCTAGAACTTGGCCAGCAGCGATAAAACGTTTCTTCCATTCGCCTGCCCAGATATCTTCTTTCATGCGGTTATCGGATATTGCTATCGGTTGAACGCGCTTGCCTCGAATTTCCGTGCGAGATGAATGAAATGACTGACGAGCAGATTTTTTAAGATTTGCCCAATACTCAAGTCCCGATTGAGGAGCCGGTACGCCAAGTGATATCTCCGGAGCGTTTGACAATCCTGAGTTTGTTAATGTGAGGAGCTCATTCCAGTTGCTGCCAAATGTTGCACGAAATTTTGCTGGGGCCTTTTCATGCATGCGTTTCAGAACGCGGCCAAGTGAACCACCATCTTGTGTAAATTGTATTAACCCCCAGGATAGGCCAACATGGACCACGTGCGCATAACTCGTATCTCCAGCGCCACGAAACTCTGAATCAGCGTTAATAGATGAAAAATTCCCTTCACATACAGAGATAGAAGCTACTATTTGTAGGCGTTCATTACGATTTAGAGTTACACCTTCAAAAGTGACGACATGTGCTGTCTTTCCCAAACGCGCTTTTAGATCCGCGTGGTCAAATCTCTTCTTCTTGCCGTCCTTTTGCTGAGTTGGTTGCGCTTCGGTCTTAGTTTTTTTTGCGACACGTTTAGGGGTTAGAGTAACCTCAGCTTTTTTTTGTATTAGCGTCGATTCTGCGGCGTTATGCAGCTTTTTTATTAGCCCGTCTAAGAGTTCTATCGTAGCTACTCGTCGTTTTTCAAACCAATTTTCTGCCATCTCTTCGACATCGGCGTTATTAGAGGTTTCGTGTGGTCTTCGCCATGCCTTTGGATATTTGTCGGTATTTGCCGACGCAGGGATTAGCAACCGTTGTCCGACTTTTAGTTTATCTGGGTTTCCTATTGCGTTTTCAATTTGAAGTGCATCGACGCTTGTGTGAAATTGTTTGGCAATCTTAGTAAGACTGTCGCGGTCCTTTACAACGTATTCGATAGATGGAGGCATTTCTATCCTCGATTTGCAAGCTTTTTTAATAATTCCAATCGGACGACCGTCGCAGTCTCACTCTCTAGCAATTGAATCATTCCGTCTGAATCGCTCATACCTTCGATGGTTTTGCCATTTTTTAGCTTGATTCGATATGGGCGGTTGCAAAGCGCGAATCCTTGAGCGTCTGTCAGGACTACTTGTCTATCATATGCAGGTGAGAAATTAATGCTGCCGCCAGGTAGATTGTCAAGATTCGCAAATATACTTCCACCTCCGAGAAAATCGTGCGTAACCCCCTTGACCGAAACCGAAGAAGGGCAATGGATATCGATATTCGCTCCGGCGAGCTTGATATATCCACCGCCCGACGCCAGAAGGATTTCCTGCTTCGCCTGCAGCTTGATGCTCGCATTGCTCGATGTGATGGTGATGGTCTTGTCCGCCAGTACAGCCATCGGCCCTGTATGCGCACGTATCGATACCGGCTCTTTCGCGGCAAATGCTTTCGCACCGCCCGCATGGGTGAACAGGGACGCTGTTTTTGCGGCGACCAGGGTCACGACCTGACCTGCGGTGATGCGCGTGGCCGACGAGGCGTTCAGCGTCATGTCCTGCTCAGACAGCATGGTCGATGAGGCCGGCGTTGCGGCAACTACGGCGGCCTGGCTGTCGATCAGCATCAGCGTCTGCCCGAATGTCGGCACCTGTTGTCCATCAACGCCGTCGCTGCCGCCGACGACCTTGGCCAATTGTTGAACGCCATCCGGCGCCGAAAGTGGTAGAGCCTGATGCTGTGCTGCTGCATCCGACAAAGCCCTGGCCATATTCACAGCTGCCGTGAACTTGCCTTGCGCTTCCTGCGTATCAAGCTGGGTCGATATTGCGCCGCTACGGGGTGACGTCGAAATGAACATACCGCGCTTGGCGCGCAGCGTGCTCCAGGCATCGGTCGCTAGTTCAAAGCCGGTGCCGCGGTAGGTGCCACGCACATCGCCGTTCTGGCGGAGCAGATAGCCGACGTTCAGCTGGCTCGCAGAATAAGAGGCGGCAACCGTCTGGCGCAACTGTCCCGGTGTGTCGTCGATCATCCATGTGTTGAATCCTCCTGCCGCATATTCCTTTGTCCTGATTCCGGACAAGGCACCCGGATGATTGTCGGCGCCATGCATAGGCGGCATATCGGTGCCGTTATATAACTGCCCGGTCACGACCGGACGATCGATATCGCCGGAAAGGAATTCGATGCAGACTTCCTGCCCGATGCGCGGAATAAAATGCGTTCCCCAGTTTGCTCCTGCTGCCGGTTCGGCGACGCGAATCCAAGTGCCCGCGGTTTCATTGCCGGGCGCGTTCGATGCCATTGGATGCGAGAGCTGTCCGGAGAGAGGCCTGTCTCCTCTTTGCCAGGGAAACTGGACTTTGATCCGATGGTCTCTCTCTGTGGTGATCTCTTCGTGATTGACGCCAACGACCACACCGACCTGTGTGCCGGGAGCCATCGGCTTCGGATACCAGAACGAGGGCCGAACCGGAATGCTTCGACTAACACATGAAAATTGATTCCGATAGGTTCCGGGCTCAGTCGCAACGCGCGACCCGATAGCTTTCACGCCCCCGGAAAGGTTATTTGCGCCCTCATGCACAATGGAAAGCACAACGTATTCTCCGTCCGCATCAGGATGGCCAGATAATGAAAAGCAGGTGCCGGTTGCCAATGCTCGTGCTGAGCTTTCGCCACGCATTGCATTATGAGTAAAGGTGAGCGATTCGACGCGTGCGCGTGCGATACGTGCACTTTCAGCGTTATCCGTATAGCGATAGGCGCCGCTACCTACAAATATTTCCAGCACCGGACTGTCTCCGTTTCGTTGGACGCTGTCCTCGGTGGATGTTGCGGCAACGTTCTTGTAGTCCCAGCTACCAAGTGAGACGCTGTTCGCGTGGACTTGGCTTCTGCTCGTGAAGCGCGTGACGGTGTCATCTTTTTCTGTGACGTCTGCGCGGTGAAAGCGAATGATCCGCTGTGCGCAAGCGGAGAGGTGTGCATTGTCGTCAAATACAACCAGCTGGTGACGTGCATGCTCGATCTTGACTTCTGCATGCGTCGTGCGGCCCCCAGCCGGCGAACGGATGGTATCCGCATGACTGAAATAGAAATTCAATCCCTCTTCGGCCAGGAGGCGCTGGATGAAAGCGTAATCGCTTTCACGGTATTGGATTGTCAGCGACCGCTTGGGCAGCTCAGCTTTGACATCAAATCGGTAATTCGCAGAAGGATAATCCGAAAGGACATCTGAAATTATTTCAAGAACGGTCTTGTCCTGAAACACAAAGCTGTCACGACGTAGTGTCAGCGCATGCATCCAAGGCTCGAGGGTAAGGCTGTAGCGGGCCAGGCCGCCGTCGGCGCCCAATTGTCTCGCTCGCGTGACAATGCCATGAAACGCGCGGCTTCCACCGCCGGAGAGCATCATCCGCAAGCTGACTTCTTCCCCGACGAGTGCTTTGAGCTCAAAATGTGCCGCTGTAGCGAGGCAATCGACATCGAATCGGAAGAGGTCGGACATGCCCTCGCGCCCCGAGAATCGCTCCACGACCAAAGCACCGGGACCGAGTGATGTTTCTATCGAAATCAAGCGCGCATGCTGCGTAAGGCTTTGCAAAAAGGACTGCCGGCCGCCACCCAAAGGTGCTGGCATGGCTGAGGAGACGGGAGTTGCCTTGTCGAGTACGCGGGACATCTTTTCTGCAATGGGCATTGGAATGGAGGTCAGGGCAGGCTGATGGTGATATGGGCAAGCTTTGGCGCCAGTTTGACGACGTCGAAGTAGTTTCCAAGGATGCCGTTGGTATGACGGACCAATAACCAGTTCAGTGTCGCGAAAGCGACAATGCCGAGCAGCGCCAATGCGGCACCGATAATCCACATCGGGATTTCCGCTTTCATCATATGTTTGACTTTGTCGGGTGACTTCCAATGCGGCGCAAACTGTGCTCGCTTGCCCTTGAGGTGAGCAATTTCCTTGTCTAGCGTGGCGATCAGGTAATTGAGTTTTTCCTTGCCTTCAAGAGCGTACTTTCCCTGGAATCCCGAGAGCAGGCACATATAGAACACTTCCAACGTCTGGACGCTGGCGTGCCCGCGATGCCGTACCTGCTCCAGCTCTTTGTAGAAGTTTTCGCCTGCGAGCTGGTCGCCGAACAGGATCAGCTGCAAGGGTGCGCGTTCCCACACTTCTCGAATCGCGAGATCCGACGACAGGATGCTTTCGTCGAGCGCTGCACAGAAAGCATACTTTGCGGCGTAGACATCTTCTGCCGAAACATTCAGGCGACGTGCGTTGCGCTCGAAACTGTCGAGCAGTCGGCGAACTTGTGATGTGAAGTGGTCCGCATCGGCGGGCGCATATTTGTTCTTGAGCAGCAAGAGTAGGTAAAAACCGTCATGCATGAGATCGGATAGCGTACGTGCCTGGTGTTGTTCCTGGCGCAGCGGCGCATTGTCACCGTAGAGAGAGGGGGCTTGTGTAATCGGGGTAAGCGTGTCGGAAGTCATGGTGGTTCTCATTGCATGATGGCGAACAGTTCAAGCTTCAGGTTCTTGAAGCCGGCCGGGGCATAGATCATGATTGCGCTTGCTGCGATCATTCGTTCATACAGCGGGCCGTGCGGCTCGACGGAGAAGTAGTAACAACCCGGCCGGACGGGGATGGAGGCAGGGACTTGCGGTGCCGACATCAGGCGGACACCGGGCATGGCAGATGACACCATCTTGTCGACATCGTCCGGAGCGCCGATCTTGACGCGTTGGGGAACCGTTTCGACCAGTTCCGCCGGCGGCATGTCGGCTGCAACGGAAAGATAGTAGGACGCGTTGCTGGTAAGTTTCTCCGAGTCCAGTCTACCGAGATGGAATGCCGGCTTGACTTCGGTCAGCGCAATCGAGAAGTGGCGCGACGAGATCACGGTTTCAATCAGCTCACGAATGATGCGATCCAGCTTGATGAACTCGGGTCCAGGATCGCTATGATTGTAGACAGGCAGGTCCCCCAAGCCATATGCCTTCGAGAAAGTCAGCAGTTGGCCTGCCAGTTTCAGCATTTCGTGGAAGAGGCGCTCCGGGTGCAGCGCGGGGTGCTGGAAAAGATGCTGCAAGGATGCATACGCCGTATTCACCGTATGGAGCAGCCAGAAGGATGCAATATCCCCGGAACGGAATTCGACAATATTCTGCGACGGTTCACGGTGATATCCGTACAAGGCCTGTGCCTTTGCCTGAAGGATCTCCATAAGGCGACGCACCATTCCGAACAGCGCAGGGGACGCACGCACACTCAACACAGGTGGCACGAAAGCAGGATCGAATTCGTAGCCCCCCGATCCGTTTGGACGGATGCGTGCAATAGGCATGGAGACATACTGTTCCCGGTTGTCTCGCCCCGATAGCAAACGGAGAGACTTTTTCAGGACCGTCAAATCGGACTCAGTGGCATCTGTATAGAGATCCGGCGCAGGCTCCTCGTGCTGGCTGTAGCGGCAGGCCTGCGATGACGCATCCGGTTTGGCTGTGAAGTTTGGCCCGGCTTGCCGCAGGTAGGGAAGCCCGATAAAAATAACGAGGCCGTTCCCAATGTCATCTACTGATGCAAGATTGATCGGCTCGGGCAGGTCGTCACCATCGGGGGCATTGAGCATCTCGCCGTCGGGCAGGATGCCGCGGATGGCATTCACGCGCAAAATGCCCGTTGCCAGCGCATCTTGATCGAAGCCGAGTGCAGCGATGCCCCAGAGGTAGGGATGAGCTGTACGTCCCAACTCAATCAAACGGCTTTCATGGTAAAGGTCTTGCCGTTGAAAATGTTGGGGGCGTAAGAACAGGCCTTCGCCCCAAAGTATTTTTGCTGAACTGATCATCATTAGGACTTACTGGAAGGTGGCGGGCACTATCGGCATTGGGTTGCCGACAGCAAAGCGCTTTCGTTCAATGTCATCCCCACCGGGGCAAGCGTCGTCGCAGTGAGAGCGCACGTATGCGCCCCGACTTTGATCACCGGTCCGCCTGAGGGTGGTGCGGTAAAAGTGAACCGCCAGCGATTGGCGGCAGGATTGCGGAACAACGCGACGACTCCAAGGTAAGGCGCATCGCTTGGCATCTTTTCCTTGATTTCCATCGTCTTGCCAGGGAGTAACGTGAGCTCCTTAACTTCAATGACATCTCCTCCGAAGGCGAGCCTTTCCTTTTCCGGCGTGGAAAAGTGCGTATATGGCGCTGCCATGAAGGCGGCGTGGTCGCGCAGCTTATAGACCTTGGCTACGGTTGGAAGGCCTTGACCGTCCCCACCCGCGTTGAGGTCTTTTGCTGCTTCAACGTACAAGGTAAGCCAGCGTGGGGCTTCTGCCTTGTCGGTACTCTTGACGCCAATTGCAGCCAGTGCCAATTCGGTCACCTTATCCGTTGCTGTTTCGGCTGGACTCCCGCATGAAGCAAGAAGAAAACAGAAGCCGAGCAGACATACTTTCTCTCTTGCTTCCATCAGCCCCCTATTGTCGCCATCGCCGCCTAAAAGCGAGCTAATTACGCTGGCGGTAGCAGAGGCCAAGACAGCGAAAATTGCCTTTTTAAGATGCCGCGAAGTCATAAGCTGTGGGGGTAAGTGTCGAAAAAACAATTGGCAGACAGTCAATGTTTCGGCTAGTATAGCTGATGTGTTGCAACATTGCTAATTAAAGCGTGGCAACTGTAAGCAGAATTCTGGGGCGTGTTCGTAATGCAGAGCGAACCTGTTTCCCGGTGTCGCCCGGAGGGGCTTTGAAAGGACTGAATGTGGACTACATCGAAATTTCCAATGTGCAAAAGCGGGGCCGATGCGGAACTCGCCTGATTCTTTGCGCTTTCGCGCTATCGCTGACCTTGTTAGGTGCCGGATGTTCTACAACCGGCGCCGGGGGCAGTTCAGGCAGGGACTCAATGGAAACCCTTCTCAAGGATGCTGACAGCGAGCTTGCTGCCGGTCAGCATGAAAAGGCAATTAATGTATTGAGTTATGCAGCAAAGGAGCATCCAACAAGTGCATTGCCGTGGATGAAAATGGCCAACATCTGGTTTGAGAAGGGTAACTATCCCTCCGCGATCCTCGCCGCAAGTGAAGTCCTCCAGCGCGACGCAGGGAATCAGGAGGCGAAAAGTCTCTTGGTCGTTGCAGGTTTGAGAGTGGCGGCTGGCGCGGTCACCGAACTGAGACCCACCGGATCGGTTAACGCGGCCACACGCGCTGAGGCGGAGAACCTTACCAACTCCCTGCGTGGTGCATTGGGCGAGAAGGTACTTGTTCCAGCCGGTGAGGGGAAGTCGGGAAATGCTGTTGCTCGCGCCAAGTCCAGATCGACACCCATGGCACGACCGTCAGTCACGCCTGAGGTACCCGCCCCAGTAGTTACGGCCGTAAAGCAAGCTGCTCCCAGCTCCGCATCCCCGGACCCATTCAAGGCCCTGAAGTAGGTCGCATCGTCATATCCAAATCGTCATCTAAGGAAACGCACATGTCCAAAAAAGAAAGCGTGCAGAAAAAGCTGCAGCGCATACGTCCTCCGCGAGTTCAACTGACATATGACGTGGAGATCGGCGATGCCATCGAACAGAAGGAAATCCCGTTCGTAGTCGGTGTCATGGGGGATTTTGCGGGCAACTCCGGGATCCCAAGTCCGAAGCTGAAAGACCGCAAGTTCGTCAACGTTGACCTCGACAACTTCGACGACGTGATGAAAGGTGTAGAGCCACGCGCCGTTTATCGCGTGAAGAACACACTCAACGACAAGGGCGGAGAATTTGCCGTCGAGCTCAAGTTCAAGTCCATCGATGATTTCAGACCGGAGTCCGTTGTGCAGCAGGTAGAACCGCTGCGGAAGCTGCTGGAGGCGCGTAGCAAGCTCTCGGACTTGCGCAATAAGCTTGCGGGAAACGACAAGCTCGAAGACGTGCTGAGCGAAGTTCTAGCAAACACCGAAAACGTACGCCGCCTGGGCGAAGAAACCCAGCACAAGGAGGATTGATATGGGCGCACAGGCACAAGTGTTAGACGCAGGAATGCCCATTGCGACTGAGAGCTTGCTGGACAAGGTCGTCAATGAGAGCAAAGTGGCTCGCTCCGATGCGGAGCGGGTTCGGGCCAAGGACCTGATCGGGGAGCTGGTTTCGCAGGTGCTGGACGGCACCGTGGTCATTTCGAGCAATTTATCAGCAACATTGGATGCACGGGTCGCGGAGCTGGATGCGCTGATTTCGGCTCAACTGAGTGAAATCATGCATGCGCCGGAATTCCAGAGGATGGAAGGCGCCTGGCGCGGCTTGCATTACCTGTGCAAGCACACATCGACGGGCGAAATGATGAAGATCAAGATGCTCAACGCCCCGAAGAAGGATCTCGTCCGCGATTTCAATAACGCGATCGACTTTGATCAGAGTGCTTTGTTCAAGAAAGTCTACGAAGAGGAATTTGGCACATTCGGCGGCGCTCCATTTGGTGCACTGATTGGCGATTACGAAATTACCCGCCAGCCGGAAGACATGTATTTCATCGAGCAGATGTCCCATGTCGCTGCAGCAGCACACGCACCGTTCATTTCCTCTGCATCGCCGGAGCTGCTGGGGCTGGATTCTTTCGCGGACCTTGCCAAGCCTCGCGATATGGCAAAAGTTTTCGATACGCTGGAATACGCCAAATGGAAGTCCTTCCGCGAATCGGAGGATTCACGTTATGTGGGCCTTGCCATCCCCCGATTCCTCGGACGTATGCCGTACCACCCCAAGGAGGGCACGACCGTCGAGGGCTTCAACTTTGTTGAAGATGTGGATGGTACTGACCACAGCAAGTACCTGTGGGTTAACAGTGCCTATGCGTTTGCAGCACGCCTGACCAGCGCATTCGAGCACTACGGTTGGTGCGCTGCCATTCGCGGCGTGGAAGGCGGCGGTCTGGTCGAAGACCTGCCGACGCATACCTTCAAAACGGATGATGGTGAAGTCGCCCTGAAATGCCCGACAGAGATTGCAATTACCGACCGCCGCGAGAAGGAGTTGAGCGATCTGGGATTCATTCCGCTGGTGCATTGCAAGAACACGGATTACGCCGCTTTCTTTGGTGCTCAGTCGGTGCAGCGTGCAAAGAAATACAACACCGACGCTGCCAATGCCAATGCTGTTCTCTCAACGCAACTGCAGTACATCTTTGCATCCTGCCGCATTGCGCATTACCTGAAATCGATGATGCGAGACAAGATTGGCAGCTTCGCGGCGGCATCCAATGTCGAGCAATTCCTCAACAACTGGCTGGCGCAATACGTAGTCATGGATGACTCCGCTTCGCAAGAAGTCAAGGCCCAGTACCCCTTGCGCGAGGCATCGGTCCAAGTGTCCGAAGTGCCTGGTCGCCCGGGTGTCTATCGCGCAGTTACGTTCCTGCGGCCTCATTTCCAACTGGATGAATTGAGCGTGTCCTTGCGCTTGGTGGCCGAGTTGCCGCAGTCGGCAAAGGCGTAGTTTTTTATCTGCGGTAGTTGCAACCCCGTCAGCACGCAAACGTGCGTTTTTTAAGGAGCTATGAAGCATGAAAGATATTTACCTGAAGTTTGAGGGTGGCGACACCAAGATCGAAGGCGAGTCTCGCGACGAAGCCCACCCGAAATGGCTTGAGGCATTGTCGTGGAACCATATGATTCGCCAGCCGAAGTCGGCGACTGCCAGCACTTCCGGCGGCCATACGGCGGAGCGCTGCGAGCATGGCGACATGATTTTCACCAAGGATATCGATTCGACCAGCCCATCGTTGTGGCTGGCCTGCAGCCAAGGCGATACCTACAACAAGGTGACGATCGAATTCATGCGCGCAAGTGGCAAGGAAAAGGTGAAATACCTTGAAATCGTCCTGAACCATGTGATCGTTTCGTCCGTCACGCCATCCGTGCGTGAAGAAGGCCTGCCGACCGAAACCGTTGCGCTGAAGTACGCTTCCGTGAAGTGGACTTACACGGTGCAGGGTATCGACGGCAAGAAGGGCGGCAGCAACCCGCAGATGTGGAGTCTGGCGAAAAACAAGGCCACGGAAGCGGTGTAAGCGTTAAACCAATCTTCCTTCACGTGATTGCGGCGACGGCAGTTCGCCGCAATTTTTTCGCCCTTATTCTTTCCGACTGACTTGTATGACTTCCAATGCTTTGTTCTCCAAGGCAAAGTATCCGCCGACCTTATTCGAGCGGCTGGCGGACGACTCGCCGCGGGAGCTAGAGGAAAGGCATCCGCTAAGGCTGGTCACAGCGGAACAATTGAAGGAATCGGTGGCTAAGGATCTCGAAGCATTATTGAATTGCCGTTGCGCCTATGGGCCGGAGATATTCGAGCACTTTCCGGAGACGCTGCGTTCAATGTGCAGTTACGGAATGAGTGATTTCGTCGGCCTGAGCCTGGCCAACCCCGCAGATCGCAACTACATCTGTCGTTCGCTGGAGCGCACCATCGACACGCATGAGCGTCGGCTTCGACAAGTGCACGTTTCCCTGGAACTGGAGGAGGGCGCTGTGAACAGGCTTAAGTTCGCGATACATGCGCTGCTCATCGTTCATCCATCCACTGAGCCGGTATTCTTTGACGCGCTCTTGCAGCCGTCAACGCTGCAATACTCCGTCAGTAAAGCCAGGCGTGCCGTTTCTTCCTGAATGAACATGGATGCATTGCTGCCTTATTACGAGCGCGAGCTGACCTATCTCAGGCGGTTGTCGCATGATTTCGCGAATCGATACCCGAAAGTTGCAGGTCGCCTTCTCCTGTCAGGTGAGGCATGCGAAGACCCGCATATAGAACGACTGGTTGAGTCATTCGCATTCCTCGCCGGACGCATACACAAGAAGCTCGACGATGAATTGCCGGAAGTTACAGACTCCCTGTTGCAGGTGGTCTACCCCCAATACCTTCGCCCATTTCCATCGGTGTCGATTGCTCACTTTGATGCCGGCGGGGCATCGGCACAACTCACGAAAGCGGCGCGCATACCAAGAGGCACGACGCTGAACACGCGTGCCGTGCGCGGAGCTCCGTGCAAGTTCAGTACGGCATTCGATGTCGATATCTGGCCGGTGAATATCGTCCAAGTGGC
>DASRXG010000099.1:0-30697 GCA_035654275.1 Noviherbaspirillum sp.
GGTGCGCAGGTGCACTTCGTCAGGGCCGTCGGCGATGCGCAGCACCCTGCCCCAAGTCCACAGCTCTGCCAGCGGCGTATCCGGGCTCAATCCCATCGCCCCGAACACCTGCATCGCGCGGTCGCAGACGGTGGTCTGCATGCGGGGCACGATAGCCTTGATCATTGCAATCTCGCGCAGCGCGCCCTTTGCCCCTTGCTGGTCGATCAGCCACGCGGCCTTCAGCACCAACAGGCGCGCCTGTTCAATTTCCATGCGCGACATGGCAATCCACTCGGCGATGTTCGCATGCTGGTGCAGGTACTTGCCGAAGGTGCGGCGTTCCGCGGCGCGCTCGCACATCAGTTCCAGTGCCAGCTCCGCCTGGCCGATGGAGCGCATGCAATGATGGATACGACCTGGTCCAAGCCGGGCCTGTGCCATTGCGAAGCCTGCGCCTTCTTCATGGATCAGGTTCGACACCGGCACGCGAACGTCACGGAAAACCAGCTCGCAATGCCCGCCGGGAAAGTTGTGGCTCATGACCGGGATATTGCGTACCACCTTGAAGCCCGGCGTATCGAAAGGCACGATCACCATGCTTTGGCGACGATGCACCTCGGCGTTGGGGGCGGTCACGCCCATGACGATCGCGAACCTGCAGAGAGGATGTGCCGCGCCGGAGATGAACCACTTGCGGCCATTGATCACATACTCGTTGCCTTCCCGGCGGATCGAGATCTGGATATTGGTCGCGTCCGACGAGGCGACGTCGGGTTCGCTCATCGCAAAGCAGGAGCGGATGCGGCCATCAAGGAGCGGCGCCAGCCAGCGTTCGCGCTGTTCTGTCGAACCGAACATGTGCAACAGCTCCATGTTGCCGGCGTCCGGTGCGCTGCAATTGAATACTTCCGCAGACCAGTTCACGCGGCCCATGATCTCGGCCAGCGGCGCATACTCGAGGTTGCTCAGGCCTTGTCCTGGCGCGCTTGCATCGAGCGTTCGCAGGAACAGGTTCCACAGCCCTTCGGACTTCGCCAGCTCCTTGAGGTCTTCGACGCATTGCGGATGCTCGAGGCCGTTACTTATTTCTTTCCGCCAGAGCCCGAGGTTGGGGACAACATAGTTGTCCATGAAATCGAGCAGCTTGCGGCGCAACTGTTCAACCTTCGGCGAATAGGCGAAATCCATGGTGGACTTTCTGTGGGAGTGAAATCGGTAGCTTGTTTGAAGACGAAAGAAGTTCGCCGCTCAATCTATGGAAAATCATAATTGCCTCCAAACAATCATTCAAATGAATGGTTCTCATCCGAACTCATAAAGTTGATGCATGTTTGCAGGCCCAACCGGGCAACGCTATGCTTCACGCCTATTAAAAATTTCGTACATGCCTGAGTTGATCCCGCTCTAGGAACGATCTATTCCTGGCTGTGCCGCGCCATCTTTCATGAATAACCAGACCACTGAAACCAACGTAACCGACGCAGCACAAGAAACACCGACCGAACGCGAAAAGTCGCTCACCGGCGCACCTCGCAACATACAGCAGCACACTCTGTTCGAGGACATACAGGCGCTGCTCACAGGGACTCTCCTCGTGTCGCTCGGTGTGGCATTGCTCGGCAAGGCCAGCTTGATTACCGGCGGCACCGTCGGCATCGCCTTCCTGCTCCACTACCTCACAGACATCAGTTTCGGCAAGCTGTTCTTTGCGATTAACCTGCCCTTCTATTTTCTGGCTGTCCGCAAGATGGGCTGGAAATTCACGCTAAAGACTTTCAGTGCCGTGTTTCTGCTATCGGGTTTCTCGGAGATGCTGCCGCATGTGTTCTCGCTCGACAAGCTCGATACGTTTTATGCAGCAATAATGGGCGGACTGCTGTGCGGTGTCGGCCTGCTGGTGCTATTCCGTCACCGATCCAGCCTCGGCGGCATCAATGTGCTCGTGCTTTATCTGCAGGAGCGTTACGGTCTGCGCGCGGGACTGGTGCAACTCGGTCTCGACGCGACGATCCTGCTACTGTCGATACCGATGATTTCGCTGACGTCGGTCGTTATCTCACTGCTCGGCGCAGTGATGCTAAACCTGACGCTTGCGATCAACCACAAGCCTGGACGGTACATGGCAATTTGATGCCAATTAAATAAAAACCCGCAGCTTTCAGTGCTGCGGGTGCGGAAAATGGCAAGATTTCCTTGCGATAAACCATGACGTAGAGCGGGCTTCTGCCTTATGATTGACACAAGTCACGTTTTTGCGAAGCCAGAAATCAATGCCTACCGCTCCTCTTGCCTTACCGGTACCGCATGAACTGAAGGTCCGTGCGGACGCTCCCTTCGACATCGACTATCCCGAACTAACTGGTGCTGGTGCCATCTGCATCGGCCTGACAATAGACTGGCGTGACCAGCAAACGCTGCGCGATTACGCGATGCGCCATACCCTCCCCGACGAACACGAGCGCGCGGCGCGTTTCCCCCGCCCGGAAGACAGCCTGCGCAATCTCCTCGGACGTACGCTGTTGCGGCGCGTGGCATCCCACTACGGCGGCATGGATCCCAAACAGAGCATCCGGAGCAATACCTGGGGCAAACCGGAGCTGGTCGGCTGCTCGGTCGGATGCAACGTCAGCCATGCCGGCACGCAGGTGTGGATTGCGCTTTCTCCCTTTCCCCGCGTCGGCATTGATGTTGAATCCGCCAGTGCACCGCAAGAATTCCACGACATCGCCGCCGGTTTTCATCCGGATGAAATCGCCGCCTTGCGCAGGATGCCCGATGTAAAGATGGCAACCATGCGCTGCTGGAGCCGCAAGGAGGCCGTTTCCAAGGCCACTGGCATGGGGCTCTCCCTTCCGCTGCGTGCTTATGCGGTCGATTGCGAGACGCGGCAGAGCAACTGGCTGCGCATTCCTCCGCCGAAAACGTCGCGCCAGGACTGGACGACAATAGACCTGCCCGTGGGGAAGGAATATGTCGGTGCCCTAGCCATCGAAGGGCGCTGCGACACACTGACCGTGCTGCGCCTGAAGCTGGGCTGACTCCGGATTGCATTATCCGGCGAGCAGACGCTCAGGCGATCAGCTCACTCGCCTAATCGACCCGCTTCATCTTGCACGTGGTCGGAAGCTCCGTTGCGGCGAGGGGCAGGTAGCGCTCCGTCTTGAAACCGTAGCCGCTGCCTTCATTATCGAAGCGCACCGAACCGTCCGACACCTTCCGCATCACCGACACATACAGCGGCTGCAGCAGCTGGTGGTCCTCAGCGCGCATGACGGCCTCATGAAAAGCGTTCCTGAAACGCGCACCTTCCAGCGCGCGCGCCACTGCGGCGGCTTCCGTCGTCTTCGCTTTTTCAATGGCCGTAACCAGCATCTCCACCATCAGGTGCATGCGCAGGTGGACGTAGTCATGTTCCGGCTGCGGGTAGCGCTGGCGGAAGCCCTGATAGTAGGCATCGCTCGCAGAGTTCTTCACTCCTGCCCCGGTATTCGGATGCCACTCCGCCACTGCGCGCACGCGGCCGACACCGGCGTCGCCGATCGCCGCAGGTGCACCGAGGCCGTTGCCATAGAAGGTGTAGAACTTTGCATTCAGTCCTGCCTCGCGGGCAGCCTTGACCAGCAGCGTCAGGTCGTTGCCCCAATTGCCGGTAATGACGGTGTCCGCGCCGCTGGCCTTGATCTTGACGATGTAAGGGGTGAAATCCTTGATCTTGCCGATCGGGTGCAGCTCGTCGCCCACGATGCCGATGTCGGGGCGCTTCGCGGAAAGCTGTGACCGCGCCGACTTCGCCAGCTGTTGCCCGAAGCTGTAGTCCTGGCCGATCAGGTAGACGCGCTTTGCGCCGGTGTCGCCCTTGATGACCTCCGTCAGCGCATGCATGCGCATGTCGGCATTCGCATCGAAGCGGAAATGCCAGAAGCTGCACTTCTCATTCGTCAATGCAGGATCAACCGCGGAGTAATTCAGGAAGAGCACGCGGTTGTCCGGACTGCGCTGGTTATGCTTTTCAATGCCATCAATGAGAGCCGCTGCAACAGCGGAACTATTGCCCTGCACGACAAAGCCGATGCGCTGGTCCGTCATCTGGCGCAACCCGATCAGGGATTCCTCGACGCCCTGCTTGTTGTCAAACGTCGTGAGCACAAGCGGATGCGCGCCATCAGCCAGCTTTACGCCGCCGCGCGCATTGATCCGTTCGATGGCGAACTGCAGGTTGCGCACGACAGCCTGACCTGCGTTGGCAAACGGACCGGACAGGCCGTCGATCATGCCGATGCGGATCGGTTCGGCGCCATGGCTTGCGCCGCAAACCAGAAGGGAGAGAACGGCCAGCCAATGGCGGCCCTTTGTTGCATTGAACATCAGATAAACCTTGTTGTCGTGAAATACGGGAAGTGCTGGAAAAGGCAGCAGTTTACTGCGAGTTCGGCACGTAAATAAGGAAACCGCGCATGCTGGCCTGAAGTCAAAGTGGAATTCCTCTCTTCAATGGCGCCGAATGGCACTCAACGCGGTACGCGAAGGCGCCTTGTTTCCCTTGCAGGAGGACAGCATGGCTTCAAGAATTTCAGAGGTTATGACACGCGATGTGACATTGATTTCACCGACCGACACCATACAACATGCAGCCAAGATGATGGCTGACTGGAACGTCGGCGTACTGCCGGTCTGCGAAGGCAAGGCGCTCAAAGGCGTGCTCACCGACCGCGACATCGCGGTGCGCGCCGTGCCGAGCGGGAAGCCACCGGCCGATATCGAGGTACACGACGTCATGAGCACCAACATCTTCTGGTGCTTCGACGACCAGTCGGTCGGCGAGGCTCTGCAGCAGATGGGCGATATGCAGATCCGGCGGATCCCGGTCGTCAACCACAGCATGGAAATCGTCGGCATTGTATCGCTCGGTGATCTCGCGACGCGCCACAAGGCAGATGTGGAAGATGCACTGGAAAAAATCTCCACGCCCTCCGAGCCTGCCCGCCAAGGCGCAAATCGTGGCGAGCCGCAATCCGATGAGCCGCGCCACAGCTAGAGCGATTTCAGGCGAGAACGGCTCCAGCTCCAGCGACGCCGCTGCGCGCGCTGAGCTGAGCGGACTGAACTAAGGACGGACCGGAAGGAGATCATTCGAAGTCGAGCATGTGCCCGAGCTTCTCCTGTTTCGTGCGCAGGTAGCCGATGTTGTGCGGGGTATGCGCCGTCAGGACGGGGATGCGCTCGACCACGTGCATGCCGTAGTCGGCCAGCTTCTTCATCTTCTTCGGATTGTTGGTCATCAGGCGGATCGTTTTCACACCCAGGTCTTCAAGGATGCGCACGGCGACCTTGTAGTCGCGCGTATCGACCGGCAGGCCGAGCGCGAGGTTTGCCTCAACCGTATCCTGGCCCTGGTCCTGCAGTTGGTAGGCGCGGATTTTGTTCGCCAGGCCGATGCCGCGGCCCTCGTGGCCGCGCAGGTAGACCACGACACCGCATCCGTCTTCCGCGATCTTTGCCATCGCCGCATCGAGCTGTTCGCCGCAATCGCAGCGTTGCGAACCCAGCACATCGCCCGTCAGGCACTCGGAGTGCACGCGCACCAGCACGCGCTCCTTGCCGCTGACATCGCCCTTCACGACCGCGACATGTTCGACCGTTTCATCCACCGGCTGGTAGACATGGATACGGAATTCGCCATGTTTGGTCGGAAGCAAGGACGACGCCACATGGTTGAAAATCTTGTCGCCAATCTTCTCGGGATTAGCGTTACCCGGTGTTTGATCTCCGGTATTTGTCATTCTGCTTTCCTGTTATTGGTCGGTTTCGGCACCCGGAGCGGCGCTCCGCATGCGGAACGACTCAACTGAAAGACTCGGGCGCCTTCGGCTCGTCCGGAAGCGGAATCCATTCGGATTCATCCGGCACTGGGCCAAACTGCTGCGCACGCCACCGCTCCTTCGCCTGCTGGATCGCCTCCCTGCTGCTGGCGACGAAATTCCACCAGACGAAGCGGTCGCCATCGAGCGGTTGACCGCCCAACAGCATGACGTGCACGTTCGTCTTTGCCTCTATTGTAATTTCTTGTGCGCCCGGCAGGACAGCCATATGTTGCGCCGCGAGCAAATTACCATCAACAATGACCTCACCGTCAACAGGGTATACCGCGCGTTCGCGGTATTCGGCCGGTATGCGCAGGCGCGTACCGGCTGCCATCGTCGCAGCCACGTAGAACATGTCGGAAAAGGTGGTGGTGGGAGCTGTCTCGCCGAATGCGGAACCGGCAATAACGCGCATTGAGATGCCTGACGAAGTAATAGACGGCAGCGTAACCGCAGGATGGTGCTCGAAAGATGGCGTCACGCGCTCCAGCGCCTTGGGCAATGCCACCCATACCTGTATGCCATGGAGCGAGCCGCCGGACGTCCGCAGTTCCACGGGCGTACGCTCGGAGTGCGCAATGCCGCTGCCGGCGGTCATCCAGTTCACGTCTCCCGGCCGGATGGGCTGCACATTACCCAACGAATCGCGGTGCAGGATCGTGCCCTCAAAGAGATAAGTGACCGTCGCAAGACCAATGTGAGGATGGGGGCGGACATCGAGCCCGGCACCGGGGCGGAAAGCAGTCGGCCCCATGTGGTCGAAGAAGATGAATGGCCCGACCATCTTGTGCGGATGGCCGGGCAGCAAACGCCTGACGTTCAGGCCGCCGATATCCCGGATATGCGGCTTGATCAGATCAAACGACTTGTCGGACGAGGGAATTGCCATTGCATCTACCTCCAGGAATGGGACGACCCGTGGCCGTCCAGCACATATGACGATTCAGCTTGCGGCCTGCGTAAACACCCCGCTTTGGTAATCCGCAATCGCCTGCTCGATTTCTTCAACCGAATTCATCACGAAGGGGCCGTACTGCACGACCGGTTCGCGCAACGGACGGCCGGCGAGCACAAGGAAGCGCGCACTGCCCTCTTCTGCGCGGATCTCGATCCGGTCGCCCGGCGACAGGATGCCTGCGCTTTGCGTTTTCAGCCTGCGCGGCGCGGCTGCGTCCCCGATTGCAAGGCTGCCTTCGTACGGATAAACGAACACATTGTGCCCGCTGTCGATGGCTTGCGAGAAAACCGTTCCCGCAGGGAGTTCAACGTCGAGGTAAAGCGGGTCAGTGGTCAGCCCCTGGATGGGGCCGCTGACCGATCCCCTGTCCAGCGTGACCGTGCCGGCAATGACTTTGACGCGTCCGCCTTCCGACAGTGCTGCTACCGGGATCTCTGCGGGTGGAATATCGCGGTAATGCGCCGGCTTCATTTTTTCCTTCGCCGGCAAATTGATCCACAGCTGGAAACCGCGCATGCGGCCTTCCTCCTGCTGCGGCATCTCGGAATGCACGATGCCACGGCCGGCAGTCATCCATTGCACACCGCCACTCTTTAGCTCGCCAACATTGCCGAGATGATCCTCGTGCCGCATGTGGCCGTTGAGCATATATGTCACCGTCTCGAAGCCTCGGTGCGGATGGGCCGGAAAGCCCGCAATGTAATCGCCCGGATTGTCGGAGGAAAATTCGTCCAGCATCAGGAAGGGATCGAGCCGTGCGCCCTGTGCCTGGCCGATGCTGCGACGCAGTTTCACGCCGGCGCCATCCGAGGTCGCCATGCCTTCGATCACGCGCTGTAGCTGGCGCGTTGTCAGGCCAGATGTTGCGGTGGATGCGGCGGTCGATGTGACGGTAGTGTTCATGGATGACTCTTTCGCTTGGTGTTCGGTGATTGTCAGGCGGCGACGCGCAGCGGCTCCACCAGCTGTTTGATTACTGCGCGTGCCTTCTCGAGCCCGGCTTTCTTGCCGTCCTCGCCCATCGCGATGCCTTCAGCGTAGACAAACTCCACATCGGAGATGCCGATAAAGCTCAGGAAATTGCGCACATAAGCGGCCTGGGTATCTGCGGGTGTGCCTGCATACAGGCCGCCGCGCGCAGCAAAGACATACGCCTTCTTGCCGGTCAACAAACCGACCGCACCGTTCTCCGTGTATTTGAAGGTTACACCGGCGCGCGCAATGTGGTCGAAGTAGGCCTTCAGCGTCGATGGCACGCCAAAGTTGTACATCGGTAGTCCGAGCACGATCACGTCGGCATTGCGCAATTCTTCGATGAGCTTGTCCGAGAGCGCGACGACGTCTTGTTGCTCGGCGGTGCGCTCCTCCGCTTTGGTGAGAAAGGCCCCGAAACGTTGCGCACTCAGATGCGGAATGGGCTCTGCATCGACGTCCCGTACAACCACCCTGCCGGCTGGATTGGCAGCTTTCCAACCAGCGACAAACTGGTTTGCCAGTTGTGTGGACTGGCCGTTTTCACCGAACATGCTGGCATTAATCTGAAGCAAGTTTTGCATTTTCTTCTCCTGGTTAAGTTGGTAAATGCATTAAACTATTTATTCAGACGATAAAAAAGTCGAATAATTAGTCCATATTTATCTATTGAACAGATAAGTCGTGCCAGATATCCAATACATCACGCTTGAACAATGGCGAACCCTGCTTGCCGTCGTGGATACCGGCGGTTATGCGCAGGCTGCCACGATGCTGCATAAAAGCCAGTCCTCGGTGACGTACGCAGTGCAGAAGATCGAATCCTTGCTTGGCGTGAAAGCGTTTGAAATCCAGGGGCGCAAGGCCATCCTCACGCCGACAGGGCAGTTCCTGTACCGGCGGGCTCGAGCGCTGCTGGATGAATCCGCTGCGCTGGAACGTGCCGCAAAGCGGCTTTCTGCAGGCTGGGAAGCGGAGATTCGGGTGGCTGCGGAGATCATTTTCCCCACATGGCTGTTGCTCGACTGTCTCGACCGCTTGGGCAAGGAGAGCCCGCATACGCGCATCGAGCTGATTGAATCGGTGCTGGGCGGCACAACCGAAGCCCTATTGCTCGGCCACGCAGACCTCGCGATCGCCAGCATGGTGCCGCCCGGCTTCCTTGGCATCCCGCTCATGCGGCTGCGCTTCATCCCCGTTGCCAGCCCTGCTCATCCGCTGCACCAGCTCGGACGGGAGCTCTCGCTGCGCGACCTGAGCACGCACCGGCACCTCGTCGTGCGCGAGTCCGGTACCAAGCGTAGCAGCAAGATCCTCACTGTCGACGTCACGCAACGCTGGACCGTCAGCCATAGCGCGACGTCCGTCGAGGCGGTGAAAAAGGGTTACGGGTTTGCCTGGTTCGCGGAAGACAAAATCCGTGACGAATTACGTGACGGCAGCCTCAAGCCGCTCCCGCTGCGTGACGGGGGAGAACGATTTACAGAGCTTTATCTTGTACTGGCCGACCCGGACAGTGCCGGGCCGGGCACGCGGCGTTTGGCTGAAATCATCCGCGCAGCGGTGTCAGAGGAGTGCACTGAGAGTAATAGCGAGCTAACAAGCGCGGAATGAAGCCGGAGTTTCACTCCACCATTGTTTTCTCCTCCAGTCGGCCCGACATGCCGGCCGATCTTGTTACTCGCGAATCTCGGCCTCGACCAACTTCCCGAGCAGGACAAGCGACTCCTGCCAGCCAAGGTAACAAGCCTCTGCTGGAATGACTTCCGGAATGCCTTCCTGCACGACGCTCAGCTCCACACCGCAAAAGACCGGTCGCAGGGAGACCGTTGTTTGCATGACGCCGGGCAGATTCGGATCATCGAACTTGTCGCTGTAGCGGATGCGCTCGTTCGGCACGAGTTCAAGGTACTCCCCGCCAAAGGAGTGGCTCTGGCCGGTCGTGAAGTTGGTAAACGACATCTTGTGGCTGCCGCCTACCGTCGCGTCGAGATGATGAACCTTCGCCGTGAAACCATTAGGCGGCAGCCACTTGACCAGTGCGTCGGCGTCCAGAAACGCCCGGTAAACACGTTGCGGCGCGGCTTTGATGATGCGGTGAAGCCGGATGGTATTGGTAGGCATGATCGTTTCTCCAAAAAGAATAGAGGACGGCCCTCTAGCCCATACGACGAACGGCAGCGCGGGAAATCGACACGCCGCTTGTTCGAAATGTCATTACGTTTCGAATCCCGCTTGAGCACAGAAGACGGCGAAGGCGGTGTGCCACGGAGCTATTGGCGATCACGTAACGAGCATGCAAAAACCGGGCATCAACATTTCCGGCCGATTATCTGGGGGCACGGCTGGTACTTTCCCTGACGTCCCTCCTCTGCGCGTTAAGCGACTACCGCTTGAAGCCATCGAGCCCGAATTTGCGGGCCAGGATTCCATCGAGGGTTCGCGTGGGTAGCCATCGTTTCAGGAATGGCAGCAGGCTGCTCTTAGGGCCGATGCGCATCACGGCTGACGGATCCGCGACGTGGAGGCGATCATAAAGTTTGCTGGCAAACTCGTCGGCTGGCATGGCATCTTCCTGCGATGCTGCCGCGCGGGCGTGGATCTGCGCCTGCAGGGACTTATACAGAGAGTCCGGCGCGAGATCGCCCGCCGATTTTCGGGCACTTTGTCCGAACTGCGAAGCGATCCCGCCTGGCTGCACGGTAATGATCCGGATACCAAGCGGAGCAAGTTCGAGCCGCAATGCATCGGACAGGAGGTTGACGGCGGCTTTCGAGGAACAATAGGCGCCGGCGAACGGCGTGGCCAGTACGCCAGATATGCTGCTGATGTTCACCACCTTTGCACTGCCCGCCGCCAGGAGATGCGGCAGGACTGCCTGCACCAGAGCGACAGTCGAGAACACATTCGTTTCGAACTGGTGCCGCAATTCCGCCAATGGCATTTCCACTAGCGGCCCCATCGCGCCATAGCCCGCATTGTTTACCAGCATGTCCAGCTTCACCTCTTCTCGGTTCAGCAGCTGGCCAAGCGCAGCAATGCTGCTGGCATCCGTCACATCGAGCGCTGTGGTGCGCATTCCTGCAGAAGCAAGGTCGCCCAGCGTTTCAGGGCGGCGGGCGGTCGCATAGACGAGGTAGCCGGAGCGGTGGAACTGCGCAGCCAAGGCCCGACCGATGCCTGACGCGCATCCGGTAATCAATACGGTTTTCTTCAAGGCTTTTTCTCCTTCAAGACGCGGTACTCGTGGTGAACATCATGCCATTGGTGGCGATGGTCCGGAGGCGCAAATCAGGGTCCTGGACCCATCTTCTTCCTTGCCTGCGAGTCGCACGTGCAATTGTCATTACTCCAATATCGGTGCCGTGACTATAGCGCACAGTGCAGGGATGGGCGTTATGCACTCGCAACAGGACACATATGCTCGGAGCGCCGGGACTGCAAGATCCGGGTTTCGCAAGCGATCTGCCGGCACGGCATTCGGCGACGATATCGATAAGGAGATGCTTGGGGAGAACCAGGGAAAGTGTCGGCATTCTGGACCGCGGGTATGCGGCAAGCCGTGTAGAGCGCAGCTGGGCAGGCGGGCGCGGAGCGATTCTTCCACGCCGGATCGGCTGGTTGAGCGCCAACTGCGGGGCGCTCAACCTTCGGCTGGCATATCGTGAATTTGTGCTATCGCGTCAAATAACATCAAGCGCAGAACCACTCACTGCAAGCACCGCGATCCTTGTTTCTTACTTCTCGACGAAGGCGCGCTCGATCACGTAGTCGCCGGGCACACCCTGTGCAGGCGAAATGACAAAGCCGCGCTCGTCCAGGATCTTGCAGGTATCGGCCAGCATGGCCGGGCTGCCGCAGAGCATCGCGCGGTCGGTCTCCGAGTTGAGCGGTGGAAGGCCGATGTCGGCGGCCAGCTTGCCGCTGGCGATCAGGTCGGTCAGCCGTCCCTGATACTTGAACGGCTCGCGGGTGGCCGTCGGATAGTAGATCAGCTTTTCACGGACCATGTCGCCGATGAATTCGTTCTTCGGCAATTCCTCGTTGATATAGTCCGCATAGGCGAACTCGCTCACCACACGCACGCCGTGCACCAGGACGACCTTCTCGAAGCGCTCGTAGGTGTCCGGGTCCTGGATGATGCTCATGAACGGCGCAAGACCGGTGCCGGTGCCGAACAGGTAAAGGTTCTTGCCCGGTTTAACGTCGTCCAGCACCAGCGTGCCGACCGGCTTGCGGCTGACAAGGATCTCGTCACCTACCTGCAGATGTTGCAGGCGAGAGGTCAAGGGGCCGTTTTGAACCTTGATGCTCAGGAATTCGAGATGCTCTTCGTAGTTCGGGCTGGCGATGCTGTAGGCGCGCATCAGCGGCTTGCCGTTCACCTGCAGGCCGATCATCACGAAATGGCCATTGTGGAAACGCAGGCTCTTGTCGCGCGTAGTCCTGAAGCTGAACAAGGTGTCATTCCAGTGATGAACACTCAGGACGCGTTCGGTGTTGAAGTTCGACATGGGACTTTCTCAGTACGTTGTATAGATTCTTTTCGGCGGCAGGCGCACGAGTGTGCAGGGACGTAAGGCGGGAATTACGGTATTAGAGTGGTTACGACTCGTTTGGCGCGCCGCCAACGCGGGGTATATTACCCGGACTTTCGCCAAAGGTCAGCCCCAACGGCCGCTTTCCGGGCCAAAATCAGCCTATTTATTCCTAGATTTGCGCTGGGCGGGGCCCGACAAGTCGGGCCGAAGGGCCTGTTAGGCTGGTGTATTGCCATTATTGCCAGCAAATACGCTCCTACTGGAATAGGTTCTTAGGCTCCCGCTTAGGCTGTCCCTAGGGTCCCGATAGCTGGTGCAAAATCTGTCCCGCAATCGCGTCCAGGGAGACGGTCTTTTCCGCCGCGCCGCGCTGCAATGCTTCTTTTGGCATCCCGAAGACGACACAGCTTTCCTCATCTTGCGCAAGGGTACGCGCACCGGCGTTGCGCATCTCCAGCAAGCCCGCGGCACCATCGTCGCCCATACCGGTCATGATGATGCCCAGCGCGTTGGCTCCGGCGCATTTCGCCACCGAGCGGAACAGCACATCGACCGATGGCCGGTGCCGGCTCACCAACGGACCGTCAATGACGTCCACGAAGTACAGCGCGCCATTACGCCGCAACAGCATGTGCTTGCCGCCGGGAGCGATCAGGGCCTGTCCCGGCACGACGCGGTCGCCGGCCTTTGCCTCCCTGACGGCAATACGGCACAGTCCGTCGAGGCGTACCGCAAACTCGGCGGTGAACTTTTCCGGCATGTGCTGCACGATGACGATACCTGGGCACACGCGGGGCAAGGCCGTCAGCACGCGTTCCAGCGCCTGTGTGCCGCCGGTGGACGTGCCGAGCGCGACGACACGCTCGGTGGTCCGGCTCATCGCCCCGTACGCACCGGCCGGCGGCAGGATCACATCCGCGGAATGTTTCTCCTGTGCCGCGAGCAGGCGCACGTTGGCACGCGCTGCCCCCTTGACTGTACTGACAAGGTCGCTCCCACTGTCCATCAGAAATTGTTTAAGCCCGAGCTGTGGCTTGGTGATGACGGCGATCGCGCCTGCGGCCAGCGCTTCCATCGAGACGCGCGCGCCCTTCTCCGCCAGCGTTGAACAGATGACGACTGGTGTCGGACGTTCGCTCATGATCTTGCGCAGAAAGGTAATGCCGTCCATGCGCGGCATTTCGATATCGAGAACGATCACGTCCGGCCAGCGGACCTTCATGCGCGCCATCGCCAGCAGCGGATCGGCGACCGCGAACATCACCTCGATGCCCGGATCCGCCTGTAGCAGCCCGGCCACGACCTGGCGCACAACGGCCGAGTCGTCGACGATCATGACTTTAATTGAGGTCATATTGATTCCATGCAGGACACGATGTCCACTGGCCTGTCAGGCCCGGCCTAGGCCCTCAGGTACACGGATGGCGCGAGCGGAACCGCTGGAACGTCCAGCCCGTTAAGGGTTTCGGAATGGCCGATGTACAGGTGTCCGCCGGGCTTGAGCAATGACAGCACCCGCTCCACCACGCCGCGCTTGGTCTCGTCGTTAAAGTAGATCATCACGTTGCGCAGGAAGATCACATCGAACATCCCCAGGTGCGGCAACGACTCGTTCAGGTTTGCCTGCATAAACAGCACGCGGTCGCGCAAGCTCTTGTGGACGAGCAGCGTGCCCTGCTGGCTGTTGATCCCTTTCAGGCAGTACCGCTGGAGATAGCCATGCGGGATATGGCGGCCGCGCTCGATGGGATAAAGGCCGCGTGTTGCCGCCTCCAGCACGCGGCGGCTGATGTCGGTGCCGACCACTTCCCACGGTCCCGCGCCGAGCGACTCGGCAAGCACCATCGCGATGCTGTACGGTTCTTCGCCGCTGGAGCAGGCTGCACTCCAGACGCGGCAAACGCCCTGCCGCGCACTTGCGGCATTCGCGTGTTCCCGCAAGCGCTCGAAATGCTGCGCCTCGCGAAAGAAGTAGGTTTCGTTGGTTGTCAGCAGGTCAATGGCAGTCTGCACTTCCTCGGGCGCGGTCCCGCTCTCAAGCAGGCGAAAGTACTCCGCATAATTGCCGGCAGCGCATTGCTGGACACGGCGCGCCAGGCGCCCGCCCACCAGCGATTTCTTCGATGGTGCCAGCGAGATGCCGGCGGCATCATGAATAAATCGCTGAAACAGGCCGAACTCACGGTCGTTCATGGCGATACACGCTTGCATCGTGTCGCCTCAGGCGGAAAGGAGCTGCTGCGCGCTCTCGCCAACCTGCACGAGTGCCCCCAGTTCGCCAGCTGACAATACGCGGCCGACGTCGAGCAGGATGACAAAGCGGTTGTTGACCTTGCCCATGCCTTCAATGAAATCGGTGCGGATCCTCGCGCCGAATGCCGGCGCCGGCTCGATTTCGGATGACGGAATCTCGAGCACAGCATTGACGGCATCGACGACCACGCCCATGTCCTGGCGTCCGTCTTCGTTTTCGACCTCCACGATCACGATGCAGGTGCGGCGCGTTACCTCGGTTGTCTTCTTGCCAAAACGCGCCGACAAGTCCATCACCGGAACCACCGCGCCGCGCAGGTTGATCACACCACGTATACATGACGGCATCATCGGCACCTCGGTCAAACCCGCATACTGGATGATCTCCTTGATATGCAGGATGCCGATGGCGAACATTTCCCCTCCGAGCATGAAGGTCAGGTATTGCTTCTGCTCGACGGCCGCCTGCTCGGCAGCAGCCTGTGCGAATGTACTCATGGCTTCACCGATCAGAATTTGACGAACTCGCCTTCATCCACCCCGCCTGCGGATGCCAGCGCGAGTTTGCCAGCCCCCTTGTATGCAGGCTGTTTTACGGCGAATGTGTTGTTGCCGGATCCGGTGCGGCGCTTGCCGCCCTGGCTGGCAGGGTTGTTGTCGAGCTTGAAGAATCCCATCGTGTGCTGAAGCTGTTCCGCCTGGCTGCTCATTTCCTCGGCGGTCGCCGCGAGCTCTTCCGAGCTTGACGCGTTCTGCTGCGTCGTCTGACTCAATTGGCCCACCGCAGCGTTGATCTGTCCAACGCCGGACGACTGCTCGGTGGATGCCGCGGCAATCTCCTGCACGAGGTCGGAGGTCTTGCGGATGCTCGGCACCATTTCTTCCAGCAGCTTGCCTGCCTTCTCGGCCAGTTCCACGCTGTTGCAGGCAACTTCGCCGATCTCCTGCGCGGCAACCTGGCTGCGCTCGGCGAGCTTGCGCACTTCTGCGGCAACGACCGCAAATCCCTTGCCATGTTCGCCGGCGCGCGCGGCTTCGATCGCTGCATTAAGTGCCAGCAGATTCGTCTGGTACGCAATGTCATCGATGATGCCGATCTTCTTCGCAATTTGCTGCATAGCGGCAACGGTGGCATTCACTGCTTCGCCGCCTTCGGTCGCTTCCTGCGCTGCCTTGCTCGCCATGGCGTCGGTCACCTTGGCGTTTTCCGTGTTCTGCGCGATCGACGAGGTCATTTGCTCCACCGACGCACTGGTCTGTTCGACGCTGGCGGCCTGCTCGCTCGATGCCTGCGACAGCGATTGCGAAGTGGCACTCACCTCTTCCGCAGCGCTGGCCAATGCCTGTGCACCAGAATTGACGTCGGACACGACCTGCGACAGCTTGGTGATCATCGCCTGCATTGCCTGCAACATCTGGCCGGTTTCGTCCTTGGCGTTCGACTCGATGCACACCGTCAGGTCACCCTCGGACAAGCGGACTGCCGCGTCTCTCGCCCGGTTCAGCGGGACGGTCACGCTACGGCTAATGAGGATGCCGAGAGTCATGCCGAGGAGAACCGCAATCACGATTGCAGTGATCATCTGGTCACGGCTGTCAAGAAAGAGCGCCGTCGTTTCATCGGATTTTTCTTTCGCACGCACTTCCTTGCGCTTCGAAAGATCGCTCATCACGTCGTCCAGTGCGGTAGCCTGTACACGGATCTTCGCAAGCACCTGGGCGACGGTGTCGCTTTGCTGATTGAGTTTTTCGTTGGCGCCGAGTGAAATGATGTTCTGCATCTCCTTCTCGTAGTCAACCCAGTGTTTCTGAAATACGACGAACTGTTCCTGTGCGGCGGCCGTCATGAACAAGGGCTTGGCCTTCTCCATGTACTCCTTCACTGCGGCGATGTGCTTGTTGATTACGGCCACCTGCGCCTGACGCTCTTCCTGTGTGGTTGCAAGCAGGTAGTTCGACCGCGCGCGCCCGATGTAGACCAGATTGATATTGGCTTCCTTGATGTGCGACAGGCCAAGCAGGTCCTGCGAGTACATCTGGTCCGCCATGTCATTGATTTTGCTCGAGTTGCTGATGCCGATCACGCCGATGGCGACAGTGATCGAGGCAACCAGCATGAATCCAACAATCAGCCGGATCGAGATTTTGATATTGCCAAACATGGTATTTCTCCTGAATGAAACTGGTCGGTCGCGCCGCTGTGTTACTTAAGCGCTACGCTGCTAAATTGCTGGTGCCCGCCTCGCTCCGGCCGGCCTGCTGAACCAGTGCGGGCACATCGAGGATGAGCGCCACTTCCCCGCTGCCGAGGATGGTCGATCCGCTGATGCATCTGACACCACTGAACATCTTTCCGAGCGGCTTGATGACTGTCTGGAACTCGCCCAGCAGGCGGTCCACGACCAGCCCGGCTTTCTTGCCGGCGTGCTTGAGCACGACAATGTTCTCGCGGCGAGGCGGTTCGCCCTCGGCATTGAACAGTTCGCGTAGGCGGACGAAAGGCAGCACCTGTCCGCGCAGGTTGGTGTAGTCGTGTCCCGGCTCAGCAGAATAGGCGACACATTCTTCAATCATGTCCAGCGGGATGGCAAACACGGATTTGCCGACTTCCACGAGAAAGCCGTCTATGATTGCGAGCGTCAACGGCAGGCGAACGGTGATTGTCGTACCGGTGCCTTCGGTGGTCTGCACGCCGACGGTGCCGCGCAGAGCGGTGATGTTGCGCTTGACCACATCCATGCCGACGCCACGGCCAGACAGGTTGCTGACCTGGTCGGCTGTCGAAAAGTCAGGCTCGAAGATCAATTTGTAGATCTCATCGTCTTCCAGATGCTGGCTGGGTTCGACCAGGCCGCGTTCGATGGCTTTCGCCAGTATCCGGTCCCGCTTGAGACCACCACCGTCATCGCTCACTGCAATGACGATGCTGCCGGAATCGTGATATGCGTTGAGACTTACCGTGCCGCGCGCCGGCTTGCCGGACGCAAGCCGCACCTCCGCCGGCTCGATGCCATGATCCATGGCATTCCGGACCAGATGCGTGAGCGGATCGCCGATCTTCTCGATCACGGTCTTGTCCAGTTCGGTGTCCTCGCCGTCGATAACCAGCGCAATCTCCTTGCCGAGATCACGCGACACGTCGTGCACGATGCGCTGGAAACGGTTGAAGGTCGCGCCAATTTTGACCATGCGCAGTTGCAGGGCGCTGTCGCGCACGTCCTCCACCAGGCTGGACACTTTTGACATCGCCTCCTGCAAATCGGAAGCCCGTGCGCGCCGCGCGACCAGGCTGGCCGACGCGCCGGCAATGATGAGTTCGCCGACGAGATTGATCAGCTGGTCGAGCTTGTCCGCATCGACGCGGATCGAGCGGCTTTCCTGAACGTGTTCCTTCCCCGGCCTTTGGCGGAGCGCACTTGGGTCGGCTGTTTCAGGCTGGGCGGGACATTTGCTCGCTGCCGCAACGCCCACATCCGTGCTCGTTGCAGGACGTTCATCCGCAAAGCTAAGATCCCCGGCGCCAATCGTGCCGCAGCCAACCAGCATGTGCCTCAGGCGGTCCGCATGTGCCGGCAGCCGCTGCATCATGTCCCGATACACACGAGGCGGGCTCTGCGGCGGCAGGATGCGCAACTGGCAATAGTCCGTCACGAAGTCGAACACGCCTTCGATGCTTGCCTGGTCGGCACTGCTCCTGAAAGCGATCTCGTAGCCCAGGTAATTGCATTCGGGGTCCATTTCCGCCTCAGGCGGCAGCGCGTCGTGCAGCGACAGGATGCCGACGATCTCACCCAGCGTACCGAGGTAACGGATGAAGGAAAGCGGATCCATGCCGTTGCGCAGCACTTCGCGGTCGAAGCGCAGGGAAAGGTGCCACATGCCGGCATCGGAAGCGGAGGCGCCGGAATTATCCTGCGCGCGCGCAGGCTCCTCATCGGGCTCTTCGACCGGAGCGGCCAGGTAGACACTGAGCGCCTCCGCAAGCTGCGCTCCCTGCGGGCGCAAGCCCTCGTCCATCTCGAGCTGGCCTGCCTCGACACCATTGATCAGCGCATTGATATGGTCGCAGCACGACAGCAACAATGACACCAGTTCGCCGGCGATGATAAGCTGGCCGCCCCGCACGCGGTCGAGTACGCTTTCCGCGACATGTGTAAACGCAACGATATCGTCGAGCCCGAACAGTCCGGCCGAACCCTTAATGGTGTGCGCAGCACGAAATACCGCGTTGACGATTTCCGTCTTGTCTTCCGCCTGCTCGGCGACGAGCAGCGCATTCTCCATGTCTTCCAGCAGCTCTCTGCTTTCCGCGATGAAGGTAGGCAGCGCCTGGTCAAGCTGCATTGCGCATTCCCTCTGATGCTTTAAGAGGAAGCGGTTCGCCGAACCAATCCGCGAGGTCCAGCAACGCAAGAACGTCGATGACCGCCGCACTGTGCTCGACGAGACGCAGTTCGCCGCCGCGTTCCTGCGCGGTTTTCTTGGCCAGCATCAGAAGTTGCAGGCCGGTAGTATCTATCTCGGTCACATCGGCGAGATTCGCTTCAAGAATGACACCCTCCTGCAACGGCGCCATCAGCGTTCGTTTCAGTTCGATCGCGCGGTAGATGGTCATCTCGCCCTGTATGCGCAGCGCGGCGATCGTGTTCTTGTTATTGGCGTGCATGATCTGCTCCGTCAAGCGAGGCAGAGCTTCTGCACGGCGTTCAGCAGCTGCTCCGACTTGAACGGCTTCACCATCCAGGCGCGCGCCCCGGCGGCATGTCCTTCGCGCTTCTTCTGTTCTTCCGATTCGGTGGTCAGCATCAGGATCGGCGTGAAACGGTAGTTCGGCAGTTGCTTCACTTTCTTGACGAAGCTGATGCCATCCATCACCGGCATGTTCACGTCGCTGATGATGAGATGCACCTTCTGCCCGTTCAGCTTGAACAGCGCGTCCGTGCCGTCACGTGCCTCGATCACGGAATACCCTGCGCCCTTGAGCGCGATCCCGACGACCTGGCGCATCGATGCGGAGTCGTCCACTACCATGATGGTCTTGCTCATTACTAACCTCAGAAAAAAGTGATGCTTGAGCCGGTGTCGCGTCCGGGCGCGTTGTTATCGTGAACGGCATGCTGGTCGGCCATGACATAGTCTTTCTTAAGGTCCGCCAGCAACGCAGTCGCGTCGATGGGACGCAACTCCCCGTTATGCCTGAAACTGTTGTAGCCATCGGTCAGGTGGAGCGGAAACTCGCGGATGTTGCCGATCACATGGCTCAGTATCTGGTTGACGCGGTCCTGGAATTGCAGCTGCACGAGCGCTTCCGCGACTTCTGCCTTGATGCCGATGCCCTCCGACTTGAGCAGGCCTCCCGATGCGAGCAGCCCGTCCGCGGTTTCCTTGAATTCGCCAAGCACTTCGCCGATTACCGTGCGCGATGCAGCCAGCGACGCTTCCTGCCCCTGTACCGACGACTGCGCCGCTGCGCAGGTAGTGGTGATGGCATTGCTGATCACAGCGACTTTTTCGGCCATGCGCTTGCCGGTGTCGCCGGACTGGTTGGACAGCATGCGAAATTCCTTTGCCACGACCGCAAAACCCCGGCCGAGCTCGCCTGCACGCGCCGCCTCGATGGCGGCATTGAGGGCAAGCAGGTTGGATTGCGCAGCGATTTTTGCGACCTCGGTTGCCATGTCCTGCAGTTCACCGATGAACTGGCTCAGGCTCTGCACCTTGTCGAGCATCGCCGTCATGCTGCCCATCGCATCTTGTTGGTCGGTCACAACCGATGACAGGCGCTGTTCGCTTTCGGCAAACATCGCGACCAGTCCGCGGTCGCGATCATCGATGGACTCGGTTGCCATGCCCGACGCGCGCACTGCATGGTCGAGCCGGTCAACAATTCCGGAGAAGCGTTCGGTGAGCGCCGACACGGCGGTTTCCATCTGTTGGCGTGATGCTTCGATATGCCCAGCCCATACCGGCACCACCTTTTCCCCAAACTCGTGCTGTCCAGTGAAGTAATTTTCCAGCATGCGTTGGCGGCGCGATTGAGTGGCCGCCATACGGTGTCCAAGGAAAACGCCGGTTGCAAGCAGCAGCACCGCAAGCAAGATGGCGAGCCAGGTCAGACCGCCGGCAACGAGGACCGCAACGGCACCTGCCAACCCGAAGGCCAGCAGGTAAATGGCGTCATGTTCGCGCCAGTGGGGAAGCTTCACGGCTCACTCCGGGAGGGAATTACATGCAGGCGCTGGCAGGCAGTTCCATGGTTTGATTGGGAGCGCGGTGCAATTGCGGAGCATTGCCTTCCGCGACTTGCGCCTCGTCGCCTGTCGTAATGCCAAGCGCATCCAAGGTCTGCTGGTCGATCTCGATCCAGCAGGCGAACACCGGTTTGCCGTCCACCAGCACCGGTGCGCCGGCACGGTGTGCGTGCACGCCCATGCGATGCAACAGGCGCTCGATGCCGAGCGGTGACACCGTAATCAGTCGCTGCGCGCCCTGCTCCGCCGCCATCTTGACCGCGCCGGCGAGGAGCTTGCGGGTATTGACCGCAGCGTCGACATTTTGGTTTGGCGCCACGGTGGCGGCAGCAAAACGGGAGAGCTCCCAGACTTCCGTTGCGTGCGGCACTGCTGCACCACCCAGCAGATGGGGGAACACCTCGCTCAGCAGGTAGGGCTTCATGGTGGGCAGCAGGCGCGCGCAACCGCAGATCGCACCGTTGTCGTCGCGTGTGACGACATAGAGCGTATCCGGATGATCGAACTGGTCACGCTCCTTGCCGTCTTCTACGGGGAGCGGCCAGCCGAGGCGCTCGATGAAAATCTTGTGTCGGTATTCAGCGAGTGCATTTTCCATTTCGGGAGCGAATTCGCTGCGGCGTGCGGAGATCGTTTGCATGGTCGGTCAAACAGGTTGTTGTTGGCCGCCATTACATCTCCCGGTGAAATTTCCGGTAACTGTAAAGGTTAACAGGCCATCGCATCTCGCAATGCCAGGCTGACATCGCCTTGCCAGCTGAACGTGGCGAGCCAGGTGCTGAACAGGCTCGATGTCTTCACCGGTCCGAGGTCGTAACCGTGCGAATCGATCAACATCACGTTGCTGCGCACGCCATCCGGAGCGAGCATCATGCGTTCGCTCGGACTGTGGATGAACCAGCCCCAGCCGAGGGATACCGATGGTTGCGATTCACTCTTCCATTCCGAGAATCCGGCTGAACGTGCGGGGATAGTTTGCGCCCTCAGCTCGTCGAGGAAGTCCGCATCGCTGTCGGAATACAGGTGTACGAAGGTCAACCTGTTCAGGCTGGCCAGTGGCATGCGGATGTATCCGTCGGGTGACAAGGCCGGCGCGCGGTGCTCGAGTGGTCGAATGTGCAGGTTGGTATCCATGTCTGAATGCGTAATAGTTAAGGAATGGATGGCTGCGACTTGTAGGAATAAGTCTGCATCCGGTCGATACTAAGTAAGCAGGCATGATTGCACTACTGTCAGAATTGACAAAGGGCGCGTGGCGCAGCATGCCGCGTTGCGACACCACAACAAGGCTGCGCAATCGTCGATAGCTTTGATTCAAGAAATCGCGGAACGCGCGTTTTCGCCTTTACGATTGCCTTCCAGATTGGAATCAGTGGAAGTTGAATGCCATGGACGCGTGGCGACAAGAATGTTTTGATGCCTTGCTCAACATCGAATCCGAGCAGGAGCTCTTTGCGGAGGCAGCGCGGATTGCAAAGAACATGGGGTTCGAATACTGCGCATACGGCATCCAGATGCCGGTGCCGGTATCGCGGCCGAATGTTGCGTTGTTCAATAACTATTCCGAAGAATGGCGACAGTGCTACGGCGCGCGCGGTTACCTTGCGGTCGATCCGACCGTGCGACACGCGTTGAAGTCCAGCCTGCCGCTCGTCTGGTCCGACCAGCTCTTTGCGGATGCGCCGGATTTTTGGGAGGACGCACGCAGCCACGGGCTTGAAGTCGGATGGGCGCAGGCGTCGCGGGATGCGAATGGCGCCGTCGGTCTGCTGACGCTGGCGCGCAGCGCAGAAACGTTTACCGAAGCAGAACTCGCAATCAACCAGGCGAAGTTGAGCTGGCTGGTTCAGTATGTGCACGCAGCGATGACACGGCTGCTGACGCCAAAGCTCGCGCCAGAGTCGCGCGTTGTCCTGACTGCGCGCGAAAAGGAAGTACTTCGCTGGACCGCGGAAGGCAAAACGGCTTACGAGATCTCGCAAATCCTCAGCGTCGCGGAGCGCACCGTCAACTTCCACATCAACAATATCGTCGGCAAACTCGGGACATCCAACAAGACGCAGGCCGCCGTGAAGGCAGCCGCCCTCGGCCTACTTTTCTGAGAGCGTATTGATAAAGCTACTGTGCGGCCCGAGTCGGCCGGGGGCGCCGAGCCCTGCGGTGCTTATCGTGCCTCACGCAGGACCGTGTTTCTCAGGCTGGGCGCCCCACTCAAACTCGGGCTGCTCGCGACGGTTTTCCAACAGCCTAAACGCCCATAAAAAAAACGCCGGTCGCATCAAGCGACCGGCGTCTCTCTTAAAGCAAGGACAGATCAGCTGCCCAGCTTGGCGCGGGTCGGCTTTGCTGCTTGCAGGACTTCGTTGCGCACTTCCGCACGGGTCTTGGTCGATGCAACGTTGGTGTGCTCAACCCATTCGGTATTGCGGCCATGATCGGTGGCCAGCTCGGCGCGGACTTGCGCACGCGGCGCGCTCGATGCGAACTGGGTGAACTCGACATACTCAGTGTTGCGTGCGAGGTCGCCTTGCGCGTAGGCTTGTGCCAATTCCGCCTTCACTTCGGCACGGCTCTTGGTGGACACGAAGTCGTTGAATTCGACCCATTCGGCATTGCCTTGTGCAAAAACGGAACCGGTAACAGCAACGGCAGCAACAGCAACGATCAATTGTTTGGTTTTCATTCTTTTCTCCAGAAATAGATAAGTAAGTAAGAGCTCGGCAGGCTGGGCATGCGTCATTTCTTGTTGCCTGCCACGGTGAGCCTCACTAGATTCGTTGTGCGCTCATCGATGGAATGAAGTCTATACACTCCACTTTCAACAATAAATACGGCGCGAAGAAAATAACTATTCCACTTTTAGAAACAAACAAAGGAACACCGTAGGTTGCAACTGCGATGTACAGAGGGAAAACGCGGAGAACCCGCTCCATTTGATCTTTTCCATCGCGCGTCTGCGGTGGGATGTGTTTATATGGCACGACATTGCCTTAGAGCACGAAAAAACGAATTAGTAACAAGGCGGGATTATGAATATGCAGAAAACACAGGCCGATTTTCTGGTCATTGGCGCCGGTATTGCCGGCGCGTCCATCGCGTACTGGTTGGCACCACATGTGCGCGTCGTACTGCTCGAGCGTGAGAGCCAGCCCGGATACCACAGCACCGGCCGCTCAGCCGCACTCTTCATGGAGAGCTACGGACCGCCCCAGGTGCGCGCCCTGACCTGCGCCAGCCGGGCCTTTCTCGAGAATCCGCCGCCCGGTTTTACCGACCATCCCATCCTTTCGCCACGCGGTGCCTTGATGGTTGCCGCACAAGGCCAATCCGCTCTGCTCGACGAACATGATGCAATCGTGCGTTCCGTCTCGGCCCACGCACAGCGCTTGGATGCCGCACAAGCCTGTTCGCTGGTGCCTGTGCTCCGGCGCGAGCAGGTGCTGGGTGCCGTGTATGAGCCGGACGCCGCCGACATCGATGTGCATGCCCTTCACCAGGGATATATCCGGGGCGTGCGCGCGGCGGGCGGCACACTCTGCTGCAATGCCGAGGTCACCGCAATGGTGCACAGCGGCGGGACGTGGCATGTGACTGCAGGCGGCAACCAGTATGAAGCGCCGGTTGTCGTCAATGCCGCCGGCGCCTGGTGCGACCTCATCGCTTCGCTGGCGGGCGCTGCCTCGCTCGGGCTGGTACCGATGCGCCGTTCCGCATTCACTTTTGCACCGCCGGAGGGTATGGATGTATCCGCATGGCCGATGTTCATCGGCGTGGATGAATCGTATTACGTGAAACCCGATGCCGGCCTGTTGCTCGGCTCCCCCGCCAATGCCGATCCGGTCGCGCCGCATGATGTGCAGGCAGAAGAACTGGATATTGCAGTGGCGATTGACCGCATCGAGACGATGACGACGCTGTCGATCCGTCGTCCACGCCATGTCTGGGCAGGACTGCGTTCTTTCGTCGGAGACGGCAGTTTTGCCGGCGGCTTCGACCCTCTCCTTCCCGGCTTCTTCTGGGCTGCCGGACAAGGGGGCTATGGTATCCAATCGTCCGCTGCGGCAGGCGAAACCTATGCTGCGATGCTCAGGGGGATGCCGCTGCCGTCACGCATTGCAGACTACGGCGTACGGGCAGACGAACTGAGTCCGGCACGCTTGCGTTGAATGCCATGATTGCCTTCCGAACGAACGGGCTCGGTACTTGTTAAGCAAGGCTGTGGCGGTAACGAGCTCGCATTCAACCATCTACGCAAGTTAGCAGCGTACGGGATGAAGTCAGCTTCGCTGGGGTAAGAATCTTACCCGCGCGCATGTCGTTTCTGCAGCAAGAACCTGCGCACCTGAAGGCCTGCCACCGCTGCGCCAACAAGCAGGCTCACTAGCGCGAACAGCGGCGGTATGAACATCATCTTGTCGATGCCGCGATAGACGACATTCCGCGATGGATCGTTCGCATCGAAATACACGATGATTTGACTGCCCGGCGTCGTGGAAGGCAGCATCGCCATCGATTCCTCACTGGTCTTCGTCGACTGGCGATTGAAACTGAGGCGGGATCCTTCGTAATATGCGCCGCCGACACGGAAGTGATACCTGATCTCCTGCGAATATCCGCTGCTTCCCCTCCCTGCATTGCGCACGACGCGCGCCACGTCGAGCGTGGCGGCAGCGGGCACCCATTGATGGCTCTCGCGCGCATCCAGCAAATCCGACAGCGACACTTTCATGATGATTCCACCGACCGTCATGCAAAAGCCGCCGAACACGATCGCCAGGATCAGCTTGATGGGTCGGGTAATGGTATCGAGACTATCGCCGACAGGCAGTGATGACATGATTAGTTGAGCGAGTTAAGGCGGCATGGCAGAGATTGTCGGTTTGCAAGTTTACATCAGCGTAATTCCCGCGCCATTCACTGTCTGGATGCGAGCTGCTTTTTTGCACCATTTCAATTTCTCGCATTCAACCTCGCCTTGCATCGCCCCGAATATTGATCCGGCTCACTTCCTCCTACCCCATTTTCCTTAGAGTTCATTTCGCTGCGCGCCATTCTTCTGACACGTCCACTGCTAATCCGCAAAGAAGATTTGTCATGAATTAAGGGAACGTTGGGCGTATTCATCCTTCTAAGAAATCTCGAAGTTGCTTTCGAGGATCGCGCTCGCGATCAGCTTACAGGGATTCGGAGATAAAGTTGCTAAAACCCAAGATACTCCTCGTTAACGATCATCCGGCCAGTCTTCTCGCTTTAAAGACCTTGTTGAAGTCGGCACCGGCCTCGCATGAATACCAGGTAGTGACCGCGACATCCGGTGCGGAAGCCTTGCGCGCGGTGCTGGACCACCAGTTTGCAGTCATATTGCTTGACGTCAGCATGCCTGGCATGGACGGCTTTGAGACTGCGGCAACCATTCACTCTCATCCGCGCGCCGCATCGGTTCCGATCATTTTCGTCACTGCACACTACGCGGATGAACTCAACCGCCTAAAGGGCTATCAGCATGGCGCAGCCGATTACCTGATCAGCCCCGTCATCCCGGAAATTCTTCATAGCAAGATTTCGGTCTTTATCGAATTGGCGAAGAAAAACATGCAGCTGCAAATGCAGCGCGAGCAGATGGCAGCCATGAACCGCGACCTGCAGTTACAGCAGGTAAAGGATCTCAAACGTATCAACGCTGCGCTGGAAACGGAGATCATGGAACGCCGCCAGGCGGAAGAACGTGCGCATGAACTCGCGACGCGCGACCCGCTTACCGGATTGATGAACCGCCGCTCACTGACAGAGCACCTGGAGCATGCGATTTTCCGCTCGGCGCGCCATGGACAACGGCTTGCGCTGTTGTTCCTCGACATGGACAAGTTCAAGAGCATTAACGACGCACACGGACACCATGCTGGCGACGAACTGCTACAGCAAGCCGCGGAACGAATCCGCCGTGCGGTGCGCGAATCGGATATCGTCGCGCGCCTCGGCGGCGACGAGTTCGTGGTGCTGATGGAAGACCTTCCCTCCTACGCAGCGGCGGGTGAAGTGGCAAACAAGATCGTCAAGGCAATCTCAACGTCCTTCGACGTCGACGGGCAGACCGTCCGGACATCCGCCAGTGTCGGCATCAGCCTGTATCCCCAGGATGGCACGACAATGCAGGCGTTGATGCGTTCTGCCGACCTCGCGATGTACCACGCAAAGCAGGAAAACCGCGGCGGTGCGCAATTCTTCCACGACGAACTGAATGCACGCATGATCGAGCGTGCGCTGCTCGAACATGAGCTGCAACACGCCCTCGAGAACGATGAGTTCGAACTGTATTACCAGCCCAAAGTGGACGCGGCCAGCGGGCGCACCGTCGGGCTGGAAGCACTGCTGCGCTGGCATCATCCGCGTCTTGGCCTGTTGAGTGGCGGACAGTTCATTCCCGCTGCAACCGATACCAAGCAAGTCGTTCCCATTGGCGAATGGGTCATCTCAGCCGCCTGTGCGCAGGCGCGCCGCTGGCAGGATGAAGGCCATCCGCTGCCAGGCATCCCGATAGCAGTCAATATCGCGATTCCGCAGATTTATGCGGATCTGCCGGAGGTCATTGCCAATGCCCTGCGCCGTTACGAAATACCGCCGTCCAGCCTGCAACTCGAAATCACCGAATCGCTTGTGATCCGCGACGTCGAGAAGGCAACTGCCGTGCTGCGCCAGATCAGCGATACCGGCATCTCGATTGCGATCGACGACTTCGGCACAGGCTATTCCTCGCTGTCGGTACTGAAGGCGCTGCCGATCGACATCCTGAAGATCGACCAGTCCTTCGTGCGCGACCTCGGCAAGGACCTTGGCGACAACGCGATCGTCGAAGCGATCATCGACATGGCCCGGGCACTGGCGATGCATGTCGTCGCCGAGGGCGTAGAGACGGAACAGCAACTGAACATCCTGCGCGAACTGGGCTGCGACGAGCATCAGGGCTACTTCTACAGCAAGCCCCTGCCCGCCGATGTGCTCGCGGAACAGCTGCTCCAGACAAGTAACGCCTGAGAGGGCGCCTGAGCGGCGCTCCCAAACACCCACAATTTCACTCCAAAGGAATGTGCCTCAATGGACATGCGATCCGACATGTGCGAAGAGTTCGATGTCAAAGTACTGCTCGATACCTTGAAAGCACTGAAGAAAGGCGATTTTTCCGCACGCATGCCGTCCGACTGGACCGGCCTCGCAGGCAAGATAGCCGACACACTTAACGACATCATCGAAACCAACGAACAAATGGCAGAAGGCATCACCAGCGTCAGCCGCGTGGTGGGCCGCGAGGGCTGCCTTGGCCAGCGTGCCTCGGTGCCGAATGTTTCCGGCGGTTGGTCCGACATGGTCAGATCCGTCAATGCGCTGATCGATGACCTGGTGCGGCCAACAACGGAAATGGCGCGCGTGATCGGTGCCGTGGCCAAAGGTGATTTGTCGCAGACCATGTCGCTCGAGGTCGACGGCCAGCCGCTTAAAGGCGAGTTCCTCCGCGCGGCATCGACGGCAAACACGATGGTGGACCAGCTCTCCTCTTTTGCGTCCGAAGTGACGCGCGTGGCACGCGAAGTGGGTACCGAAGGCAAGCTCGGCGGCCAGGCACAGGTAAAAGGCGTGGCAGGCACCTGGAAGGACCTGACCGATTCGGTGAACTTCATGGCAGGCAACCTGACCTCGCAAGTCCGCAATATTGCGGAAGTGACGACGGCGGTCGCAAACGGCGACCTGTCCAAGAAAATTACCGTCGACGTGCGCGGCGAAATCCTGCAGCTGAAAGACACGATCAACACGATGGTGGACCAGCTGCGCTCGTTTGCGTCAGAAGTGACGCGTGTGGCACGTGAAGTCGGCACCGAAGGCCGCCTCGGCGGACAGGCCAATGTGCCGGGTGTGGGTGGCACATGGAAGGACTTGACCGACAACGTTAACTTTATGGCCTCCAACCTGACAGCGCAGGTGCGCAACATCGCAGAGGTCACCACCGCGGTTGCGCGCGGCGACCTGTCGAAGAAAATCACAGTGGATGTCAAAGGCGAAATCCTGGAGCTGAAAGACACCATCAACGTGATGGTGGACCAGCTCTCCTCCTTTGCGTCCGAAGTCACGCGCGTCGCGCGCGAGGTGGGTACCGAAGGCAAGCTCGGCGGGCAAGCGAACGTACCGGGTGTCGGTGGCACGTGGAAGGATCTCACCGACAACGTGAACTTCATGGCATCGAACCTGACCGGCCAGGTGCGCAACATCGCCGAAGTGACCACCGCCGTGGCGCGCGGTGATCTTTCAAAGAAGATCACGGTGGATGTGAAAGGCGAGATTCGCGAACTGAAAGACACCATCAACGTGATGGTGGACCAGCTCTCATCCTTCGCGTCCGAGGTGACTCGTGTCGCGCGCGAGGTGGGTACCGAAGGCAAGCTCGGTGGGCAGGCAAACGTCTCTGGCGTAGCGGGCACCTGGAAGGACCTGACCGATTCGGTGAACTCGATGGCAGGCAACCTGACCGCACAGGTGCGAAACATCGCCGACGTGACCACCGCGGTAGCAAATGGCGACCTGTCGAAGAAGATTACGGTGGATGTCAAAGGCGAGATCCTGGAACTGAAAAACACGATCAACGTGATGGTGGATCAGCTCAACTCCTTTGCATCCGAAGTCACGCGCGTGGCGCGCGAAGTGGGCACCGAGGGCAAGCTCGGCGGACAGGCGCAGGTGCGCGGCGTTGGCGGCACGTGGAAGGACCTGACCGACAACGTGAACTTCATGGCGTCCAACCTGACTGGGCAGGTGCGCAACATCGCAGAGGTCACCACTGCGGTGGCGCGCGGTGATTTGTCGAAGAAGATCACGGTGGACGTCAAGGGCGAAATCCTGGAGCTGAAGAACACGATCAACGTGATGGTGGACCAGCTCTCCTCGTTCGCCTCCGAAGTCACGCGCGTGGCGCGTGAAGTGGGTACAGAAGGCAAGCTCGGCGGACAGGCAAATGTTTCCGGTGTGGCGGGAACATGGAAAGATCTGACCGACTCGGTCAACTTCATGGCCGGAAACCTGACCGGCCAGGTGCGCAACATCGCCGAAGTGACGACGGCGGTCGCGAACGGCGACTTGTCCAAGAAGATCACGGTGGACGTGAAGGGAGAAATCCTGGAGCTGAAAAACACCATCAACGTGATGGTGGACCAGCTGCGCTCGTTTGCGTCCGAAGTCACGCGCGTGGCGCGTGAAGTGGGCACCGAGGGGCGACTTGGCGGCCAGGCAAATGTGCCCGGCGCATCCGGTACATGGAAGGACCTGACCGACAACGTGAACTTCATGGCGTCCAATTTGACCGGCCAGGTTCGGAATATCGCTGCCGTGACCACCGCGGTGGCCCGCGGCGACCTGTCGAAGAAGATCACGGTGGATGTGAAGGGCGAGATCCTGGAACTGAAGGACACGATCAACGTGATGGTGGACCAGCTGTCGTCCTTTGCGTCGGAAGTCACGCGTGTCGCGCGCGAAGTGGGCACCGAAGGCAAGCTCGGCGGCCAGGCGCAGGTCGAAGGCGCGGCCGGCACCTGGAAGGACCTGACCGACAACGTGAACTTCATGGCGGCAAACCTCACCGCGCAGGTGCGCGGCATCGCCGGCGTGGTGACTGCGGTCGCGAACGGCGACCTGAAGAAGAAACTGACGGTGGCCGCGCGCGGCGAGATCGCGGCACTGGCCAACACCATCAACGAAATGACCGACACGCTGGCGGTGTTCGCGGAACAGGCGATCACGGTCGCGCGCGAAGTGGGTGTCGAAGGCAAGCTCGGCGGCCAGGCCAGCGTGCCGGGCGCGGCCGGCACCTGGAAAGACCTGACCGAAAACGTGAACCAG
>DASRXG010000100.1:0-17613 GCA_035654275.1 Noviherbaspirillum sp.
GTACCGTGTCCGGCGCTTTTGCAACCTCCCTGGTAACCACCGTTTGGGACAATCAGATCACGCGCAACCATGCCGAACTGGCTGGGCTTGTCGACACGACTGGCGAAACGATGAACTCGCTTCTTGCGTCAGGCATGAGGATCGAGCAGGCCCTCGCAATGATCGACCAATTGGTGCAGGGACAAAGCGTCATGCTGGCAACTAACCAGGTGTTCCTGTGGTCCGGCCTGGCATTCATTCTCGCCGCCACGGCAATCTGGTTTGCCCCTAAGCCGACACGCATTGCGGACACCAGCGCAGCGCACTAACTGACTCCCCGAGCCCCCTGTTGGGGCGCATGCCGTCAAGTCGGTTGACGGCATGCTTCCCTCTCAATTACTTCTGCAGAATCAGCAAAATACCAAACGTTTCATTTCAACCTGAATGCTGCTTCATGCGGCGGCTGCAATGTTACCCATGTACCGCATAAATTTAACGGCCTGTCTGCCTGTCTTGCTGCTTGTCGTATCGATCAGTTCTGCCGCTGGTGCCGAAAGCCTCGAATTGCAGAGCCGACTTGATGAGTGCAGTGCGCTCCGCGAAGATAGTGCCCGATTAGCCTGCTACGACGCTGCCGTTCGTCAGCCAACTACGGCAATGCAAAGAGCTTCCGAAACGGCAGATGCTGTTTCGGAAGCTATAACAGTCGTTGCCGAACCGTTGCGTCGTCCGGCGCCGGACCATTCCTTGTCGCGGCACTGGGAGCTCGGCGCCGAGCATAAGCGCGGCACATTCCGGTTCGCCCCGCACCGGGAGAACTACCTGATCGCCACCTACAACCACTCCCCAAACGAGGCCCCTTACAGTACCTTCAGAGCAGTTGCAACAGGCGGAGACGGAGACGGCTTATCCCACTCCGAACTCGCATTTCAGCTCGGATTCAAGCTCAAACTCGCTGAGCGCCCTGGCGGTTTGCCTGTCGATTTCTGGTTCGGCTACACCCAGCGCAGTTTTTGGCAAGCATCCAACCGCAAGGCATCCAGTCCATTCCGCGAAACCAACTACGAGCCTGAAATCATGGCCGTAACACCGATGAGCCATGACGTACTCGGCATGAAGTTGCGGTTTCTCAACTTTGGCCTCGTGCATCAATCGAATGGACAGGCCTCAACCCTTTCGCGCAGCTGGAATCGGGCTTACGTTGAGGCAGGTCTCGAACGAGACAATTTTACGCTGCTGGCGCGGCTGTGGAAGCGCCTACCCGAACAGGAGAGTGACGATGACAATCCGGACATCACCAAGTACATGGGGCATGGTGACCTCGTCGGAACATACCGGCATGGAGGGCATGAACTGTCACTCATGGCGCGATACAACCCCGAGTCTCACAAAGGCGCAATGCAAGCGGGATGGGCATTTCCCATCAACTCCCGCTTGAAAGGCTACGTCCAGTATTTCTCCGGTTATGGTCACACATTGATCGATTACAACGCCAAGCAGAAGGTACTCGGTGCAGGTGTCCTCATCACTTATTGAAACCTACTCGACGTCACGGCGCAAGCCAGGATCTGGCAGTATGAGCACCGCCCCTGAACTCCAACGCAATTTGGGAGAAACCGGGTAATAAATCGCAACTCAGTCTTGGCGGGGAGAATGTCCGATGTAGGGGGCAAGCTGTCATCTCGAAAGGCATCTTGTGGCCGATTCTGCTCTGTACACGGCCAAAGACGGAGGGCGCAACCAATGGAAAAGGGCGACATAAGATCCAGTCCAGACGTTGGGCTCAGTGGTTGTTATTCCTGAAGTTAATATCTGTTATTTGATAAGCGAAGCAGACAACTCACTCACATGTGAGTATTATTGTCTTTGTCTCCTCCAACTCTCCAAGAATTGGATTTACCCGCTACCGCAAGGCTAGCGGGTTTTTTTTGTCTGCATCACTGATCTAACAGGTAGTCTTCCGACGTAAACTGCCGACGAAGACCAAAGCAGCTATGAATTGCCCCATCCTTTGCGGTCAGTTGTGAGCGGCTGCTTTGGGTCGGGTGGAGCCTGTCCGCTGAATTTGCGCTACGACTGCTTTGGCGCGTTCAGCTGACGGTGCTTGTCAGCACCAGACCGGCTGCCTACCGTGCCGGACATGATGAGGCCTAACACTGGAGGACGCGGCATTCAATACGAAGGTAATTCTGGCGGCTGCCAACCGTTCTCAAGCGCGTATAGCAGGCCTTGACGCAGCGCATGCGCGTCATGCAATGCATGGTGCTCCGGTCGAGTTGGTTCGTGGTAACTCTTCATCAGCTTTTGCAAAGCCGGCTGCAGGTCCTCGCCCATTGACCATGTCGTAAATTCGACCGGCCAAGTGCTCAAGTTTTTTGGCCACTGTGTAAGTAACGGCTTTAGCTGGCTAAAGAAATCAGAATTGGCAAAACTGGTGACAATGACCACTTCATCCGGAATGCTCTCGATCCACGCGACAAGGCGCTCCCGGATCACTGCCTGGCTTTGCACATAGTCGCCACCCCAAAGGTTGGGCAGAACGTTGAAATGGACCCACTCATTGCACTGAACCGTCCAATGCTCTTCTGGCAGCTCTGCATAGAATTCGCGGCCAGTCTCATCGACCAAGCCAATCGAAATCAGATCCGGTTTGGCCTGGTTCAGGCCTGTGAATTCAGTATCTAAGCAAATCAGCATCAGATGCCCACTTGGTAGGTATAGATTGCAGCTTCGGCTCAGCTGGAAGTTTCGTCATGCGAGACAGCATAATAAGGACTGCAGCAAGCGCAGCTAGAAACTTTTGCAGCAAAACCCTCCTCAGCTGTTTTTAGCAAAACCTTTTGCAGCAAAAGTTTCGGTAAATGACGGTAGGTATAGGTGCCGGGTCGTGGTATCCGGTCAGGTAAGGGCCGGTGGCGCTTCTCTGATTTCGTATAACTCCAGAATTTCACGGCGCGACAAGTGCCGCAGATTTGACTCGTTCGCCAGGATCACCTTTTCCTGCTCCAGTTGGGATTCTAGGTGTTCAACATAGGTACCAGCCTTCAACAGGGCACTGACCCTATCAGGCCAACCCGTCATCCACCGGTTGGCAATCGATACAGCCGTTGCTCCCATGGTCTCGATCTTGGTGACGATTTCCGGCGTATATGCAGTTGATCGATAGATATTTTCCATGATGTCTTCTACTAATCGACTATTTGTTTTTCGCTATCAGTCCTTGATTTTCCAGCCAGTAGTTACGTTTTCTTTATCCGAATATGGGAAGCAATAAGTCGCCCCTTGACCGAGGACGCCTTTTCTTTCTTTCTTCCAGCCGCCTACGGAGCAGTCGTTCAGCATCACCGCCATATTTAAATTTCCTACGTTCATGTCTGCCAAATTCTTTGCGGCTTTTCCGGAAGGGGTTTGCATCCAAGCAGTATCGTTTTCAGCCCTTTCAATCCGGTCCTGAGCATTTTTCTTAATGTTCGCTATTACTAGCTTGTTCCAGCCGACACCAGCGCCGAAGCCAATGGCAACGCATGCGACCGCTCCGACAACCGAGGCAACCACCGCCCCATAGAACGCTTTATTTCGCTCTGCCGCTGCCACATTGCCGGCGATTCGATTAGCAATTTTTCCGACTTCTGCCGTTAAGCCTGCTACGGCTTCGCCGGCAGCACGCTTCATTTCAAGGTCCGCAGCGCCAGGCAGGCTTGCGATCTGCCGCTTTACAGCGTTTTGCAGCGTCTCTGCCCTGTGCAATGCCGCGCCTAGCACTGCACGATTGATATAAACAGTGGTGAGTAGTGGATCGTCATCTCCAATCTGGATTTGGTAGCCCGACAATCGGTGCACAAGCAGCTTCAAGTCCGGAATTGAGATCAGCGTATCCGATCCCACCGGTATAGCCGGCGGCACGCTCTCACGAATTTGAGCGGTCATGATGATTTTGGTGCTTTAGTCGGGGCCGGAAAGACCTTACCTAGCTCGCGAAACACATCAGTGAAAATGCGGTTGATACGATTCTGACGCATGAAGTCGAAGGACTTGGACTTGCCATCCATGATTTCGCGGTATGTCATTTCCTCTTCCATCATGGAAAGGAAATCCGCTTTAAATGCGCTGTTGTTGTAATCGAGAATCTTTACGATACCAACGATTTGATCCCTGTTCTCGTTGTACCAGTCCGTTTCGTCGATCGCTTTCCCGTCGAACATGGGAATGCCTTCTTTTTCGTTTTGCCAGATCACGACCTTCGTGCCGGTCCCTTTAATCTGCATGAGCAGCTCTTTTGCGCCCTCGATCGTCTTTAATTTTTCGGGGCCGCTGATGATGACAACATGGTAAAAGAGCTGCTTTTTCACATGCGCCAGCAAGTCATACAGGCCGTTGTCTTTCATGTACTTCAGCAGGGGCAAAAACGCACCTGAGCCTGCATCGATCAGGGTTGCATGCGTACTTTGCACGATGTGACTGAAAACCGGGTCGAACGACCTCTGCTGAATCTCGCCGTTGCTAATCAATGGGATCAGAGGTACACCGAGCGCTTTGATACGCGAGAGCTTTGGGGCCTGCGGATCGGCATCGACCCCATCAATCTTCACGCCTAGGTAGTTAAGGTATTGCATGAACATCGATGCTGTCAGTGTTTTACCGATGCCGCCTTTGTCCTGCAAAAAGATATGAGAAGTGCTGTTGAAATTCATTTTTATTCCGCCCTTGTTGAAAAATGATCAATCGTTCCTTCGAGGATCGTCGTTTTGGTTTTGCTCTTTAAGCTTGTCTACGATTTTGAAGAAGTCGTTTGCCCCACTCACCGAAGGCATTGCCTCTCGTTTTTCTTCCGCGGGAATTGCAACGGGTCGATTGAGCTTCTTTTCTCGCTGCCGCTTAATTCGATAAAAGGTCACTTCAAAGCTCTTGAGCGAGAAGCCCAGCTTATGGTCATTTAGGACACTTACGATTTTTGCGTGGGTAATACCACGGCTCCTTAGCGCTTCAATTTGGTCATATAAATCCCGTAACCGGGCTGTTTTGCTCCGCGTGGCACTTTTTTGGAGTTGTGCTAAATCTTTAAGAATTGCTTCTTCATCCATCTTCTTTCTCCGTATAAGGTGTTACCAGTTTATGTATGTCTTTTTAATGCGGTCAATGGCAGTGGTTTTATCTTCTTCTGATAAAAGCGTTAATTTGCTGTTAATCTGGTGTTAATTTGCTGTTAATTTGAATTTGTCAATGTTTGCACTGGGCTCTATTTGAACTAAGTAATTTGTCTATGAAAAAAGGCCCTCAAAGAAGGGCCTTTTTCATTTTGGTAAAAATATTTTTTGTTGTTATTGAAAAGCGTTGTAACCGCTCCACGGTTGCTGGTTTTCCGTTTTAAAACCGCTTTCTTTCGTGTTCGGTTTCATTCCCTACTCATTGCAGAGCTGATTCGAAATTGATTTGGTTTTGTTATGCTGTTGTTATGTTGACAACAATACTCACCGTCTTTACTGTTTAGGCAAGCGTGGAAGTGTGTGACTACGGGGCAGGACGGAGGGCGGTGATACCGCCCTGAAAACACACTCAACGGCCTGCGGCCTTATTCGTGATGTTTTGGTCCTGCGCCTACGGCGAGCCTGCCGGCAAACTCAGGACAGAGGGGAATGACAATATGGTTGCTCGATCCGAATCGCGGCAGAAAACTGAACTGATCCAGGTGCGTGCAACGCCGGAAGAAAAAGAACAATTGAAAACGCGTGCCGCCGCATTCGGCGTGTCGATGGGTGAGCTTTGCCGGCAAACGATTTTTGGCGCTAAGCCCAAATCGCGGGTAGATCAGAATGCGATTCAAGAACTTGCCGCGACTCGCGCCGATCTCGGACGAATCGGTGGATTGTTGAAAGGTTGGTTAGCCGGTTCCTTTCCTGCCGCACCGCGACCCAGCACTGAGCAAGTGCGAGTCTTGCTCAAGCAAATTGAGGCGAGTCAGGTGACTGTCATCGCGTCCGTAAAAAGCATGATCGATAAAGAGGGATGATTTCCAAACGCATAAAGGGGCGAAAAGACGGCAAATCATCTGCCGGCGACGCCTTGCGTTATGGTGAGGGTTTAGCGGCTGGTCGGGACCGGGAAACGGGCGAAATACTGGACAAGTCGCATCGCACGCGCTTCGGGAACTTTGGGTTGGTGGATGATGGCGTATATGCTGGCCGGGACATTTCAGCAATGACGGAATTGATCGCGCTGGCAGCGCTAGAGATGCAATCAAACTGCGACCTCAATACCCGCGTCGGCGCGGACAAGAAGCTGGCGCACTTTGTGGTCTCGTACAACCAGGACAAGCCGACAGAGGCGGTGTTGCGGGATACCGAAGATTCGATGCTCGCTGCGATGGGGCTCGACCAAAATCACTTTGCGACCTTTCTGCATAATGACAATGGCTATTGGCATTTGCACGTTTTCGCGAGCCGGATCGAAAAGGCCTATCCGCATCGCGGCAACCCGCTCTGGCAGGATCAGAAGAAGCGCGACAAGGTGTGCCGTGAAATTGAAATTCGGCATGGATTGAACCGTGATAACGGATTGCACGAAATCGACGCCAACGGCCAGATCATCGAGGTGCCGTTAGCAGAGCGAAAAGCGAACCGCGAAGGCAGGCCGAAAACCAGTGATCGCGCCCAAACTGTCGAGCGGTATAGCGGTGAAAAGACGTTCCAGACCTGGTGCAATGAGATTCGCATTGGCGATCGGTTAAAGCATGCAAAAAGCTGGAAAGACCTGCATGCCGCTGCTGCTGCTTACAACTGCGAAATCAAGCAGAAAGGCGCGGGTTTCGTGATTTGTCCTGTGGGTGAAAAAGGCGGCATCACGCTGTCGACAGTCGGCTTAAAAAACCTACCAGCAAAGTTTGGTGCGTTTCAGCTGGCGCGGCCAGGGCAATCCGTTGAAGCAACAGCGGAATACACGCCAGAGCCTACGAAACCATCAGGCTCGCTCTATCGAGAGTGGAAGAACGCCAAGGAGGCATTCGGAGTCATCAAGACCGATGTGCTCAACGAACTGCGTAACACGCTCGCCGCGGCACGTACCGAACTAAGAAAGCAGCAGCGTGCCGAGCTGGTCACGATCCGCTCTAGCGCCGCCGGCCAGGAAAGAGCAGTTGCCATATCGGTCGCCAAACTTACGCATGCTGTCGCGTTAGCGGAATTGACAACAGACCATGCCGCCAAGCGTCAGCAAGTGCGCAGCCAACTTGCCGAAATCGGACCAGGTACAACGTTCCGAGACTATTTGGTGAAGCAAGCTGTCTCTGGAAACAATGTTGCCTTGGCGCTGGCACGCGAGTACGGCTCAGCAGAAGCCACAGACGTTTGTCGGAAACGCGAAGCTGAACGGTTTGAAGTGGCCGCCGCCATAACGGGCCTACATGACAGGCCGGCACCTCGACTTAACGTTTCGCATCGCATCGAGCGCAGCGGAACAGTGATCTTTGATCTCGGACGCGGCCGGCAGGTAATCGATAGTGCGATCGCAAAACAGATTCAACTCAACAACGCTGCAGCGCTCGATCCAGCGGCGGTGGAAACATCCCTTCGCTTCGCTACAGCGAAATTCGGCAACAAGCTCGTGCTGACCGGACCGGAAGCATTCCAGAAGCTGGCCGTCGAAATCGCCGTGAAAAAGGGGTTAGGTATTCAATTCGTTGATCCAGCACTGGACGCCTATCGCGAAAAACTCGAAGCAGAAAGAATGACACCGAAGTTCATTCGATCAGGAAAAGCACAAACCACAGAGAGAACATATGAGCACAATGAATCCCATTATAGAAGCCAGCCGCCTCGACAAATCCCTCCTGCCCACCGCCGAGATCGCTTGCACTATTTGTCCGATGGCGACGTGGTTCTCAACACAAGCCGAGATGTCCTGCTACTGCGGAAGGATGTTCCTGGTCGTGTGGAACAGCCACGACAAGAAAAATCGGATCACCGAATGCAGCGCGCAAGAACAAGCGCTGGCAGAGGCAGTGGGTTAGTTCCTGCTCGATCTGTGCAGTTCAAGCCTGCAGTGCAGCCTCAGTATGAGGATGCACTGCGAGAGCTTGCGCAGCGCTTGTCACGCGAAGCCATGGAAAAGGCATATGCGGATATCGTAGAAGCTGTCAAACAGCGCGGCGGCACAGTGTATGAGATCAAAAATGGCGTGTCGTATGTCGGCATGGTCCAGCTATCGCATGATGGACGCTTTGCTATTCAGAGCCAAGGTCGTGGCGCGGTGGTAATTCACGATTTGTCGAAGATAGAAGGCAGTTTCGTCAACAGCCAGAAGGCGAAAATTATTTACCGCGACGGAATTGGCAAAGACGAGCTGCAAGGAGCAGAGCAGGACCGTTTCCGTGGACACCAAGGCCTTGCGCGTTAATTTCAGGAGGTAACAATTGTTGCTTTTTCTCGATACGGAGTTCACCGGATTGGATCAGGCCAAGCCCGATCTAATTTCTATCGGGTTGGTGGATGAATCTGGCCGCGAATTCTATGCGGAGCTGCCGGAATCTCATTGGACGGTTCAGTGCAATGAGTGGGTCCACTTCAATGTCTTGCCGCATCTATGGGGCGGGAGCTACGTGCAAAGTGAAACATCGATCCGGGAAGGCCTCACGGTCTGGATCGAGAGCATCCAGGAGGAAGCCGTGATCGTCACCGACTGGCCGAATGGAGATTTTTTCATTCAATTAATAAAACTTTTGCCTCAGTGGCCGAGGAACCTAAATACCTAGCCAATGCAGTTTAGTTCTTGGTCTATGGGGGACGAACAGCAGCCGGCGCTGCGCAAGATGATGGATGACTACCACACTTCCCAGCGGCCCAGGCATCACGCGCTGCACGATGCTCACTCGCTTCGACTGGCTTTTCGGCATGCCGTTGAACACGGATGGCGACCGTCTTTCGGTGGGGATGCTGCCAAGGCAGCAGCAGAGCGCGCAGCACAAGTCATTGGTGAGGGACTGAGAATGGCCATCGGACTGAAAGGCTCGCTTACCGCGCATATCGAAAGCGAGGATGACGCAATCAAGGCCGTGCTGTCGGATGGCTTCGGCAAACGTCCATTGATATAGAAAAGGCCCCGACTTTCCGGGGCCTTTTCTCAGTAGTGATAGCGACAGGAGATGACTGCTATCTCCGAGTCGGTTACCTCGTAGACCAAGCGATTGGTTTCGTCAATGCGACGTGACCAAAAGCCAGTCAAATTGCCTTTCAGAGGTTCGGGCTTGCCGATCCCTTCGAAGGGCGAGCGCTGGGTATCACGGATAAGCTCGTTAATACGGCGCAGGGTCTTTTTATCCTGAGACTGCCAGTAAAGGTAGTTGTCCCAGGCATCAGGAGTGAAGATCAGGTTTCTCATCATCGGGTTCCAGAAGATCCCGACGCATCGCTTGCCCGTTGCGCAATTGGTTGATGGAGCGTGCTAAGTGGGCGGCATTAGCCGGCGAACTCAGCAGGTGTACGGTTTCCATCAGGCTGCAGTACTGGTCGAACGACATCACAACAGCATCAGGTGCATCACGACGCGCAATGACAGTAATGTCTGCATCGTGGACTACCTGGTCAATCACATCTTTAAGGCTATTACGAGCGTCAGAAAAATTAACGATTCGCATTTTGGGTACTCCTTTTACTTACTGTCGCTCTAGATTCGTTCGATGGATTCGCTTGGATTGGATATATGTGCGCTGAGATGAGATAGATTCGCCGAGTTTTCGATTTCGCAGATGTGAGCTTAGAGATTCAATGGCTGAGTAGTGTGTGGATGCGCGCTGACTATTGGATAAGTTGGTGTGAGATAAATTTCAGTGTGTTCGCGTATTTGTACAGTAAGTTGTACAAGTATAGGCCGAGTTGCTTGGGGATGCAAGCGATGCGTCAGGGGGATAGCGCAGACGGCCTCACCGTCCTTGAGTGAGGACGCCAACCGACGAAGCAGAATTATTTCTTGGTAAATTTCCCAAACGGGATGCTGTTCAAGCTCCCATCAGCCAGCTTGGTCAATACCCTTTAATTGAAAAGGGACTTATTATTTCTTTGCCAACCTGAGCTTTAGCCTTTTGCCACTCAATCTTGCATGTCCTCAATGATTTGACACCGTTTTATGCATAATTTTTGCAATAAAAGCAATTTCATATACATCTAGTTAAATTCCCCTTGAAACCATAACATTGATCTATATCTATGCGGAAATAATCCGTGTTAGATGGCTGTCATGTAAGGATCAACAACAAGGGGTGGGGGCTTGACCAACGAACAAAAAACGCGCTTCCAAATACTAGCGCTCTCTGGTGGCGGATACCGTGGTCTCTACACGGCCAAGATTCTGGCCGATCTGGAACAGGACATCGGCGAACCTGTCGCCCGACGGTTTGACTTGATTGCTGGTACATCCATTGGCGGCATTCTGGCTCTAGCGATTGCCTTGGAGATTCCCGCAGAGAGAATGGTCAAGCTTTTCGAGCAGCATGGCCAAGAGATCTTCAAACGGCGCTTCTCACCATTGGGGTTCTTTCGTGCCCCTTACTCGCCGAAGCCCTTGAAGCACTTGCTGGGTGCGTCAGATATTTTCGGCAACCAAACCTTGGGGGCCTGCAAGCATCCAGTCATCGTGCCCGCAATCAATTACTCGACAGGACAGCCGCAACTGTTTAAAACACCACACCACCCCGATTTCAAGCGCGACTACAAATTCCACTTGGTGGATATTGCTCTAGCGACGAGTGCCGCACCTGCCTACTTTCCGAGACATACCTTTAACAACAACCAGTACGTGGATGGCGGTCTCTATGCCAATGCCCCCGGATTGCTGGCATTGCACGAGACCGAAACCTTTTTCAAACATCCAATCGAGGCCGTGCACATGCTCTCGATTGGCACCATGTCCTCAAAGTTCACTGCGGACCCACGCCGCAACCGCAGCGGGGGAACCTACGACTGGGGTGGCCTCAATCCCGCCAACATGCCGAAGCGATTGTTCGGGCTATCTATTTCGGTCCAGGAATCACTCAGTGATTTCATACTCCAGCATCGTCTTGAAAGTCGCTACGTGCTACTCGACGATGTCTTGACCGACGAACGTGCCCAAGCTGTTGCCTTGGACAAGGCCAATGCACCTGCTCGCGAAGTACTGATGGGCGCGGCCTCGGAAAAATCAAAAATCTGGTTGGGACAGAAGGACTGCCAAGAATTTCATCGCCACAAATGCTCTCCCCCGAAGTTCTACTACGGCCCCAACGCTGAGAAAGGAACCCCATGCTGAAATTCCCCAAGCTTTTCTTCCACAGCGACTCGGACACGGATACGTTCGAGAGTCGCATTCTCCCTGACACTCAGCAGCGCAGCTATTTGCAGTCTTGTGTAAGGAAAATCAAGAATCACCTCAAGCCCCGCATCAGTTTGGCGACCAAAGCGATCCTCGGCATGGAGCGTAGTGTCACGCCGCGCTTTCGCACGCAAGGCTCGTGGTCCTACGACACCTGCGTCGTGCCGGCCATGACGCCACCACAAGAAATGGACTGGGACTATGGGGTCTATTTGCCGGTCACCGTGTGGGAAGAGAACGGCCCCCCCCATGAAATGGCCAAGGCCTATTTCGACTTGGTCGAACAACTCCTGGAGGAACTTTGCGACGAAGAGAAATGGACACTGCTGCCTGGCAAAGATACTTGCATCCGCATTCAGGTGGCTTCTTGGGCTCACATTGATGTCCCGTTGTATGCGGCACCCGAAGAGGAGTTCGAGAAGATCACCGAATCGGTGTCCTTGGCCAAAGCAAGTGCGTTCGACTCTGCCAGCATGGAGAGCTTTGACTTTGCAGAGGCCCTCGAGACCCAGCAACAATGGGAGGATCTTGACAGCGTAGTCATGGCGATGCGCACGGGTGAGTGGAAGCCTTCGGATCCCAAAGTCGTCGCTAATTGGTTCAATGACCGTGTCGAGGAGCACGGAGCACAACTGCGCCGTGTCTGCCGCTATCTGAAGGCATGGCGTGACCACCACTGGCAGAAGGGCGGCCCCACCTCGGTGTCGATCATGATCGCCGTGGCGCAGGCGTTCGAGCCGCGCCACGGCCGCGACGACCACTCGTTAGAGGAAGCTGCTCGGCACCTGAGTCGCGCCTTCTTGGGTGAAATTCGCGAACCCGGCATTGATGAGGGCGCAGAAGATTTTAATCGGCTCCAGGATGCCGACCGCAAGGAAGCCGCGCAGCGCTTCGGTCAGTTGGCTGCGCAGATATTCCAAGCGCGGCAATCAGCACTGCACGAGAAGGAGGCGGTCGTTGCCCAATTACGTCAACAGTTCGGAAACCGCTTGCCAATGGACTGCGAGCGCGTGGAGCCTGACAGCGGTCCGGATGCCATCCGCAACACACCCGCATCTCGCGTAGTTGCGCCGGTGATCCCCTCAACCAAGGCTGGCTGAAGGTACTACCCTGTGACGGTACTGGGCGAAGCACTGAGGCTGCTGCGAAGCCGTGGGTTCCACCCCGTCACCGCGCGGAGACCTAGTCGTGCCTTCGAGGGCACGCTACCGTGCGCCAAAGGATCGGTACGTGTCAAATTGACCATCGAGGACTGGAATTTCCTGGAATACCCACGGATATCGCTGGTCAAGCATCCAGCCTTTCTCCCCGCGTTGATACCTCACGTTGATGTCTTGGGGGGGCTGTGCTACTTCGCACCTGGTGCGGTGACATTGGATCGCTACGATCCTGCCACCGCATTGGCGCAATGCTTGAACCAAGCCACAGCCATGCTTGACCGAATTGCTGCAGACCCAGACTACCGCATTGATGACATCCAGAATGAGTTCCCAGCCCATTGGGAATACGGCCAACTCTCTTTGCCGTGGACAGTCTTTCTTGGGGATATTCACGCTGAGGCAACGACCGCTGGATACTTCATCATGCGACAAGGGGAACGGAAGCGTGCCCTCGTGACCTGCGACGCAGATGAAGCACATCGGTTAGCTCATGCGCTGGGGGCCAACATGACGACATCGCGCTACCGATGCTGGTTGCTACAATCGACTGTTCGCCCACGAGTACCGGAGAAGATGCCCCAGACAGTGAAGGAACTGTTTACTTGGCTCCAAAGCTGGGACAGAACTTTGTACGCTGAGATGCAGAAAGCGCTGGGAGAAAAAGACTACTTGAAGCAAACCTATGCCACCTTCGCCGTAAAAACGCCGGTGGGGTGGATCGGCTTTGGATTCGACCTTGATCAGGTCAAGCGACTCGGATATGCCAACAGTCCAAAACGCTACCGGAATTATCTCCATAACGCAGGCGGAGCCCAACGTCTATTCCGTATGGCGCTCCGCGAGGTAGGCAGCCGCTTCGTACACAGCAGAAATCTCAGCTACGAAGACCTCTGCAATAAACGAGTGACTGTAGTGGGATGCGGTGCAATCGGCTCATTCGTTGCTGCCGCCTTGATACGACTAGGTGCAGGGACAGGAAAGCGTGGACTACTCAAACTCATTGACCCTGATGATCTGGGCCCTGAAAATTTGGGACGCCATATTCTAGGCTATCCCGCGCTCATGCAAAGCAAAGCAGAGGAATTGAGGAACGAGCTACTTCGTCAGTTTCCCCACAGCGCCGTACAGGCATATGCCTGTAGCGCATTCGATCATGAGCAGTTGTTCGCGGCAGAACTGATTATTGATGCAACAGGTGAAGAGGCGGTAAGCGAGTACCTTAATGATCTGCGACTGAAACGAGGAACAAAAACACCTATGCTGCACGTATGGATTCGCGGTAATGGTGAGGCCGTTCAAGCCCTGTGGACAGATACACAAGGAGAAGCATGCTATCGCTGCCTGCTTGTTCCCGACACTCACGTCCATCGCAAAGAGCGATTTTCCTTACTCAAGAGTGACCCGATACGTCGCACCGATGGATGCCGTGCCTACACACCGTATGCAGTATCTGCACCAATGCATGCTGCAGCCTTAGCAACCGACATGATCTGTGCCTGGCTGCAAGGCGACCCTTCGCCACGTTTTCGTACCCGCAGCCAAGAGAACGCGGATGTATTCAAAGTAAAGAACCAAAATCCGACACGAATGGAAGGATGCCCGGCATGCGGTCGCCCCTGATCTGGCATAACCCTCACGTTACCACTGGGCGAGTTCTCATTGAAGCAAAGCCCTTGACATTGATTGATAGTTACAGGCAGGACAGTCCTGACAAGCCGGAGTCCGGTGGTATCTTGCTGGGATATCGCCGTGGAGAACATCTGCACGTGACCATGGCTACGACACCGCAGCATTCTGATCGTGGCTGGCGCCACCTGTTCAAGCGCTCCGCTCGCTATCACCAGGAGATTGCGCTTCGCCAGTGGAACGCTAGCGAAAAGACAATGGATTATCTAGGTGAATGGCACACACATCCGCAGCGCCTTCCTAGCCCGTCGGCTACAGACCTCAGCGAATGGCGCAAGATTTGCGATCTGCGACAAGTTCCCATGGTATTTCTAATCATGGGATGGAATGGCGAATTATGGATGGGGCTATCGAAAAGAGTTGAGATCAAACAGTGTATTTCGATCAGCACCTGATAGCTCCTCGACCATCGAAGCGATTCGCATTGATTAGAAGAAGTCAGAGCGGAGACCGATAGCATCTCAGGCTCAACACATAATTACAAGGGGGCACAAAAATGGGAAAAGCAAGAACTTTGTTCAACGGGGGTGCAGCGCAAACACTGATCGGTCGTGTTACGCCCACCGCAGAGCAACGAGAATTCTTGCAAGACCATTGGAACAAACTGGCAGAACACCTCAAGAGCGAATTGCGTGCAAAGTATGGATACAATGTGTCGACTTGGCTGCAAGGCTCGTATAAGTACGCAACTCTCATCAAACCAGTACATATGCAAGAAGAGTATGACGTCGATGTCGGCGTGTATTTTGAATGGGGCGATGAGCAGAATGCGGAGCCATCCCCCCGGCAATTGCGGGAGTGGGTACAGGAAGAGCTGCTGGTGTATCAACGCACATGCAGCGAACTACGTTCCGTAGAAGCACCTCCCAAGCAGCGTTGTTCACGCGCGTCGTATATACGTCAGTTCCATATCGACACACCCGTCTACCATCTGCACTCAGAGAAAGAGAGCAGGCGTTTAGCCTGTTGGTCAAATGACTGGGAAAACAGCGATCCAAAATTGCTCTACAAGTGGTTCAGAGACGCAGTCACAGGCGACGATCGGGAACAGCTTCGCCGACTGATTCGGTATCTGAAGGCCTGGGCAGCAGTATCATTTGATGACATCCCGGAATCTAGGCCATCGTCGATCCTCCTCACAGTTTTAGTCACCGAGGCGTATCAAAATTTGGGGTTTCAACGGTTATTTGGGATAGACGATGACGATGCGCTCATTGCAGTCATCAAGGCCATCCATGAACGTTTGATCGGCGATCATCGTGTGCCGAATCCTGTGGATCGGCACGAAGATCTCAATCGCATGAGCAATGATAGCTGGGACGGTTTTGTACCACAGTTAGACGTGCTGCTCGATATCGCTCGACGGGCCAGTGATGCAACAGATGAGGCTGCAGCCGCATTGATTTGGTCTGAGGCGTTTTCTTTTCTAATGCCTTTGCCAGAGGCCACCCAGGTCGAGGTAGTGGATCAGGACTCCGGGCGAGCACTGATGCAACTGCCTGATATCGATATCGAGGTGTACGCGAGAAATCCTAAGAGGCTCATTGCCCGACACCGCAACGTAGTTCCGGGTGTCGCTAAGGATTGCGATCTAGTATTCACCATTGCGAATCCGCACGTAGTGCCCCAATTTGCCACAATAGAGTGGACTGTCCGTAACCAAGGAGAAGACGCTGACTGGCGCAGCGACCTTGGGCATCGTCGCATTGGAATGCGAATGCTCTCCACCAACGAACATACAACGTATATTGGCACGCACCATATGGACTGCATTGTGCGCTTCAATGGCCAAACCATCGCAGTGCGACGTATCCCAGTGACAGTGCATGACGTTCGGCACAAGGCTGTTAATCCCCCTCAGCCTGCTTACACTAAGCTCAGAAGTTTCTTGCGGAGACGCTAGCGGACTGTATTGGTGGAGCAAGGCTTGTGATCGAGCACTCCCGATATGGAAGCTCGACGGGAATATAGGTGCCCCGGATTGGCTCACGGTTTCGCATTTATAATGCGCTCTCAGAATGGTATCTGGAATGTTTTTTATCAGTCTGAACATATACCAAACCTAGATCTCGCAACTATGACTTCGCCAGTTCAAGAATTCGCCATCACTCTACTGCAGCGCATAGCACATCAGTTGCCATCTGATTTTTCTGGCTTGGGGGTTGTTTTTTATGATCACTTAGAGGCGTTACCCTTTATTGCGCTTGAGGTATTGTCTAGGGATCAGATTCGTCTTCCAGTCAACGGTATGGGTGCTATTGCATCAACGCTGGCTTCAGTTTCAAGCTCAAGCTCCGGATGGCACGACGGTTTTCACTTTGTCGACATCTCGAAGCAGCAGCTGACTCATCTTGCACAATTCTTGTCACCACCTCTCCCGAAGCCCAATGTCCCTACACCTAAGGCCTCTGGTGCGCGACATATGACGGCGATGCTCGCAACGAGGATCAATGGCATAGCCGGCATCGGTATTTTGACCAACAATAACGAGTTGGCATTCTTTGATCACGGAATGCAAACACTGCGCGTAACTGTCCAATGAACTCTGTCACCCTTACATATTCCGAGCTCATTCGCCTGCTCAAGGTCTATACATATGCCTTTATTATCGTCGCAGCTATCCTCACAGTTGGGCGACATGTATTATTTGAAGCGCCACTCATAACGGCTGCAATCCAAAGCGTAGGGATATCCATCTTGGTGATAACAACTGTACTGGGAGTGGTTACTAAGAAAGCTTGGACATCGCCGAGATGGGCAAATTGGTTGGAACGTCCTGTTGTTCATGGCCTTTGGTGGGGAATGTTGTACACAGAGTATCGTGCGAAAAATGATCAGCCGCTCGCCCCCATTCCAATCGCATTCGTGATTCGTCAGCGCTACTTATTCCTGTCTATTCAGTCATTCACGAAAGACTTGCCTGCTGGATCGACTATGGAATCTCTCCACAAAGATGAAAAAACTTCTGATGTTCACCTAAGTTATGTCTTTGAAATGAAGAGACATGCATACGCTGAAAACAAGATCACCACCGGCTATGGAGCGCTTACTCTTCAAGACTCTGGACAAAAGCTGTGTGGAAACTACTGGACCAATTCCCCCACTCAAGGTCGGCTTGAATTAACTTTGGTACAGCGTGATTGTGACTCCATCAATTCTTTTGATGCTGCAGAACGCCAATGGAAAAAAAGTTGCCAGACCCAGGAAGAAGTCGTCAGCCTGACAACTTGAGATTGATTAGCCGAGCATATCTCCTGTCGGACAATGGACAGTCATCAAGCGCCCCCTCGGTTGAGCACGCTTGCGCCAACAAGGCCTATCTCTACACTAAGAGCGTCTAACAAAATCGAATAATTGCGGTCCAATCGTCGTTCCAGCAAGTTCTGTGGAGAGGCAACATGGCACGCGAACTGGTTGATGATGAATTATGGGAAATCGTCCGTCCCTTGCTTCC
>DASRXG010000101.1:0-46144 GCA_035654275.1 Noviherbaspirillum sp.
AAGCCGTACGAAGTCCGCAAGAACTACATCAAGGCGCTGGGCAAGGGCATCCTGAAGGTCATGTCCAAGATGGGCATCTCGACCTACATGTCCTACTGCGGCGCGCAGATTTTTGAAGCCATCGGTCTGAACAAGGCGCTGGTAGACAAGTACTTCAAGGGCACTGCATCGAACGTTGAGGGTATCGGCGTGTTCGAAATCGCCGAGGAAGCGCTGCGCCTGCACAAGCTGGCCTTCAGCAATGACCCGGTCCTGGCCAATGCTCTGGATGCCGGCGGTGAATACGCCTTCCGTGTCCGCGGCGAAGACCACATGTGGACGCCGGATGCGATCGCCAAGCTGCAGCACTCGACCCGTTCGAACAACTTCAACACATACAAAGAGTACGCGCAGATCATCAACGACCAGTCCAAGCGCCACATGACGCTGCGCGGCCTGTTCGAGTTCAAGATTGATCCGTCCAAGGCGATCCCGATCGACGAAGTGGAACCGGCAAAGGAAATCGTCAAGCGTTTCGCCACCGGCGCAATGTCGCTCGGCTCGATCTCGACCGAAGCGCACGCCACGCTGGCCATCGCGATGAACCGCATCGGCGGCAAGTCCAACACCGGTGAAGGCGGCGAGGACGAAAACCGCTATCGCCAGGAGCTGAAGGGCATCCCGATTAAGAAGGGCGAGACCCTGGCATCCGTCATCGGCAAGGACCGCGTCGAAGTCGACCTGCCGCTGATGGAAGGGGATTCGCTGCGCTCCAAGATCAAGCAGGTGGCATCGGGCCGCTTCGGTGTCACTACCGAGTACCTGACCTCCGCCGACCAGATCCAGATCAAGATGGCGCAGGGCGCGAAGCCGGGCGAAGGCGGCCAGCTGCCGGGCCACAAGGTATCCGAGTACATTGCGAAGCTGCGCTTCTCGGTACCGGGCGTCGGCCTGATTTCTCCGCCGCCGCACCACGATATCTACTCGATCGAAGATCTGGCGCAGCTGATTCACGACCTGAAGAACGCCAACCCGAAGGCATCGATTTCCGTCAAGCTGGTATCCGAAGTCGGCGTCGGCACGGTGGCCGCGGGTGTGGCCAAGGCCAAGGCCGATCACGTTGTGATCGCCGGCCATGACGGCGGCACCGGCGCATCGCCGCTGTCCTCGATCAAGCACGCAGGCTCGCCGTGGGAGCTCGGCCTGGCGGAAACCCAGCAGACCCTGGTCCTGAACCGCCTGCGCAGCCGCATCCGCGTGCAGACCGACGGCCAGATCAAGACCGGCCGTGACGTCGTCATCGGCGCGATGCTCGGCGCGGACGAGTTCGGTTTCGCGACGGCGCCGCTGGTCGTCGAAGGCTGCATCATGATGCGCAAGTGCCACCTGAACACCTGCCCGGTCGGCGTTGCGACCCAGGATCCAGTGCTGCGCGCCAAGTTCTCCGGCAAGCCGGAACACGTCGTGAACTACTTCTTCTTCGTCGCTGAAGAAGTCCGCCAGATCATGGCACAACTCGGCATCCGCACCTTCAACGAACTGATCGGCCGTTCCGACCTGCTCGACAAGTCGAAGGCAATTACGCACTGGAAGGCGAAGGGTCTCGACTTCAGCAAGATATTCCACCAGCCGGATGTGCCGGCATCCGAGCCGCGCTACCAGGTCGAAGAGCAGGACCACGGCCTTGAGAAGGCGCTGGACCACAAGCTGATCGCTCAAGCAAAGGCTGCGCTCGAGAAGGGCGAGAAAGTGTCCTTCATTTCGCCGGTCAAGAACGTCAATCGTACCGTTGGCACCATGCTGTCGGGCGAAGTCGCGAAGCGCTACGGCCATGAAGGTTTGCCGGATGACACAATTCACATCCAGTTGCAAGGCACCGCAGGCCAGTCCGCCGGCGCGTTCCTGGCTCACGGCATTACGCTGGATCTGGTGGGCGAGGGCAACGACTATGTCGGTAAGGGCCTGTCGGGCGGCCGCATCATCGTGCGCCCGAACACCGAGTTCCGTGGCTGGGCTGTGGACAACATCATCGTCGGCAACACCGTGCTGTACGGCGCGATTTCCGGTGAAGCATTCATCAACGGCGTCGCCGGCGAGCGCTTCGCGGTGCGTAACTCGGGTGCGGTGACTGTCGTCGAAGGTACCGGCGACCATGGTTGTGAATACATGACTGGCGGTACCGTCGTCGTGCTCGGCGCAACTGGTCGCAACTTCGCGGCTGGCATGTCAGGTGGTATTGCATACGTCTATGACCCGGACGGCGACTTTGCGAAGAAGTGCAACATGGCGATGGTTACCCTCGACCAGGTGCTCACTTCGGCCGACCAGGAAGCCAAGGTGGATCGTGCCATCTGGCATAGCACGGTTCGCGGCGGTGAAGGACAGACTGACGAAGCGATCCTGAAGGGACTGATCGAACGGCACTTCAAGTACACCGGCAGCACGCGCGCGCGCAACCTGCTGGATGACTGGGCCAACTCCCGCGCCAAATTCGTGAAGGTGTTCCCGACCGAGTACAAGCGCGCACTGGGCGAACTGCATGCAGCAGCCCAGGGAAAAGAAAAGATCGCAGCCTAACTGTCAATAAACAATGCAGCAGCAGGGGCATGCCAATCGCCCCTGCGGCTAAAAATGTGAGTAAAAAATGGGAAAAGTAACCGGCTTTCTGGAATACCAACGCTTGCAAGAGGCGAGCGAAGCACCCCAATCACGCAAGAAGCATTACAAGGAATTCGTAATGCACCTCTCCGACGCCGACGCCAAGATCCAAGGCGCGCGTTGCATGGACTGCGGCATCCCTTTCTGCAACAACGGCTGCCCCGTCAACAACATTATTCCTGACTGGAATGATCTCGTTTATCACGGTAACTACCGTGAGGCACTGGACAACCTGCACTCCACGAACAACTTCCCGGAATTCACCGGTCGCGTTTGCCCCGCACCTTGCGAAGCGGCGTGCACGCTCGGTATCAACAACGATCCGGTGGGCATCAAGTCGATCGAGCACTTCATCATCGACAAGGGATGGGAGAATGGCTGGGTCGTCCCGCAAGTGCCGACCACTAAGACAGGCAAGAAAGTTGCTGTCGTTGGCGCTGGCCCGGCAGGATTGGCCGCTGCCCAGCAGCTTGCACGTGCTGGCCATGACGTGACCGTCTTCGAGAAGAACGATCGCGTGGGTGGTTTGCTGCGTTATGGCATTCCTGACTTCAAGATGGAGAAGTCGCATATCGACCGCCGCGTGGAGCAGATGAAAGCCGAAGGCGTGATTTTCCGTACCGGCGTTTTCGTCGGCAAGGACTTTCCTTCGAACGTCTACAACTGGGCGAAGGAAACCATCTCGCCGGATCAGCTGAAGAAGGACTTCGACGCGGTCGTCATCGCTGGCGGTGCAGAAATGCCGCGCGACCTGCCTGTGCCGGGCCGCGAGCTGAAAGGCGTGCATTTCGCAATGGAGTTCCTGCCGCTGCAGAACAAGGTCAATGCCGGCGACAAGCTGAAAGACCAGATCATGGCCACCGGCAAACATGTCGTGGTGATCGGTGGCGGCGATACTGGATCCGACTGCGTCGGTACCTCCAATCGTCACGGTGCAGCGTCGGTTACGCAGTTTGAACTGCTGCCGCAACCACCGGAACAGGAGAACAAGCCACTTGTCTGGCCGTACTGGCCGACCAAGCTGCGCACGTCTTCGTCCCACGAGGAAGGTTGCCAGCGCGACTGGTCCGTCGCAACCAAGCGTCTCGAAGGCAAGAACGGCAAGGTCGAAAAACTGATTGCTGCGCGCGTCGAATGGAAGGACGGCAAGATGGTGGAAGTGCCGAATTCCGAGTTCGAACTCAAGGCTGATCTGGTTCTGTTGGCAATGGGTTTCGTGTCGCCGGTGCAGCAAGTGCTGGACGCGTTCGGTGTCGAGAAAGATGCACGTGGCAATGCCCGCGCGACGACCGAAGGCGAAGGCTGCTACAAGACCTCGGTGGACAAGGTGTTTGCCGCAGGCGACATGCGTCGCGGCCAGTCGCTGGTGGTATGGGCAATTCGCGAAGGCCGCCAGTGCGCGCGTGCCGTCGACGAATTCCTCATGGGATCGAGCGTTCTGCCACGATAAGTTGCAGTTGTTGTAACGTAAAGCCCGCCGCACGCAACGATGTGGCGGGCTTTTTTGTCTCATTTCGAGCCTCACTTGGGCGAAGCCAAAAGCCGGGTGGCCATTTCTGCACTACAATCTCACCTTTAAGTAAAAGATAAGAGTTGTGCCCAATCTCGTCGAAATTCGTGATTTGCATTTCTCCTATGGGATCCGACCGATCCTGTCGGGACTCCAGATGGACTTCCCGCGCGGCAAGGTGGTTGCGGTCATGGGAGGGTCCGGCTCCGGAAAGACAACGATTCTTCGCCTGATCGGTGGCCAATTGCAGGCGCAAACCGGCACCATCAAGTTTGACGGGCAGATGGTCAATGCGCGCGACACGCGCAAGATGTATGCGATGCGACGCAAGATGGGCATGCTGTTCCAGCATGGTGCGCTCTTCACCGACCTAAGCGTATTCGACAACGTCGCGTTTCCGCTGCGTGAACATACGACACTGCCTGAGGAACTGATCCGCGACCTGGTCCTGATGAAATTGCATGCTGTCGGCTTGCGTAATGCCGCGCAGCTCAAACCGTCCGAGATCTCCGGCGGTATGGCGCGCCGCGTTGCCTTGGCCCGTGCTGTCGCCCTTGACCCGCAGCTCATCATGTATGACGAGCCATTCGCTGGGCTTGATCCGATTTCAATGGGCGTGGCGGCCAACATCATTCGCCGCCTCAATGACGCGCTGGGCTCGACATCAATCCTCGTGTCGCACGACGTGCACGAGACTTTCCTGATTGCGGACTACGTGTACTTTCTGTCGCAGGGGAAGATTGTTGCGCACGGTACGCCGCAACAGATGCAGGAGTCGAACGATCCTTATGTGAAGCAGTTCGTGCACGCTGAGGCGGATGGGCCGGTACCCTTCCATTATCCGGGGCGCTCGCTCGCCGAAGACCTGAAGGTCGAGGTGCGTTCATGATCCTCGATACTGTAGCTTCGCTTGGGCGTCTGGTGCTCGAGACGGTGGGGCGTGTCGGTTACGCCGCACGCATATTCTTCGCCCTGCTCGGCGCATCGGTTGGACTGATTCGTCGACCGCGGCTGATCACGGACCAGATTCACTTCATCGGCAACTACTCGCTGGTGATCATTTCGGTGTCCGGCCTGTTTGTCGGCTTTGTGTTGGGTTGGCAGGGCTATTACATCTTGAATCGATATGGTTCGGAGCAGGCTCTTGGTGTGATGGTGGCCTTGTCTCTCACGCGCGAACTCGGGCCGGTGGTCACCGCGCTCCTGTTTGCAGGACGTGCAGGTACGTCGTTGACAGCAGAAATCGGCTTGATGAAGGCAGGAGAGCAACTCTCCGCAATGGAAATGATGGCGATCAACCCCCTGCAGCGGGTCGTCGCACCGCGATTCTGGGCAGGTGTAATCTCGATGCCAGTACTGGCTGCAATCTTCAGTGCAGTCGGCGTGATCGGCGGATACATCATCGGCGTGCGTCTGATCGGTGTCGACGAGGGTGCATTCTGGTCCCAGATGCAGGCAGGCGTGGACCTATGGGAAGACATCGCCAACGGCGTGATCAAGAGCGTGGTATTCGGATTTGCGGTAACGTTTATCGCACTGTTCCAGGGATATGAGGCGCAGCCGACACCGGAAGGAGTCGCGCGAGCAACGACGCGCACTGTGGTTATTTCCTCGCTTACTGTGCTGTGGCTCGACTTCCTGCTGACCGCATTGATGTTCAGCTGAAGCAGGGTGGTTCGCGCCGTGCTTAACCGGTTTGGAAGCGAATTTTTTCATGTCGAAGCCGTCGGGGGCTTCGCATTCGATAGTTAGGGTATTCAGTCATGCAAAGGAAATCACTGGACTTGTGGGTCGGCATTTTTGTACTGCTAGGTGCAGCTGCGCTGATGTTCCTCGCACTGAAGGCTGGGAACATGAGTTCACTGTCCTTCGAGCAAACCTATTCAGTCATCACCAAGTTCGACAATATCGGCGGACTCAAGCCGCGTGCGCCGGTAAAGAGCGCCGGGGTAGTCGTAGGGCGAGTTGCGGATATCCGTTTTGATGACAAGAGCTATCAGGCGGTCGTTACGCTGCATCTGGAAAGCAGTTACAAGTTCCCCAAAGACTCTTCCGCGAAGATACTTACTGCGGGCCTTTTAGGGGAGCAATATATCGGTCTGGAACCCGGCGGCGATACCAATAACTTGGTCGCCGGCGATCGCATCAAGATGACGCAGTCGGCAGTCGTGCTTGAAAACCTGATTAGCCAGTTCCTGTACAGCAAGGCGGCTGAGGGATCGGGAGGCGAGAAGTAATGAGTGCGATTCGACGGATAGCGGTACTCGCGATTGCGTTGGCGCTTGCTGGTTGTGCTACCAATAATCCGCGCGACCCGTTGGAGCCCTTCAACCGTGCGATGTTCCAGTTCAATGACAAGCTTGACCAAGTCGCACTCAAGCCCACTGCAGAGGCGTATAGCAAACTGCCATCCTTTGTGCGAACCGGGGTCGGAAACTTCTTCGGCAACTTGGGAGACGTTCCGACTGCTGTCAACAACCTCCTACAGGGCAAACTGGCGGACGGTTTGTCTGACGTGATGCGCGTGGCCGTCAATACCACATTCGGCTTTGGCGGCCTGCTCGACATCGGTACCGAGGCGGGCCTGTACAAGCACAATGAAGATTTCGGCCAGACCTTGGGCAAGTGGGGCGTGCGTTCCGGACCTTATGTCGTGTTGCCACTTTTCGGCTCTTCGACCTTGCGCGACACACTGGTCATGCCGGTCGACATCGAGGCTGACCCTTGGCATTACGCGCGCCCGATACGCTGGCGCAATACTGGTTCGGTTGTGCGCGTTGTCGATCAACGTGCGGCCTTGCTGGATGCATCCAATCTGCTGGAAGAGGCTGCGTTGGACCGTTATGTGTTCGTGCGCGATGCATACTTGCAGCGCCGTCAGAGCAAAGTGTACGATGGCGAGCCTCCGGAAACATCGACCTACGAGTTTGATGTTGGGCCGACATTGACAGAGGCGGGGGGCGATGCGGCGTCTACCTCTTCTGTTGCTGCGGCAAAGTCCGGGGAACCGGAGTCTAAGCGCGTTGTCGAAGTGGAACAAAACGCCCGCCACCACGCGCAACCCGACACGAAGGAAAACATTAAGTAAGCTGGTGGGTAATATCCATTCCGATCAACACGGATTGTTCCCGACATTTCAGGAAAATATGAACGTACTCAAGAAATTGTTTGCCATCGCCGGAATTGCCTTGGGCATGCTGGCGTTTGTGCCGCACGCGTCTGCGCAGGAAGCGCCTGACACCCTCGTAAAACGCATCAGCCTGGAAGTGCTGGAAACCGCCAAGACCGACAAGGATATTCAGGGCGGTAACCAGAAGCGTGTATTGGAGTTGGTTGAATCGAAGGTGCTGCCGCATGTCGACTTTCAACGCATGACCGCTTTGGCAGCGGGTCGATTCTGGCGTGAGGCAACGCCAGAACAGCAAAAGCAGTTGACCAACGAATTCCGCACGCTGCTGGTTTATACCTATTCCGGTGCGATTTCCCAGATCCGCGACCAGAAGTTGGACTTCAAGCCGATGCGTGCCGAGCCTTCCGATACCGAAGTCGAGGTGCGCACGCAGGTGCTGCAGCCGCGCGGCGGCGACCCGATCCAGCTGAACTACCGTCTCGAGAAAACCCCGAACGGCTGGAAGATCTATGACATGAACGTGCTGGGTGCCTGGCTCGTGGAAACGTACAAGGGCAATTTCGCCGCCGAGATCAACAAAGGTGGTATCGACGGCTTGATCAAAACCCTGACCGACAAGAATAAACGCCTGGCCGCGAGTATCGCCAAGGCTCCGAAAGCTTCCTGAGGCAATCATGTACCGACCTGCCCTGACCTTGACCGTGCATAACGCGAAAACCGTGCTGGACGCGGGTTTGCGCGCGATCGAGGGCGGGGAGGTGCAGTTTGACCTGGGCGAACTGACGGTGGTCGACTCGGCCGCCGTCGCCACATTGCTTGCCTGGCAACGCGCTGCACAGCGCAAAGGTCGCCCGCTGACGTTCCAGAACCTCCCGGCGAATCTGCAAAGCCTTGTGGATCTGTACGGCGTCACCGAGCTCCTTCATTCCGCTTCAATCTCACGGCCCCGCACCGATTTGCCGCACCATTGACCGGGCTGCTGTCCGTCCTCTATTCCGGCTTCCCGCCCGGAAATCCAATATAATCAAGGGTTTCGCCGCAGGTCCGTATTGTATTTGCGCCGGCTCCCACTTCTTAGACCGATCCAGGCCTCATGGCTGCTCTCGAAATCGTCAATGTCGAAAAACGCTACAAGTCGCTTCAGGCTCTTGGCGGCGTAACGCTCTCCATTGAAGCAGGCGAGTTTTTCGGTTTGCTCGGACCGAATGGTGCTGGCAAGACGACGCTGATTTCGATCATCGCCGGCCTTAACCGTGCGGACGCCGGTACTGTTTCAATTCTCGGCCACGACGTCGTGCGCGATTATCGCGAAGCGCGCAAGCGTCTTGGCGTCGTCCCGCAAGAGCTGGTGTTCGATCCGTTCTTTACGGTGCGCGAAACCTTGCGCATGCAGTCCGGTTATTTCGGGCTGAAGAACAACGACAAATGGATCGACGAGGTGATGGCGAACCTCGATCTTACAAACAAAGCCGACACCAACATGCGCGCCCTGTCGGGTGGCATGAAACGCCGCGTTCTTGTCGCTCAGGCGCTGGTGCACAAGCCGCCGGTGATTGTGCTGGATGAGCCGACAGCCGGTGTCGACGTGGAGTTGCGCCAGACGCTGTGGAAATTCATCACGCGCCTGAACCGGGAGGGGCACACCATCGTCCTCACCACGCATTACCTTGAAGAAGCGCAGGCGCTGTGCAATCGCGTAGCAATGCTCAAGTCGGGCAAGGTGGTTGCGCTCGATTCCACCTCTGCACTGATCAAGCGCATCTCCGGTTCGCAGCTCGTTGTACGGCTGGCGAATGGCACGCTTCCCGATGGGCTCAAACCGTTGGTGTCGCATCCGGACGAGCTGGTATCAGGCAACAAGTACACGTTGCGCGTGAACGAGTACACCGACGTCGAACCCATCCTCGCCAAACTGCGCGAAGCAGGGGGCGTGATCGAGGACATGCAGCTGCAGCAGGCCGATCTGGAAGATGTATTCATCCAGATCATGGAGGGTGAAAAATGATCGGCTTCCGCACGTTGTTCTACAAGGAAGTGCTGCGATTCTGGAAAGTTGCGACGCAGACCATCACCGCCCCGATCTTGACAGCGATGCTGTACCTGCTGATCTTCGGCCACGTACTGGAAGAGCACGTACAGGTCTATCCGGACGTGCGCTATACCTCGTTCCTGATTCCGGGCCTGATCATGATGAGCGTGCTGCAGAACGCCTTCGCCAACAGCTCGTCATCGCTGATCCAGTCCAAGATTACCGGCAACCTCGTCTTTGTACTCCTGCCGCCACTGTCGCACTGGGAGCTCTTCGGCGCCTATGTACTGGCTTCGATGGTGCGCGGGATTGCCGTTGGCGCGGGCGTATTCCTTATCACCGCGTGGTTCGCCAAGCTGACGTTCGCTGCGCCGTGGTGGATTGTCATTTTCGCCCTGCTTGGTGCAGGAATTCTCGGCACGATGGGGCTGATCGCCGGTATCTGGGCGGAGAAGTTCGACCAGCTCGCGGCATTCCAGAATTTTCTGATCATGCCCGCGACCTTCCTGTCCGGCGTGTTCTACTCGATTCACTCGCTGCCTTCTTTCTGGCAGACGGTGTCCCATTTCAACCCGTTTTTTTATATGATTGATGGCTTCCGCTACGGCTTCTTCGGCCAGTCCGACGTGAATCCGTTGATCAGTTTTTCGATTGTTTCCGTATTTTTTGTGTTGCTTGCCGCCTTCGCAATCCATTTGCTGAAGTCAGGTTACAAGCTGCGCCACTAGAAAGCAAAAACCATGTTGCCCACTCCAGAGCTTGTGAAAAGCTATATTGCTGCCGGTCTCGACTGCACCCATCTCGAAGTCGAGGGTGACGGTCACCACTTCAGCGCCGTCATCGTTTCCAATGCCTTTGCAGGCAAGCGCATGGTGCAGCGCCATCAGCTCGTCTACGCGGCGCTCGGCGATCGCATGCGCCAGGAAATCCACGCTCTGTCGATGAAAACCCTGACTCCGGAAGAGTTTCAGCAATAATGGATAAACTGCTTATTACCGGAGGCAACCGCCTGTCCGGCGAAATCAATATCTCCGGCGCGAAGAATGCAGCGCTTCCCATCCTGTGCGCCGGCCTGCTGACATCGGACACGGTGGAGCTTTCCAACGTCCCGCACCTGCAAGATGTGAACACCATGCTCAAGCTGCTGCGCCAGATGGGCCTGCGTGTCGAGCAGGATGGTGACCGCATGGCACTCAACGGCGGCGCGATCGACAAGTGCGAAGCGCCGTATGAGCTGGTCAAAACCATGCGTGCCTCGATTCTTGTGCTTGGTCCGCTGGTTGCACGCTTCGGCGAAGCGAAGGTTTCCCTGCCGGGCGGGTGTGCGATCGGTTCGCGTCCGGTCGACCAGCATATAAAGGGTCTGCAGGCGATGGGTGCGAAGATTGCGATCGAAGCCGGTTATATCCACGCGAAGGCCAAGAAACTCAAGGGCACACGCATCGTCACAGACATGATCACTGTCACTGGCACGGAAAATCTCCTGATGGCTGCGACGCTGGCCGATGGAGAAACCGTGCTCGAGAACGCAGCGCGCGAGCCGGAGGTGACGGATCTCGCAAATTTGCTGGTCGCCATGGGGGCGAAGATCGAGGGCATCGGCACGGACCGTCTGGTGGTCCACGGTGTAGAGCAGTTGCACGGCGCATCCCACGCGGTAATTGCCGACCGCATTGAAACCGGTACCTTCCTGTGCGCCGTCGCGACCGCAGGCGGCGATGTGACGCTTAAACAGACACGCAGCGACATCCTGGACGTCGCACTCGACAAGTTGCGCGAAGCCGGTGCAATCATCACGGCTGGCGAAGACTGGATCCGTGTGCAAATGTCGGCACGCCCGAAGGCCGTGAGCTTCCGCACCACGGAATACCCAGGTTTCCCGACCGATATGCAGGCGCAGTTCATGGCGCTTAACTGCATTGCCGAAGGCAGCAGTCGCGTGACTGAGACGATCTTTGAAAATCGCTTCATGCACGTCCAGGAGTTGAACCGCCTGGGCGCCTCCATCGACATCGACGGTCATACTGCGGTGGTGCAGGGCGTTGAAAAACTGGTGGGCGCACCGGTAATGGCCACCGACCTGCGCGCCTCGGCGTCGCTGGTGATTGCCGCGCTTGCAGCGCAAGGCCAGACGCTGGTTGACCGCATCTACCACCTGGATCGCGGCTACGACCGCATGGAAGTCAAGCTCTCCGGCGTCGGCGCCAACATCGAGCGAGTGAAATGATGAGCCAGCAACTGACCCTCGCTTTGTCCAAGGGCCGTATTTTTGAAGAGACATTGCCGCTGCTGCAGGCGGCCGGAATCACGGTTACGGAAGATCCCGAGAAGTCTCGCAAATTGATTCTGCCGACCAATGACCCGAATGTGCGCGTCATCATCGTGCGCGCTTCCGACGTGCCGACCTATGTGCAATACGGTGCAGCCGATTTCGGCGTCGCGGGCAAGGACGTGCTGCTCGAGCACGGAGGTGAGGGTCTGTATCAGCCCATCGACCTGAACATCGCCAAGTGCCGCTTGTCCGTCGCAGTCCCGTCAGGATTCGATTACGCCAGCGCCGTGCGCCAGGGCGCGCGCCTGCGTGTGGTGACCAAGTATGTGAACTGCGCACGCGAGCATTTTGCGGCAAAGGGTGTCCATGTGGACCTGATCAAGCTGTACGGCTCCATGGAGCTCGGGCCACTGGTTGGCCTGTCCGATGCGATCGTGGACCTCGTCAGCACAGGCAGCACGCTGCGTGCAAACAACCTGACCGAGGTCGAGCACATCATGGATATCTCGTCGCGCTTGGTGGTGAACCAGGCCGCGCTGAAACTGAAACGCGAACGCCTGCAACCGATCCTCGAAGCGTTCGAGACTGCATCCAAAGCAAGGTGAAACATGCCGATCCAGATCCGAAAGCTTGATTCGTCCGCTTCCGACTTCAAGGCCCAGCTTTCCGCCGTGCTTGCCTTCGAGGCGAGCGAAGATGAGGCGATCGACCGAGCTGCTGCGCAGATTCTCGCTGACGTAAAGACGCGGGGAGATGCCGCCGTCCTCGAGTACACCAACCGCTTCGACAAACTCGACGCAAGCAGTGTCGCCAGCCTTGAAATCAAACACGACGAGTTGCGTGTCGCACTGAACAGCCTGTCGCCGCAACGTCGTGCAGCGCTGCAGACAGCAGCCGATCGTGTGCGCGCCTACCATGAGCGTCAGAAGGTAGAAACGGGCAGTGACGGCTTCACCTATGCCGAGGCAGATGGGACTGTGCTGGGGCAGAAGGTGACGCCGCTTGATCGCGTCGGGATCTACGTCCCCGGCGGCAAGGCAGCTTATCCGTCGTCCGTCCTGATGAACGCGATTCCAGCCAAGGTCGCTGGTGTGCAGGAAGTCATCATGGTTGTGCCCACACCGAACGGTGTGAAGAATGAACTGGTGCTTGCGGCCGCCGCCATCGCAGGTGTCGATCGCGTATTCACCATCGGCGGCGCGCAGGCTGTCGGCGCCCTGGCATATGGAACGGCGACGATTCCGCAAGTCGACAAAATCGTTGGCCCCGGCAATGCCTATGTTGCCGCGGCAAAACGCCGTGTCTTTGGCATTGTCGGCATCGACATGATCGCCGGCCCATCGGAAATCCTGGTGCTCTGCGATGGGAGCACGAATCCGGACTGGGTAGCAATGGACCTGTTCTCTCAGGCAGAGCACGACGAACTGGCGCAGTCGATCCTCGTCTGCCCTGACAGTGACTATATTGCCAAGGTTGAAGAGAGCATCAACCGCCAGCTCGATAGCATGCCGCGCAAGGAAGTTATCCGCACCTCGCTCGTCAACCGCGGTGCACTGGTCAAGGTGCGCGACATGGACGAGGCATGCGAGATTGCGAACCTGATCGCTGCGGAACACCTCGAGATTTCCGCAGAAAATCCGCAGCAATGGGCTGACAAGATCCGCCACGCCGGCGCCATGTTCCTTGGACGCTTTTCGTCCGAATCGCTGGGTGATTACTGTGCCGGGCCGAACCATGTGTTGCCGACGTCCCGCACTGCGCGCTTTTCGTCGCCGTTGGGCGTGTACGACTTCCAGAAGCGTTCCAGCATCATTTACGTGAGCGAAGCGGGTGCGCAGACGTTAGGCAAGGTTGCATCGGAACTTGCCTATGGCGAAGGTTTGCAGGCGCATGCAGGATCTGCCGAGTTCAGGCTGAAATGATGCCCGCCGAAGGCGCGAAATGACTTCCTGGCTAAATCGCATCCATTGCGAGGACGCGCTGCAGGGCTTTTCGCGCATCCCGGATGCAAGCGTCGACTTGCTGATCGCCGATCCGCCCTACGGACTGGGAAAGGATTACGGCAATGATTCGGACAAGCTCGATGCCGAGGCATATCTTGCCTGGACCGAGCAATGGATCGACGCCGCGCTGCCCAAGCTGAAAGCTAACGGAAGCCTGTACATCTTCCTGACTTGGCGCTATTCCCCGGAAATCTTCGTGATGCTGAAAAAGCGCATGACGATGGTGAACGAAATCATCTGGGACCGTCGGGTGCCGTCAATGGGCGGCAGTACACGGAGATTCTCCTCTGTGCACGACACCATCGGCTTTTTCGCGAAAGCGAGGGATTACTACTTCGATCTCGACGCTGTGCGCATTCCGTATGATGCCGAAACCAAGAAGGCGCGCTCGCGTTCCATCTTCGTCGGTGCCAAGTGGCTGGAAATCGGCTACAACCCCAAGGATGTGTGGAGCGTATCGCGACTGCACCGGGAGCACAGGGAACGCGCCGACCATCCCACGCAGAAGCCGCTGGAGATCATCGAACGCATGCTGAAGGCATCCTGCCCGCCGGGTGGCGTCGTGCTCGATCCCTTCATGGGTAGCGGCACAACGGCCGTAGCTGCCAAGCGCAGCGGCCGCAACTTCGTCGGCTTCGAGCTGAACCCCCTGTACTGCGCACTGATAGAAAACCGCCTGGCCGAGCTGGATGCCCCGGCCGCCACATCCACCTCCGAGACCCTATGTCCCTGATCGAAAACATCATCCGGCCCGATGTGCGGGCCCTCGCTGCGTACCATGTGCCGGCCGCAGAAGGCTTCGTCAAGCTCGATGCGATGGAAAATCCCTACTCCCTGCCGGAGAATCTTCGTGTTGAGCTGGGGCGCCGGCTTGCGGAAGTTGCGATGAATCGTTATCCGGTACCGTCGTATGTAGAGCTGAAGAAGAAGATTTGTACCAAGCTCGGCGTGCCGGCCGGATTCGACGTCATCCTTGGAAATGGTTCCGATGAGCTGATTACGCTACTTTCCGTTGCTTGCGCCAAGCCAGGTGCGAAGGTGCTGGCACCGACCCCGGGATTTGTCATGTACGCCATGTCCGCCAAGCTGGCTAGCCTGGAATTCATTGGCGTTCCGCTCAAGCCTGACTTCGCCCTCGACAAGGAAGCGATGCTTGCGGCAATTGCGCAACACAAGCCGGCGATTACTTACCTCGCGTATCCGAACAACCCTACAGGCAATTTGTTCGATGAAGGCGATATGGTCGATATTATCCGCGCGGTAGGGGAGTCAGGCGTCGTGGTGGTGGATGAGGCATATCAGCCATTCGCGCAGGCGAGCTTCATGCCCCGCTTGCCGGAGTTCGATAACCTGGTCGTCATGCGGACTGTTTCCAAGCTCGGCCTTGCAGGCATCCGCCTCGGTTACATGTCTGCGAGTGCCGCGTTGCTGGCGGAATTCGACAAAGTGCGTCCTCCGTACAACGTCAATGTACTGACGCAGGCTGCAGCGGAATTCGTGCTCGACCATGTCGACGTCCTCGATGCGCAAGCTGCACAGTTGCGTACCGAACGGGCCAAACTGGCAGCTTCGCTGGCCGCGATTTCCGGAGTCGAAGTTTTCCCTTCGGCAGCGAATTTCCTTCTTGTACGGGTTAAAAACCCAAACTTGGATGCCAACGCTGTTTTTTCCCGGTTGTTAGACCGTAAGGTTTTGATCAAAAATGTCGGTAAAATGCATCCATTATTGGAAAACTGCTTGCGGGTGACTGTCAGCACCCCCGAAGAGAACCGTTTATTCCTTGACGCCTTGCAGGCGTCGCTCGCTTCGTAACCTTAGAACCCTGAACATGCCCACGCAACGCATTGCCGAGGTCACTCGCAATACCAACGAGACGCAGATCCGCGTCGCGATCAACCTCGACGGCACCGGCCAGCAGAAGCTCAATACCGGTGTGCCATTCCTCGATCACATGCTCGACCAGATCGCCCGCCATGGCCTGATCGATCTCGATATCGAGGCCAAGGGCGACTTGCACATCGACGCGCACCACACCGTCGAAGACGTGGGCATCACACTCGGCCAGGCGTTTGTAAAAGCCATCGGTGACAAGAAAGGTATTCGCCGCTACGGCCATGCCTATGTGCCACTGGATGAAGCGCTATCTCGCGTTGTCGTCGATTTCTCCGGTCGCCCGGGGCTCGAATTCCATGTGCCGTTCAAGCGCTCGATGATCGGCGCATTCGACGTCGACCTCACGCATGAATTCTTCCAGGGATTCGTTAACCATGCGCTGGTCACTTTGCACATCGATAATCTGCGCGGCGAGAACGCGCACCATCAGTGTGAAACCGTATTCAAGGCATTTGGCCGCGCACTTCGCATGGCTGCCGAACTGGACCCGCGTGCAGCCGGGACGATTCCTTCCACCAAGGGCAGCCTGTAAGCACGGCACAGCGGCAAGTAGAGACTTCTTTCATTGTCATGAACAAGATTGTTGTTGTTGATTACGGCATGGGCAACCTGCGCTCGGTAGCGCAGGCGCTGCGCCATGTCGCCCCCGAAGCCGACGTGCGGATTTCCAGCGAACTGGCTGATTTGCGTGCGGCAGACCGTCTGGTTCTGCCAGGACAAGGGGCTATTCCGGATTGCATGCGCAGCCTGCGTGAATCGGGCCTGCAGGATGCTTTAATCGAGGCCGCGCGCTCGAAGCCGCTGTTTGGCGTTTGCGTCGGCGAGCAGATGTTGTTCGACTGGAGCGAAGAGGGCAATGCGCAAGGGTTGGGATTGCTGCCCGGTAAGGTCGTCCGCTTTCAGCTCGACGGACGTCTCCAAGACGACGGCTCGCGTTTCAAAGTGCCGCAGATGGGCTGGAACCGTGTCAAACAAACATTGTCCCATCCGCTATGGAATGGCATTGTCGACAACAGTTACTTTTACTTCGTGCACAGCTATTATGCGGTTCCTGCCGACCCGCACCATACGGCCGGCGAGACGGACTACGGCGGGCCTTTCGCCTGTGCCGTCGCAAGGGATAATATCTTTGCCACCCAGTTTCACCCGGAAAAAAGCGCAACTGCTGGCCTGCAGCTCTATAAGAATTTCGTTCACTGGAACCCGTAAGTTCCCGTGGAGAAGTCGTTGCTTACTAACTTTACTAACCTCAATCCATCCTAAAGTAGCCATGCTGCTCATTCCTGCTATCGACCTCAAGGACGGTCATTGCGTGCGCCTGAAACAAGGCGACATGGACCAAGCCACTGTGTTCTCGGACGATCCCGCCCAGATGGCGCGACATTGGCTGGCGCAGGGCGCACGGCGCTTGCACCTTGTCGACCTGAACGGCGCATTCGCAGGCAAGCCGAAGAACGAAGCTGCAGTAAAAGCCATCATCAAGGCAGTGCGTGATTTCGCCGATGAAAACGGCACCGAGGAAATTCCGGTTCAGCTCGGCGGCGGCATTCGCGACTTGGATACCATTGAGCGCTATCTGGATGACGGCCTGTCCTACATCATCATAGGTACAGCTGCTGTGAAGAACCCCGGCTTCCTGCACGATGCCTGCAGCGCATTTCCGGGGCAGATCATCGTCGGGCTCGACGCCAAGGATGGCAAGGTCGCAACCGACGGCTGGAGCAAGTTGTCGGGCCATGAAGTCATCGATCTCGCAAAGAAATTCGAAGACTACGGCTGCGAAGCGATCGTCTATACCGACATTGGCCGTGACGGCATGATGGCCGGTGTAAACATCGATGCAACCGTCAAGCTGGCCAGGAGCATGACCATTCCGGTAATTGCTTCGGGCGGTGTTCACAACATTAAGGACGTCGAGGCACTGTGCGCAGTGCAGGACGAAGGCATCGAGGGTGTGATCTGCGGACGTTCGATTTATGAAGGTACGCTCGACCTGCGTGCGGCGCAAGAGCGCGCCGACGAACTGAGCGGCCAGGAAGAGGCGGAAGAAGAATAAGCATGGCGCTTGCAAAACGCATCATCCCTTGCCTCGATGTGACTGCCGGTCGCGTGGTGAAGGGCGTCAATTTCGTCGAGCTGCGCGACGCCGGTGATCCAGTTGAAATCGCGCGCCGATATGACGAGCAGGGTGCAGACGAGCTGACCTTCCTCGACATTACCGCCACGTCTGACGAGCGCGACCTGATCCTGCACATCATCGAAGCAGTGGCATCCCAGGTGTTCATCCCGTTGACCGTAGGTGGTGGCGTGCGCACAGTCGATGACGTGCGCCGCTTGCTCAATGCCGGTGCCGACAAGATCAGCATCAACAGTGCTGCCGTCGCCAACCCGCAGATGGTGCGGGACGCAGCGCACAAGTACGGTTCGCAATGCATCGTAGTGGCGATCGACGCAAAGAAAACCGGTGACGGCCGCTGGGAGGTGTTCACTCATGGTGGCCGCAAGCCGACTGGCCTTGATGTGGTCGAATGGGCGAAAAAGATGGAAAGCCTTGGCGTTGGCGAGATACTGCTGACCAGCATGGATCGCGACGGCACCAAGAGCGGCTTTGACCTTGCCTTGACCAGAGCGGTATCCGATGCGGTGTCGATCCCGGTGATTGCGTCTGGTGGCGTCGGCGGACTGCAGGACCTCGCCGACGGGATCAAGATCGGCAAGGCGGACGCGGTACTGGCGGCAAGCATCTTCCACTATGGCCAGCACACGGTTCAGGAGGCCAAGCACTTCATGGCTGAGCAAGGAATCTCGATGAGGCTGGCATGACTACCCAGGCCAAATGGCTGAACAAGGTGAAGTGGGACGAGAACGGACTCGTTCCCGTCATTGCGCAGGAAGTTGGCTCCAATGACGTGCTGATGTTCGCGTGGATGAACCGTGAGGCGCTTGCCAAGACGGTGGAGCTGGGTGAAGCCGTCTACTGGAGCCGTTCCCGCAAGAAGCTCTGGCACAAGGGCGAGGAATCGGGACATATCCAGAAAGTGCATGAAATCCGCCTCGACTGCGATGAAGACGTAGTATTGCTGAAAGTCGCGCAAGCGGACGGCATCGCTTGCCATACCGGACGTCACTCCTGCTTCTTCCAGAAGCTCGAAGGTGAAGCAGAGAGTGCCGAATGGCATGCAGTCGATCCGGTGTTGAAGGATCCGGGCAGCATCTACAAATAAGAGCAAGCAATGAGTGAAACCTTACGACGTTTGGCCGATGTGATCGAGTCGCGCAAACCAGTTAACGGCGGCGACCCCGACAAATCATATGTCGCACGGCTGTTCTCCAAGGGAGATGACGCAATCCTGAAAAAGATCGGCGAAGAGGCTACGGAAACCGTTATGGCCGCCAAAGACGCGCGCGTGAGCGGGGACAAGTCAAAAGTCCTCTATGAATGCGCCGACCTTTGGTTCCATTCGATGATCATGCTCGCGCAATTCGATCTGAAACCGCAGGATGTACTGAATGAACTGGCGCGGCGCGAGGGCATGTCAGGCCTCGAGGAAAAGGCAAATCGCAAGCTGGCTGAGCGTGAACGCAACGGCGAATAGCATCAACTAAGACCCTCAAATAAATCGGGACACTTATGACTAATTGCATATTTTGCAAGATCGCAGCAAAGCAGATCCCAACCAAGGCTATTTACGAAGACGACGACGTTATCGCCTTTCACGACATAAATCCTGCAGCGCCGGTACATTTTTTAATTGTGCCGAAGCAACATGTTGCTACACTATCGGACTGCAACGAAAGTCATGCGGCTTTGCTCGGCAAGATGATGTTGCTTGCGCCGAAGCTGGCGCAGGAACAGGGGTGCGGTTACGAGGCGTCCGAGGAGGGCAATGGAACCGGCGGTTTCAAGACGCTCTTCAATACTGGTCCGGATGGTGGCCAAGAGGTGTACCATCTGCATTTGCATGTCATCGGTGGACCACGCCCGTGGCGCGGTCAGCGCTAATGCGTAACCGATAGCAGGAATTGATTTTAGGGCGCATGCGCCCGTTTAGGAGAAAGTAATGGGTTCATTGAGCATTTGGCACTGGCTGATCGTGCTGCTGGTGATTATTCTAGTCTTCGGCACGAAGAAGCTTGGCAATATCGGCTCCGACCTTGGCAAGGCCGTCAAGGGCTTCAAGGACGGTGTGAAAGGCGAAGAAGAAAAATCTGCGTCGGCGGGAGAGAAGGCAACGATCGACGTCGATGCAAAAGAAAAAAAGAGCTGATCAAGCCGCTGGACCATGGCGTGATGCGCGGTTTGGCGCATCACGGTGCCTCTTCCCGTTTACCGCCTCATGATTGATCTCGGCCTATCAAAACTCGCGCTGATCGGTGTTGTCGCACTGGTCGTCATTGGCCCCGAAAGGTTGCCGAAAGTGGCGCGCATGGCCGGCACTTTGTTTGGCAGAGCCCAGCGCTACATCAACGACGTCAAGTCCGAAGTCAGTCGGGAAATCGAGCTGGACGAATTGCGCAAGATGCAGCAAGAGATGAAAGAAGCTGCAAGCAGTGTTGAAGAGACCATAGCGCAGAGCGTATCTGAGATCGAAAGCAACGTGCAGGAAGCCTTGTCCAATCCTTTGCTCGACAATCCGACCCCGGACCAGGTGGCAATCAAGGCAAAGGACTTTCGCAGGAAGAAGCTGGCTCGCAATTCTGCGTTACCTTCCTGGTATAAAAAACAGACTGGACGCAAGACCCATGTCATCTCGGGTGCCGCACGCGTTGCCAGGCATAGGCCTGCCGGCATGCGCCGGAATACATCCGCATCATTTCACTGAGTTCAATGACTGACGAACAAGACACAGCGGGTGCGGGAGACACCTTTATCTCGCATCTGGTGGAGCTGCGTAATCGCGTGATGAAAGCATCATTGGCGATTATTGTGGTGTTTCTGTGCCTGATGCCATGGGCCGGATCCATTTACGACTGGCTGGCGATGCCGATGATGTCTGCTCTCCCTGCCGGCAGCAAGATGATTGCCACGGGCGTCATTACTCCCTTCCTCATTCCAGTCAAGGTCACGCTACTGGTGGCCTTCCTCATTGCGTTACCGGTAGTCCTGTATCAGGCATGGGCCTTCATTGCACCAGGCCTGTACACCCATGAGAAGAAGCTGGTTGCGCCGCTGGTCATTTCGTCTTCCGTCCTGTTTGCCGCCGGCGTTGCATTCTGCTATTTCTTCGTGTTCGGCGTGATCTTCAAGTTCATTAATGAATTTGCGCCGAAGTCAATCTCCGTTGCGCCGGACATCGAAAGCTACTTCAGCTTCGTGATGACCCTGTTCATTGCGTTCGGCATGACTTTCGAAGTGCCGATCGTTGTCATCGTTCTTGTGCGCATGGGTATCGTAACGGTCGATAAGCTAAAGGAAATTCGCCCCTACGTGATCGTCGGGGCCTTCGTGATCGCGGCGGTCGTCACGCCACCCGATGTCGTCAGCCAGCTGCTCCTGGCCGTACCGCTGTGCTTGCTGTATGAGGCTGGTCTGCTGATAGCGCCAATATTTGCACGGTCAACCCGGGTGCCAGAAGAAACCGCCTGAGCAGGGCAAGATTGCCGAAATCCTAAACCTGCCTGAGCCAGGCGATGAGCGGATAGGCATCCTTGAAGCCGGAGAGCAATTCCTTGCCGAGGTTTTCCGGCAGTTTCTTCTTCAAGCTCATCTCGTACCAGACGATGAAGCTCTTCATTTTGACGTACTCAATGTGCGGTGCGTCTGGGCTGAAGCCTTTCGGCGGTCGGGAGAGCTTGCCCTCATTCTGAAGATCGCCGAACCTCTCCTTCAGCTTTTTGTTTTTCAGTACTTTCGTAAAACCGGATGCATCGGCGATGACGTGCTCACGAATCGCCCGTAGGCGATCGGGTGGCGGCATATACTCGCCGCCCGCCACGAGCAGCGTTCCTGCTGCATCGATATGGAAGTAGTAGGCTGGACCGCCCCCTTGACTTGGCTTCTTTAATCCGCTGGCAGTGACCGCCGCAGAAAAAGTTGTTTTGTAGGGGCTTTTGTCATGCGAGAAGCGCATGTCGCGATTAATCCGAAACAGTGCCTTCTTCGGGTTGCAGTGCGCGACGGCAGGATCGAACTTGCTGATATCCCTGATTAATTCCGTTACCAGTTCCAGGAACTCGGCCCGCAAAATGTCGTACCGCGGTTTGTTCATGACAAACCACGCTCGGTTGTTGTTTTCCGAGAGTTCTCCAAGGAACTGAATCAAATCGCGGATATGCATGGTAGCGGGCGCTTATTCCAGCTCTTCGCGCCGTGGCCGCGGCCTCTTCCCCACAACGACATCAATTGTCGATTCCTGACTCTTCCGCAGAACGGTCATTTTCGCCTTGTTTCCGGGGGTAAGTTGCGCAATCAGGTTCAGCATGTCGGTTGTGTCGCTCACCGGCTTGCCTTCGACTGCAACCAAGATGTCACCCGGGCGAATGCCGGCGCGGTCTGCTGGCCCGCCTTTCAGTACGCCAGCGATAATCGCGCCGGACTTCTTGGTGAGGCCGAAGCTTTCAGCCAGTTCCGGTGTGATGTCTTGCGGTTCTACCCCGATCCAGCCGCGTACGACCTGACCGGTACTGATGATGGACTCCATCACCGTCTTTACTGTCGAAACGGGGATCGCAAAACCGATCCCGAGCGAGCCGCCACTGCGCGAGTAAATCGCGGTGTTAATGCCTAGCAGATTGCCGTCGGCGTCAATCAGCGCACCGCCGGAGTTGCCGGGATTGATGGCCGCATCGGTCTGAATGAAGTTCTCAAAGGTATTGATACCCAGATGATTCCGGCCGAGCGCCGAGATGATGCCCATCGTGACCGTCTGACCAACACCAAAGGGATTTCCGATTGCCAGCACGACGTCGCCGACTTTAGCCTGCTCTGCGTGCCCCAGCGTGATTGCCGGCAAATTCTCCAGAGTGATCTTCACAACTGCCAGATCGGTTTCGGGATCGGTTCCAACGACTTTTGCAACTGCTTTACGGCCATCGGCCAAAGCGACTTCTATCTCATCGGCTGTTTCGATCACATGGTTGTTGGTCAGGACATAACCTTCCGGACTGACCACGACGCCAGATCCGAGGCTGAACTGACGGTCTTCCTGCTGGTCACCGAAAAAGCGCCTGAACAGTGGGTCGTCCATGAATGGCGTCCGCGGCTCCTTGGTGCCCTTGGTGGTGAAGATATTGACCACGGCAGGCATTGCTCGTTTGGCCGCTTCGCGATAGGAGCCTTGTGCAGCAACGGTATTGGCTGGTGCCTCAAGCACAGGGACCGTTGCCGCGATCCGCGCGCCCCGTGGGGATTGAACCAGCTCGCCGGCCCACTCAGGCTTGAGCGTGGCTACAATGAACCATAGCGCCAAACCGATAGTTACGGTTTGTGCAAACAATAGCCAAAAACGTCGCATAAAGAGGTATGAAAAATGGACTCTGGATCAGTAAATAGGGATAGTTTTGCAAAATATCTAGCGCAGGCGCTCGATATTACCCGTTTTCGCGATTATTGCCCAAACGGGCTACAAGTAGAGGGGCGGCCTGAGATCCGGACCCTCGTTACCGGTGTAACGGCAAGTCTGGCATTGCTTGAAGCGGCTGCTGCGCATAATGCCGATGCTATTCTGGTTCATCACGGGTATTTCTGGCGCGGTGAAGACCCACGCGTGCTCGGACCCAGGCAAAGGCGACTGAAACTGCTCCTCGAACGGGACATTAATCTTTTTGCATACCATTTGCCGCTCGATATGCATCCTGAGCTAGGCAACAACGCACAACTTGCACGCCAACTGGGCATTGTTACGGAAGGACGTTTTGGTGAGGACGATTTGGGGTGGCTCGGCTCAATCAGGGATGCGGACGTGCATACCGTGGCCGACTTGGCGCGGATTGTCGAAGTTCGGCTGGGACGTGCGCCGCTAATCATCGGCGACGCCGATCAGACTCTTGGTAGAATCGGCTGGTGCACCGGCGCTGCGCAAAACTTGCTGGGGGATGCGATCGCAGCAGGAGCATCGGTATACCTCAGCGGAGAAATCTCCGAACCGACGGTGCACCTGGCGCGTGAGACTGGTGTGGCCTATCTCGCGTGCGGCCACCATGCGACGGAGCGATACGGCGTACAGGCACTCGGCGCGCACCTCGCAGAGCACTTCGGAATCCGGCACCATTTCATAGATATCGTCAACCCAGTGTGACTATTTTCCGACAGTTGGTTAACTTTTCAGATCTAGTCTTGGTCGCGGTATCATTGCCGGAGGTGAGGGGTGATTTATGTCAGATGCAACATTGCGTGAAGCGGTAGGGGTCTTGATTGTCGAAGACGACGCCGTCACGCAAAAGTCGCTCTGCCGCGCGATTGAATCAGAGCCGGAGCTCAAGCTTCTGGCTGTGTTCGATAGTGTAAAACCGGCACTGGCGTGGTTGGAGCGCGAATCGCCGGATGTCCTGATGACCGATCTTGGCCTGCCCGACGGATCGGGCCTTGAGCTTATCCATGCCTGCGCGCGTCACCATCCGTGTGCCGACATCATGGTTGTGACGATGTCCAGCGATGAAGCAAGTGTCCTTGCTTGCATCGAGGCTGGCGCATCTGGTTATGTGCTGAAGGACCCCGGCCGGACAAATATCGCCCAAGCCGTTCTCGATCTCCGGGCAGGCGGCGCACCCATGAGCCCTGCCATCGCGCGTATGGTGCTGGCTAAAGTCCGCCATACAAAAAAGATGCCGCCGGCCGCAGCGGAATCGCACGATGTTGGCACGACTGGCCTCACCAAGCGCGAAGCGGTAATCCTCGACCTGATCGCGCAAGGCGAGAGCTATGGCGACGTTGCCAAGCTCCTCTCGGTTTCAGTGGGTACCGTTCAAACCCACATTAAGAATATCTACGGCAAGCTGTCGGTGCATTCGCGCGGTGAAGCCGTTTTCGAAGCCCACCGCCGTGGCCTGTTGCAGATAGGTCGGCCGCGCGTTGCCGATTAGTCGATCTCGTTCACGTCTTGTTTCTCAGTGCGTCGCAAATCTCCCGAAGCAAAAGTGTGTCTTCGGACGTCGTTGCAGGCTCTGGCGTCGGGGCGGGTTCCATCTTCTTCGCGCTATTTATCGTGCGCATATGTGAAAAATGATCGGCGCCAGGATGAGAGAGTTGAGCAGAATGGTGATGACGCTTCCGAAGGCAAATACTGCGCCCAATTTCTCCGCTGCAGCGACGGGCAGATGCGTGCCTGGTATTCAAAGGTAGATAATAGTTAGTGAAATCCAAGCCCCCGACCAGCTTGCCGACGATCGGCATGATGATGTCCTGCACCAGCGAGTCGACTATCTTTGCGAAGCGCTTCCTATAAGGACACAGATAGCGAGGTCAGTCACATTGTCCTTGATTGCAAACGCTCTAGATTCCCGCATCATTCCCATGCCTGCCTCCCTTGTACGGAATTAAGAAAAACGCAATAACACTGCTGCCAAGTCTATTTCTAGGCTCGATTGCGACTGAAAAAAGACGCTGGCGGGCGTCACCTGTACTCCGTCTCATAGAAAAAGTTCCCGCGAAATAGCTAACGGAGCGCGTATTTGCTTTAAATCGGATGCGCGGTTCGTTATAATCTAAGGTTGCTAGAAGGTTTGTGTTGATTTCGCTTTTTCACTGATTGGGGTTGGTATGAGTAACGAAAAGCAGGTCGATTCCGGTCGACGTGGCTTGCTCGTCGCTACGTGTGCGGCGGGCGGTGTGGCCGGATTGGCTACGGCAGGGGCCTTTGTGTCCACCTTCCAGCCGTCCGAGCGAGCTAAAGCCGCCGGCGCTCCGGTAGAGGTAGATATCGCCGGTCTTGCGCCGGGCGAGATGAAGACCGTCGAATGGCGCGGCAAGCCCGTCTGGATCCTGAAGCGCTCGCCGGAGATGGTTGAGTCGCTGAAGAAAACCGATGGTCAGGTTGCCGATCCTAAGTCCGAGCGCAATCCGGACGAATTGACGCCGGAGTATGCGCGCAACGAATTCCGTTCGCGCAAACCAGAAATTCTCGTTGCCGTTGGTATCTGCTCCCACCTCGGTTGCTCGCCGACGACCAAGTTGCAGCCGGGTGCGCAACCCTCGCTGCCCGACGACTGGCAGGGTGGTTTCCTGTGCCCATGCCATGGTTCTACGTTTGACCTCGCTGGTCGCGTGTTCAAGAACAAGCCGGCACCGGATAACCTGCAAGTGCCGCCCCATATGTACCTCAGCGATACCAAGCTGATCATCGGTAAAGACGAAAAAGGCGAGGCATAACAACTATGGCAATGCAAGAGAAACCATCCACGGCGCAGGCGCCGTTCGGTGCGCGTGCGCTGCATTGGATTGATCAGCGCTTCCCGGCATCCTCCACTTGGAAGGCTCACCTGTCCGAGTACTATGCGCCGAAGAACTTCAACTACTGGTATGCCTTCGGTTCGCTGGCACTCCTGGTGCTGGTAATCCAGATCCTCACCGGTATCTTCCTCGTGATGCACTATAAGCCGGATGCCAACCTCGCGTTCGCATCGGTTGAGTACATCATGCGCGATGTGCCTTGGGGCTGGCTGGTGCGTTACATGCACTCGACCGGCGCTTCGGCGTTCTTTGTGGTCGTGTACCTGCACATGCTGCGCGGCCTCCTGTACGGTTCCTATCGCAAGCCACGTGAACTGGTCTGGCTGTTTGGCGTCGGGATTTTCCTGATGTTGATGGCTGAGGCATTCTTCGGCTACCTGCTCCCGTGGGGCCAGATGTCGTACTGGGGCGCACAGGTGATCGTGAACCTGTTCGGTGCGATTCCGTTCATCGGTCCTGATCTGTCCCTCTGGATCCGTGGCGACTACGTTGTGTCTGACGCGACGTTGAACCGCTTTTTCTCCTTCCATGTGATCGCCATACCGCTGGTGTTGATTGGCCTGGTCGTTGCGCACATCATTGCGCTGCACGAAGTGGGTTCCAACAACCCGGACGGTGTCGAGATCAAGGAAAAGAAGGACGCCAATGGCGTGCCGGTCGATGGCATTCCGTTCCATCCTTACTACACTGTGCATGACGTATTCGTCGCTGCGGTGTTCCTGATTGTGTTCAGCACGGTTGTGTTCTTCGCTCCGGAGATGGGCGGTTACTTCCTCGAGTACAACAACTTCATTCCTGCCGATCCACTGAAGACGCCGCCACACATCGCTCCAGTCTGGTATTTCACGCCGTTCTATTCGATTCTGCGTGCAACCACGTCGCAGTTCATGTACGCGCTGGAAATTGGTCTGCTTGCCTATGTCGCGCTGATCCTGCTGAAATCGAAACTGAGTGGCCCGGTCAAAATGGGTGTGGCTGGCTTTGCTGTCGTAGCGTTGATCGCCATGTTCATTTTCGATGCGAAGTTCTGGGGCGTTGTGCTGATGGGCGTTTCGGTGCTGATCCTCGGCGGTCTGCCGTGGCTCGACCGCTCGCCGGTCAAATCCATTCGCTATCGTCCGCGCTGGCATGGTGTTGTGTACCTGGTCTTTGGTATCGCGTTTGTGATCCTGGGTTATCTCGGTGTTCAGGCCCCGACTCCGGTAGGCACGCTGGTCGCCCAGATTTGCACGTTCATCTACTTCGGCTTCTTCCTGCTGATGCCGTGGTGGAGCACGATGGGCCAGTTCAAGCCTGTGCCTGACCGTGTTACCTTCCACCCGCACTAAGCCGCAAAAGGGATAAAAGAATCATGAAATTGCTGAAAAAACTGATTGCGGTTTTGGCTTTTGTGCCAGCAGTTGCTTTGGCCAGTGAGGCAACCTTCCCACTGGATAAAGCACCGAACCGGACGCAGGACTTGGCTGCACTGCAGAATGGTGCGAAGCTGTTCGTTAATTATTGCCTCAACTGCCATGCGGCATCCTCGATGCGCTACAACCGCCTCCGTGATATTGGTTTGACGGATGAGCAGATCAAGAACAACCTGTTGTTCACTTCCGATAAAGTTGGTGACCTGATGAAGGTTTCCATGGCAGCACAGGATGGCAAAGAGTGGTTTGGTGCTGCTCCGCCGGACTTATCGGTAATTGCTCGTGCGAAAGCTTCGGGCGAGGGAACGGGCGCCGATTGGCTCTACACATATTTGCGCACCTTCTACAAGGATGACACCCGCCCGACCGGCTGGAATAACCTTGTATTCCCTAACGTCGGTATGCCGCATGTACTGTGGGAACTGCAGGGCGTGCGCAGCGCCAAGTTCTCGGAGGAAAAGGATCCACACGACCCAAGCAAGATGATTCACAAGTTCGTGGGTTTCGAGCAAGTCAAACCGGGTACGTTGTCCGCTGTGGACTACGATAACGCAGCAGCCGACCTGGTTGCCTATCTTGAATGGATGGCTGAGCCTGTGCAAAATACCCGCAAGCGCTTGGGCGTTTGGGTACTGCTGTTCTTGGGCGTGTTTACATTCTTGGCATGGCGTTTGAACGCGTCGTATTGGAAAGAAATTAAGTAGCGCGCTTGCCTGCATGTGCAGGCTTTCGTTTCGGGGTGAGCCGTATGACGTCTCACCCCTTTGTTTCTAAGGGACTGCAAAATGATGGTTCTCTATTCGGGCACAACTTGCCCATTTTCGCAGCGTTGCCGACTCGTTCTGTTCGAAAAGGGCATGGATTTCGAGATTCGCGATGTTGACCTGTTCAATAAACCGGAAGATATCTCCGTGATGAATCCCTATGGCCAGGTTCCAATCTTGGTCGAGCGCGATCTCATCCTGTACGAATCGAACATCATCAATGAATACATCGATGAGCGCTTTCCGCATCCACAATTGATGCCTGCCGACCCGTTGATGCGTGCACGTGCACGTCTGATGCTGTTCAATTTCGAAAAGGAACTGTTCATTCACGTTCATACGCTGGAGAATGACAAGTCAAAGGGGGCGGAGAAGGTGCATGAAAAGGCTCGTGCTGAAATCCGCGATCGCCTGACCACTCTGGCGCCGTTGTTCCTAAAGAACAAGTACATGCTTGGCGACGAATTCTCCATGCTGGATGTGGCAGTTGCCCCGTTGTTGTGGCGTCTCGATCATTACGGAATCGAACTATCCAAGACGGCTGCACCTCTCATGAAGTATGCAGAGCGGATTTTCTCCCGCCCGGCATACATTGAAGCGCTGACACCTTCAGAGAAAGTCATGCGCCGCTAATAACGTGACCTTGCTGCCACTCGTTGCATTCCTATGAGAGGCATACCGGGGAGACAGCGGGTCCGTTTTAGTCAGGAAAACATGTCCGAGATTTCTACCAAACCATACTTGCTGCGTGCCATCTACGAATGGTGCACTGATAACGGCTATACGCCTTACTTGGCTGCAGCGGTGGATGCCCGCACGCGCGTGCCGCGCGAGTTTGTGAAGAACGGCGAGATCGTCCTGAATGTCAGTTTTACCGCGACCAGCGGGCTCAAGATGGGCAATGATCTGATTGAGTTCCACGCACGTTTTGGCGGTGTGGCGCGCGACATATCCATTCCGGTAGAAAATGTTGTCGCGATCTATGCCCGGGAGAATGGCCAAGGCATGGCATTCGAAGTCTCGCCATCAACGACGTCTGACGGCGAGGAAAGCACCGAGGAACTGGCGACTAAATCTGACGCACCATCTCTAGCCGCTGTGCCACCAAGCGATGGCAATAGTGTGGACGGTACAGGCACAGACCCGGACGATAACAACGAGCCGCCAAAAAAAGGCAATCGTCCTACGCTAACCCGGATCAAATAAAGTAAAATAAGCATCTTTCATTTTCGCCGGCTTAGCTCATCTGGTAGAGCAGTTGATTTGTAATCATCAGGTGGCGGGTTCGAGTCCTGCAGCCGGCACCAATAAAACCCCATGATCGGATCGGTCATGGGGTTTTTCTTTTCAGGACAATCAACGTAGTGGAGCCTACGCGCGTTCGGGCACAGGCAGGTACTCAGGTGTTCGACTTGAGGCCATTCCAGCGAGGGGCAAGTGCATGCGTTATGTCAAACATGTCGAGTACGCGACCCACGGTATGGTCAACCATTTCATCAATCGTTTGAGGGCGATGATAGAAGCCGGGAAGTGGCGGGAAAATGATGCCGCCCATTTCTGTAACGGCGATCATGTTTCGCAAATGTGCGAGATTGAAGGGCGTTTCACGAACCATTAGGACGAGACGGCGCCGTTCTTTTAGCACAACGTCTGCTGCACGGGTGATCAGATTATCGGAAAGCCCATGTGCGACGGACGCTAGCGTTTTCATGGAGCACGGGGCAATGATCATGCCATCCGATTGGAAAGACCCGCTGGCAATCGCAGCGCCGACATCTCGCACATTGTGTACAACGTGCGCGAGCGCTTCGACGTCCTTGCGTCCCAGGTCCAGCTCCTGGTGAAGATTAAGAACACCGGCATCGGAAACGACAAGATGCGTTTCAACACCAGTTGTTGTCTTAAGTACGTTTAGCAGGCGAACGCCGTAGATCGCACCGGTGGCACCGGTGATTGCGATGATCAGGCGTTTGCCGGACATGCGGGTGAGAATGTCGCCACTTACCTCAGGCCTGCAGCAATTTCTGCAGCTCGCCCGATTCGTACATCTCGGTCATGATGTCGGAGCCGCCGATAAACTCGCCCTTGATGTACAGCTGCGGAATCGTCGGCCAGTTGGAGTATTCCTTGATGCCCTGACGCACCTCTGCATCTTCCAGAACATTGACGGTAACAATGTTCTCAATGCCGCATGCGTTCAGGATTTGCACAGCGCGGCCTGAAAAGCCACATTGCGGAAACTCTGCGGTGCCTTTCATGAATAGCACGACTGGATGCTGGGTGACGGTGTCTTTGATCCAAGCTTGAATATCGCTCATGGCGTGACCTCAAAAAAATCAGAATATCCGCCATTATATGTAAAAGCGAGGTAGGCGTCGGCAAGACCGGTGAACCGGAGGGGAATTGGCCTCATTCCGACGATCGGCTGGCCTAAGGTCATCGGTCTTTATGGAGCAAAGGGAGTGCTGCGTACCTAACACTCCCTCACATTACGCACCCTATGGCACGAGCTTAACCTTTCAGCTTCGCAAACGCTGCGGCCATCGCGTTATTCGCGGCCGGTTGACGGGATTGCTGGTGTTGAGACAAGCGTTTTGCGTCATTGCGGTCGCCGCGTTGCTCCGGACGGCTACCAGCGGGAGCAGGCGAATCGGAAAGGCGCATCGTGAGTGCAATGCGTCGCCGCTTCTCGTCCACTTCAAGCACTTTCACCTTCACAACCTGTCCGGCCTTGACCACGCTATGCGGGTCACGGACGAAAGTATTCGACAGCGCCGAAATGTGCACCAGTCCATCCTGGTGTACGCCAATATCGACAAACGCACCGAAAGCCGCAACATTGGTAACGACTCCTTCAAGGATCATGTCAGGACGCAAGTCCTTGATGTCTTCGACGCCTTCCTTGAATGTCGCAGTCGTGAATTCCGGACGCGGATCGCGTCCGGGTTTCTCTAGCTCTTTCAGAATGTCGGTGATGGTCGGCACACCGAACTTCTCGTCTGCGTACTTTGCAGGGTTGAGTGTCTTCAACAGCTTGCCGTCACCGATGACGCCCTTCACATCCTTCTTGATGTCGGCAAGGATCTTTTCGACGACCGGATAGGATTCCGGATGTACGGCCGATGCATCTAGCGGGTTTTCGCCATTCATGATCCGCAGGAAGCCGGCAGCTTGCTCGAACGTTTTTTCGCCGAGCCGCGGCACGGAGCGCAGGGCATCGCGGGAGGCAAACATGCCCTTCATGTCGCGGTAAGAAACGATGCTCTGCGCGACACTTGCGTTCAAACCGGAAACGCGTGCGAGCAGCGGCGCCGACGCCGTATTGACATCCACACCAACGGCGTTCACGCAGTCTTCGACAACGGCATCGAGCGAGCGGGCCAGCTGGGATTGGCCCACATCGTGCTGGTATTGACCGACGCCAATCGACTTCGGGTCGATTTTGACCAGCTCCGCCAAGGGATCCTGAAGACGCCGCGCAATCGACACCGCGCCGCGCAGGGAAACGTCGAGGTCCGGCAATTCACGCGACGCAAACTCTGACGCGGAATAAACTGAAGCACCAGCCTCCGACACGACGATCTTCGTCAGCTGCAGTTCCGGATGCCGCTTGATAAGGTCGAGCGCCAATTTGTCAGTCTCTCGCGATGCTGTGCCATTGCCGATCGAGATCAGTGCAACATTATGCTTGCGTGCGAGCTGAGCAAGCGTGTGAATAGAGCCTTCCCAGTCATTGCGCGGCTGATGCGGATAGATGGTGGCTGTGTCCACAACCTTGCCGGTTGCATCCACGACGGCGACTTTCACGCCCGTACGCAGGCCGGGATCAAGACCAATTGTTGGCCGCGGACCTGCGGGCGCCGCGAGCAGCAAATCCTTCAAATTGCGTGCGAACACGTTAATCGCTTCAAGTTCGGCGCGTTCGCGCAGGCTGGTCATCAACTCCGTCTCAAGGTGCATGAATACTTTTACGCGCCATGCCCACCGCACGGTATCGGCCAGCCACTTGTCTGCAGGACGACCCTGGTTGCTGATGCCGAAACGCGCTGCAATCCGGCTTTCGCAGGGATTGTGCGGCGCATCCCATTTCGGCTTCTCCTCTTCGGTATCGAGACGCAGCGAAACATTCAACATTTCCTCGCGGCGGCCGCGAAACAATGCCAGAGCACGATGTGACGGAATGGTGGAAATGGTCTCGGAATAATCGAAGTAGTCCGCGAACTTCGCACCCGCGTCTTCCTTGCCTTCAACGACCTTGGACTCGACGATGCCGTGGTCGGTCAGGTATTCGCGCAGCGACTGGAGCAGCGTCGCGTCTTCTGCAAAGCGTTCCATCAGGATCTGGCGGGCACCATCCAGCGCCGTCTTCGTATCTGCAACACCGGGATTGTCGCCGTTTGGTGTCGTGAACGCGGGCTTCAGGTATTTCGCGGCTTCTTCTTCTGGATTCAATAGCGGGTTTGCTAGCAAGGCATCGGCAAGCTCGGTGAGACCTGCTTCAGCAGCGATCTGCGCTTTTGTGCGGCGCTTCGGTTTGTAGGGCAGGTAAAGGTCTTCCAGTCGGGTCTTATCCTCAGCATGCACAATCGCATCGAGCAACTCCGGCGTCATCTTGCCCTGCTCTTCGATAGAAGCAATGATCGCCGCCCGGCGGTCTTCCAGTTCCCGCAGGTAGCGAAGACGCTCTTCCAGAAGGCGCAGTTGGGTGTCGTCCAATCCACCGGTCGCTTCCTTGCGATAGCGCGCAATGAACGGCACCGTCGCACCTTCGTCGAGAAGTGCGATGGCGGCGGCGACCTGTGCCGGCTTGGCGGCGAGTTCAATGGCGAGGCGTTGTTCGATTGATGGCAACATGTGAAATCAGAATGAGGAAAACAAGCGGCAAATAATACGCAAATTATGCGAATGTGCCAGTCTTGACAGTGTGGAAAAACATCGGCGCGCGAACTACATCCGCCCGCCGCTGACGCGTTCAATACCGGCCAGATCGGTCCAGCTTTGAACGCCATGAAAGCCATGCGCCGAGAGTAGCGTCCGCACAGATGGTGCCTGGTCGTAACCGTGCTCCATTAGCAACCAGCCGCTGTCAGACAGATGTGGGGAAGCCCCTTGAATGATCGTGCGCAGTGCGGAGAGCCCGTCCGCATGATCGGTCAATGCATTGATCGGCTCAAAGCGCAGATCTCCTTGCGACAAGTGCGGATCGGCTTCCACGATATATGGGGGATTCGAAACGATGATGTCGAACTGCTCGTCCCTTAATGCGCCATACCAGTCACTCTGCAGGAAGTTCACCTTGACGGAATGCCGCGCAGCGTTGCGGCGAGCGACGGCAAGGGCAGTGTCGCTCACATCCAGTGCCGTGACAACAGCATCGGGGCGGCTATGTGCGATCGCAATGGCGATTGCGCCGGAACCGGTGCCCATATCAAGGACCCGCCCGCCCCGGGGAAGCCGTTCCAGCGCGAGTTCGACAAGCAGTTCGGTTTCCGGGCGCGGTATCAGCACGTCCGGCGTGGTATGCAGCATGAGCCCGTAGAATTCGCGTTCCCCGGTAATGTACGCGATCGGTTCACCGGCAAGGCGCCTTCGGAAAAGGGAGGTGAGCAGGGCCGCTTCGTCGGCGTTCAGCGTGCGGTCGGACTGCGTGATGAGCTGAACGCGAGAGAGCTGCAATGCATGTGCCACGAGGATGCGCGCTTCGAGTGGTTCCAGAAGTGGGCGCTTCAGCAGCTCACCAATCGCCATGCCGGCGCTGATGACATGGCTTTCTGGCTGGCTTTTCTCTGATGTCGGCATGGCTGCCGCTCCAAGTGTCAGCGGGAGCGGCGTAGTGCAGCCCAGATCAGCATCAACGCGAGAGTAACAAACCAGATTGCCGACCATTGCGGATTCGACAGTCCCAAGATGGGCGGATACTCGGCGGAGCAAAAACCGTCTGCCTTGAACAGGAACGGCATCAATTCTGCCGTGGGGATCTTGTTGAGGGCGGTCTCCATCGGGTCGATGCCGCAGGACACGGATGGATTGGCTTTTACCCAGATATGCCATCCCGCCACACCGGCACCGCCAAACGACGTCAGTGCAGCCAGGGTCGCGCCGAATCGGGTTGCGCCGCGCGGCAGGGCGGCGAAAATAAAGCAGACCAGCGCGACTGCGATGAAAACATAACGCTGGATCACACAAAGCGGGCAGGGCATCTGACCCTTCGCATGCTGCAGGAAAAGCGCGACACCGACGAGCGCAAGCGCAATGACGCCGACAACGAGTAACACCGGTTTGGAGGTTTTCATAAATGGCATTGGCAAGTAGTTGTTACCTTCGAGTAATGAAGAGGCCGATATTTCCCAAGTTGCAAGAGCATGATATACGGGAATTATGCCTCGTCCCCTAGTGCTGCCAGCATTTCGGCCTGGTGTTCGGCCGCAAGCGCGTTCGTTAGTTCTTGAAGGTCGCCGTCCATGATGAAGTCCAGCTTGTACAGCGTCAGGTTGATGCGATGGTCGGTCATCCGACCCTGCGGGAAGTTATAGGTTCGGATTCGCTCGCTGCGGTCGCCCGAACCAATCAGCGATTTGCGGGTGGCCGCTTCCTTCGCCTGCTGCTCGCGTAGCTGGATATCCTTGATCCGCGCTGCGAGTACCTTCAGGGCCGATGCCTTGTTTTTGTGCTGGCTGCGGTCATCCTGGCACTCGACGACGATACCGGTCGGGAGATGGGTAATGCGTACTGCCGAGTCGGTCTTGTTAATATGCTGCCCGCCTGCACCGGACGCACGGAACGTGTCAATGCGGATATCGGCAGGGTTAATCTCGACATCCTCAACCTCATCCGCTTCCGGCATGACTGCAACCGTACAGGCCGAGGTATGGATGCGTCCTTGGGTTTCAGTTGCCGGTACACGCTGCACGCGATGGCCGCCCGATTCGAACTTGAGCTTGGAATAGGCGCCATGACCGATGATGCGGACGATGACTTCCTTGTATCCGCCGATCTCCGACGGAGACTCCGACACCATCTCGACCTGCCAGCGATTGCGTTCCGCAAAGCGGGTGTACATGCGCAGCAGATCGCCGGCGAACAGCGCGGCCTCATCGCCACCGGTGCCGGCGCGGATTTCAAGGTAGATATTCCGCTCGTCGTTCGGATCCTTCGGCAGGAGCATTTTCTGCAGGTCGACTTCGAGCTGCTCGATACGTGCCTTGGCTACAGCAATCTCTTCTTGTGCAAGTTCCTTCATGTCGGGATCGGACAGCATTTCCTGCGCGGCCTTGATGTCGTCCCCGGCTTTGACGTATTCCTTGTAGAGCGCAACTAATGGCCCGAGCTCAGCGTGCTCGCGCGTCAGCTTCCGATATTGTTCCATATCGGAGGTGGCGCCTTCCTGCATCAGCAGATTGTTCAGCTCTTCCAGCCGCTCGGTAAGCTGGTTGAGTTTGGCAAGCATCGAAGGTTTCATTGTTTAATCAATCCGGGAAATGTGGGGATGCGCAGGCTTGCAAAGAAGGAAGGCCGGGCGACACAGCCGCCCGGCAAAAGAGGCAAGCAAGAGCTAGCGCTTGGTGCGGAAAAGTTGCGGCAGAAGGGCCGCGATGCGTGCACGTTCGTCGCCCTGTGCGTTGTGCAGGGCTTGTTGCGGACCGTGCAGGAACTTGGCAGTCAGACCTTTCGACAGCGCTTCCAGTACGACATCGATATTCTCGCCTTTGGCCAGTAGCTTCTTCGCGCGCTCCAGCTCTGCAAGACGCAAGGCTTCGCTAGTGTCGTGCAGGTCGCGGATCAGCGGCACCACGGCACGGCTGTCGATCCAATGCATGAAAGACTGAACACGCGTCTCAATGATCGCCTCTGCCTGGGCAACAGCCGCCTGGCGGTTCTCAATGCCCGTTTGCACTGCCGTGCCAAGGTCGTCGACGGTGTACAGGAAGACGTCGTCCAGACGTCCGATTTCGGATTCGATATCCCGCGGGACGGCCAAGTCCACCATGAACATCGGCTTGTGGCGGCGTGCCTTGATGGCGCGCTCCACCATGCCCAGGCCGATGATCGGCAGCGAGGAGGCGGTGCTGGAGACCACGATATCGAACTGCGCCAACTGGTCAGGCAGATCTGCAAGACGGATGGCTTTGCCATTGAAGCGATGCGCAAGAGATTCGCCGCGCTCCAGCGTGCGGTTTGCAATGGTTAGGGTTTTCGGGTTCTGTGCGGCGAAGTGCGTGGCGCACAACTCGATCATTTCGCCAGCGCCGATAAACAGGACGTTCTGTTCGGAGACCTTGTCGAAAATGCGCTGCGACAGCCTAACAGCCGCAGCTGCCATCGAAACGCTATGCGCGCCGATTTCGGTCGTGGTGCGGACTTCTTTGGCAACGGCGAAGGTCCGTTGGAACATCTGGTGCAGATAAGTGCCAAGTCCGCCCGCTGCTTCCGCCTGACGGACCGCCTCTTTCATCTGTCCGAGGATCTGCGCTTCGCCGAGCACCATCGAATCCAAGCCGGATGCAACGCGGAAGGCGTGACGCACGGCGTTATCCTGCGGAAGCATGTACAGGTACGGGCGCAGTTCCGCATACGAGAGCTTGTGATAATCCGCGAGGAAGCGTGCCGTGGCATCGATTGCCGCGTCCACGCCACCTGGAATATGGCTCGCGGCGTAGAGTTCAGTACGGTTGCAGGTAGAGAGGATTGCGGCTTCATCCGTCGTGCCCGTCGTTGCCAGACGGCCGAACCAGGCGCGCGCCGACGCGACAGCCTCCCGGATCTGATCTGCGGGAAAAGCGACTTTTTCGCGCAATGAAACGGGCGCGGTGGTGTGATTGAGGCCGACGGCTAGAAGCTGCATATCGGTTACGCTATTTCGGAGGTTCTCTCAACTTCGTATTATAGCTCGTTGCCATGCGGCACGAGAGCGGGGTTTTTGTTGTTAAACAGGTATTGCTGCGGCTCAGCAATCCATGTCTACGACCATGACTCCACGCAATCCGTTCACTTCGGCAGTTGCTCCAGCTTGTACCCATAACTATAGACCGGTGCCAGCCTGAAGCCGTTCTCGGGACGCAGGCCAAGCTTGCTGCGTACGCGGGAGACATGCGTGTCGATGGTGCGGGACGGGATTTCAGCCTCGTGGGCCCAGACCGAATCCTGAATGAAGGCGCGTGAAAGCGGGCGACCTAGGTGACGGAAAAACAGCAGCGCCAGCTCGAACTCCTTTTGGGTCACATCGATCGGCCTGCCGTCCTGTGCCAGCCGGTTGGTGCCTTCCTCAAAGCTGTATGCGCCGAACTGGACTTGGAGCGCGGCGTGCTCGGCCGGATAGGCGCCTTTGAGGAGTACTTGCACGCGTGTTAGCAGTTCGCCACGCCGGATCGGTTTGATCAGGTAGTCATTGACGCCCGCTGCAAGTGCAGCGACAACATCGTCCTCCTCGGAGCGACTTGCCAATAACAGGACAGGAAATGAGGTGGAGGTAGCTTGGCGAAATTCATGCAGGGCTTCGACTATGCCGTGCTGAACAGCTGCCGAATCCATGATAAGCAAATCGCACTGCGACTGTTGCAGGTGCTCTAAGGCAGACTTCTCTGTTTGGACGGGATGGCATTCATGACGAGCCGCCCTCAGGACTTGGCAAATCAGGTTGGTTTGAGTGCGGTCACAATCCAGAACGACAATTCGCATCGGAGCCGATCCATCCCAAAAATGGCTTGGTAAACGAAAAAGGGCTTAGCCGAAGCTAAGCCCTTGAATTTCTTGGTGGCCCGGGGCGGAATCGAACCACCGACACAAGGATTTTCAATCCTCTGCTCTACCAACTGAGCTACCAGGCCAAGGCGCGCAAGTATAGCAAATCTATCGGGATATGCAAGACTTTTGCAAAACCATATGAATCTGCAAAGGCTATAATGCCCGTTCAACTGCTCGCTTACTCATTTCATCAGGCTTAAGCTTTATGCATTTTAAGAGCAATATTTGTGTCGTTGGCAATGGTGCCATCGGCAAGACTGCCGCGCTTGGCTTTGCCCAGGCAGGCCTGAGTGTGACTTTGCTCAGCCCTCCCGCCGCTTCCCATGGCGCGGCGGTGCAGCCCGGCAGCTGGGACGTTCGCGTCTACGCACTGAATCAGGTGGCGCACGACTTGTTGTCCTCGCTGAAGGTCTGGCATGCACTGGATGCCGCGCGGGTGGCGCCGGTCGATGCAATGGTTGTCAAGGGCGATGGCGAACAGGCCGGCAATCTGGCTTTCGACGCGTATGGCGCGCGAACCGGTTCCTTGGCCTGGATCCTTGAAGACAGTAACCTCAATTCGGCCCTTGATGCGGCGCTTCGCTTCGCGCCGAACATGCGGATCGTGACGGGGCACGCCACGGCGTTGCGTATTGATTCGACCGCTGCGACGGTCCAACTCGATAATGGCGATAAGATCGAAGCATCCCTCGTTGTAGGGGCGGATGGCGCCGAGTCGTGGGTGCGCGGACAATGTGATATCGGCCTTGATTACAGATCCTATGGTCAGCGCGCGATCGTCACGAATTTCGACTGTGACCAGCCTCACCACGGCACTGCATATCAATGGTTCACATCCAGCGAGGGAATCATCGCCTTGTTGCCACTCCCCGGACAGCGCGTTTCGCTGGTCTGGTCGGCACCGGAATCCTTGGCGCAGACGCTGATGCGCGAACCGCTGGCACAACTGGCCGAGCGCTTGTCATCCTTGCCAGGGCATCAACTGGGCAGACTGCACCCGCTGCAACCGGAGAACGTCAAGGCGTTTCCTTTGCGCCTGATGCGACCGCATTCGATCATTTCGCCGCGCGTCGCGCTGGTTGGCGATGCCGCACACGTTGTACACCCCTTGGCAGGGCATGGCATGAACCTGGGGTTTTCCGATGTCGCCGCCTTGGTCAAGGCGGTCAGCGAGCGCGAGGCGCATCGTGATTGCGGCGACGAGCGGGTTCTGGCGCGTTATTCTCGTTCACGCAAAGAGGACATCTTCCTGATGCAGGTGGCGACCGATGGACTGGAGCGCCTGTTCTCGATGGATTTTGAGCCCATACGAGTCGCGCGCAATATCGGGCTGAACTTGGTGAACAAGCTGCCGGTCATAAAGAGAGCGCTGATCTCCCATGCCATGGGAAAAAGGCCATAGAAACTGAAAAGGGAAAATGCAGAGCATGATGAAATTGACTAAATTGATCGCCATTGCCGTCCTCGGTCTTGCAACTGGCGCGACATTCGCACAAAGCGCGCAGGAAACGGCGATCAAGAAAGCCATCGAACCTCGTCTGGGGGATGGCGCAAAAGTAGACTCCGTTACGAAGACTCCGTATGGCGGCTTATACGAGGTCCGCATTGGTGGCGATGTTTTTTATACGGATGCCAAGGGTGAATACCTGTTCATCGGCCGCATCGTCGACACCAAGACATTCCACGATTACACCAAGGCGCGCGTGGACGAGATCAACAAGATCAAGTTCGCAGACCTGCCGTTCGAGTCGGCACTAAAGATGGTCAGGGGGAATGGCAAACGCGTCATCGCGGTGTTCGAAGATCCGAATTGCGGTTATTGCAAGCGCTTCCGCCAGACGTTGAATGAAATGGACAACGTGACGGTATATACCTTCATGTACAACATCCTCTCGGAGGATTCCGCGGTCAAGTCCCGGAACATCTGGTGCTCTGAAGACCGTGCCAAGGCATGGGACGACTGGATGCTGCGCGGGAAGGTGCCTGCCACCGCTCCGGCCAACTGCACGGCACCGAACGACAAGATCCTGGCGCTGGGGCAAAGGATGAAGATTACCGGCACTCCCACGGTTTTCTTCACTGACGGCACGCGTATCCCGGGCGCTGTTGACGCCAAAGCGCTTGAAAGTAAATTGGCATCCATCAAATAACCAGCGAGTATTTGCAGTAACAATAGTGACGCGTTTCCAATGGAGCGCGTCATTTTTATTTGGGCCTAGGGGGATGCGGCCGGATTGCAAGCGACGTCGTTGTTACCCGGGAATCTTAATGTATTTGCATGATGCATCCACCGGGTTACACTGAGTGCCGTAGTGAAGAGGGCTTGGATTGCCCGCTGTGGGGAGCGCACGGCTGGCAAGTAGCGAAAGCAGACAATTAGAACAGTAAATAACAGGTTCCAACCATGATCACTCTTAACGTCAATGGCCGTGATACGCAAGTCGATGCTGACCCGTCCACACCCATTCTCTGGGCACTGCGTGACAATCTCAACATGACGGGTACCAAGTTCGGATGCGGGGCGGCTTTGTGTGGCGCCTGTACTGTTCATTTGAATGGTCAGCCGATCCGGTCCTGTGTCACGCCGATTTCCAGCGCCGTCGGCCAGAAGATCACCACGATCGAAGCCGTGTCCGCTGATCGTGTCGGCAAAGCGGTACAAGATGCCTGGATCAAGCACGACGTGCCCCAATGCGGCTATTGCCAGAGTGGGCAGGTAATGAGTGCCACCGCGCTGCTTAGGGCAAACAGAAAACCATCGGATGCCGATATCGATGCAGCCATGAGCGGCAACATCTGCCGTTGCGGTACCTACCAGCGCATTCGTGCGGCGATCAAGGATGCTGCAGGCAACCTCGCATAAATCGACATCCCCGAGTGTTGCGTGCATTCTGCTCGCCGCGGGACGGGGTTCCCGCTTCGATCCACAGGGCGAGCATAACAAGTTGCTGCAACCGCTTGCGGACGGCGAAGCCGTTGCAATTGCCGCCGCAAAAAATCTTCTCGCTGTAATACCTGACGTGCTTGCAGTGGTGCGGCCCGACGCGGAGGTGCTCGCCTCGCAGCTGCGCGCTGTAGGATGCAAGACGGTCGTTTGCCCCGATGCCGGACAAGGCATGGCGGCATCCCTGGTGCATGGCTTGTCGTGTACGCACGACGCCAGAGGCTGGCTCATCGCCCTCGCAGATATGCCCTACGTACAGACAACGACGATCCGAGCGCTCGTTGAGACAATTGATAAGGGGGCACATATTGCAGTGCCGACGTATCAGGGGGGCCGCGGCAATCCGGTCGCCTTCGCTTCTGTGCATCTTCAGGATCTGCTGTCACTTCACGGAGATGAAGGCGCACGGCGTTTGCTCAAGGCGTTTCCGGTGACGGAAGTGGCGACAGGGGATCCAGGCATTCATCTGGACATCGATTGTATGGATGACCTTCGTCGCGCCGCACCTGCGTAGTGCTGAGCCTAATAATCGCATTCCCGCTACACTATTCTCCTTGCGGCATGGCGCGAAGCGCATTTCATACGACAGGATTGGCATGAAGAACGCGATTAACTACACCATTTTCCCCAAGGACCCGGCTGCGCATCTGTTTGAGGTCACGCTCACCGTCGACAATCCTGACCCTGCGGGGCAAGCGTTTGAGCTGCCGGCATGGATTCCCGGCAGTTACATGATTCGCGAATTTGCCCGAAATATTGTGCGCATCCGTGCCGAGTCGGCAGGCAAAAACGTCCCGCTCACGAAGCTCGACAAACATACCTGGCTCGCCGCGCCGTGCGAGGCCGGTATTACGGTGCAGTACGAAGTCTATGCCTGGGACTTATCCGTGCGTGCCGCGCACCTCGACCAGACACACGGTTTTTTTAATGGCACGAGCGTTTTCCTGAGTGCTCAGGGGCGCGAAAACCTGCCTCATATGGTGGACATTCGACCGCCATACGGTGATGCCTACAAGGGCTGGCGCGTGGCGACCGCATTGCCGGAACTCAAAGCAAAACGTTACGGCTTCGGTACCTACGTCGCGGCCAACTACGACGAGCTGATCGACCACCCGGTCGAGATGGGCACTTTTGAACTGTCGACGTTCAAGGCCCATGGCGTTTCGCATGATGTTGTCATCACCGGGCGCGTACCTAACCTCGACATGGTGCGCCTGACGACCGATCTGAAGAAAATCTGCGAAGCGCAGATCGCGCTGTTCGAGCCAAGGACGAAGGCGGCTCCGATGGAGCGTTATGTTTTCATGACGCTTGCAGTGGGCGACGGCTATGGCGGCCTTGAGCATCGAGCTTCAACGGCGCTGATCTGCTCCCGTAATGACTTGCCGGTAAAAGGGCAGAAGGAGATGAGCGACGGGTACCGCACCTATCTCGGATTGTGCAGCCATGAGTATTTCCATACGTGGAACGTCAAGCGGATCAAGCCGGATGTATTTGCGCCGTATGATCTGCGCACCGAGGGCTACACCACGCTGCTCTGGTTGTTCGAAGGGTTTACCAGCTACTACGATGACTTGATGCTGGTCCGCAGCGGCGTCATTGACGAGGCCGCTTATTTCAAACTGGTCTCCAAGAACATCAACGGTGTACTGCGTGGCAGCGGCCGCACAAAGCAAAGCGTCGCCGAATCCAGTTTCGACGCGTGGACCAAGTACTACCGGCAAGATGAAAACTCGCCGAATGCCATCGTGAGTTATTACGTCAAAGGCTCGCTCATTGGACTGGCGCTCGATCTCACGATAAGAGCGGAAACCAAAGGGAAAAAGTCTCTCGACGACGTAATGCGGACTCTTTGGAAGCGGTTTGGCAGGGATTTCTATGAGAACAACGGCGGTCTTGGCGTCGCGGAGTCCGAAATCGAAGCGCTGTTTGAAGAGGTTTCGGGGCTCAAGTTGAGGCGATTCTTCGACCGCTATGTGTACGGCACCGATGATTTGCCGCTCGCCAAATTACTCGCGCCCTTCGGCGTGGAGGTCTCGGACAACCGGAAGAACGCCAAGCCCAGTCTGAATATCAAGACGACGCGCGATGGCAATGACTGCAAGGTCGCGAGCGTCTACGAGGGCGGTGCTGCGCACCAGGCAGGTGTGTCAGCCGGAGATATCCTGATGGCCGTCAACGGCTTGCGGGTATTGGCGACCAATCTCGATACGCTGCTTGCGCGTTATCGCATCGGCGACGAAGTGATGTTGCATGTGTTCCGCCGCGACGAACTGATGACGTTTGCCGCAACGCTCGCTCCCGACGATACCCCGCAGACGGCGCTGGCCGCGCAGCAAAAGCCGGTGGCAGCCGTGCGTTTGCGTGCCGCCTGGATCGGGACGAATTAGCCGAAAAGCCGGCTGAGTTCGACGCCCGGATCGGGGGCGCGCATGAATGCCTCGCCAACGAGAAAAGCGTGTACGTTGGCGTCGCGCATTTGCTTCACATCATCCGGCGTCAGAATCCCCGACTCCGTCACAATGAGTTTGTCGGCCGGAATACGCGGCAGCAGGCCGATCGTCGTTTGCAGCGAGGTTTCAAAGGTGCGCAGGTTGCGGTTGTTGATACCGAGCATCGCCGTCTTCAATCGCAATGCGGATTCGAGTTCATCGGCATCATGCACCTCTACCAGCACGCCCATGCCGAGTTCGTGTGCGCAGGCCTCCAGCTCTGCCATCAAGCTGAAATCGAGTGCGGCAACGATGAGCAGGATGCAGTCCGCACCCCATGATCTCGCCTCGTAGACCTGGTATGGATCAACCAGGAAGTCCTTGCGCAAAACAGGGATCGAGCACGATGCGCGTGCTTGTTTCAGGTATGCCGGAGCGCCCTGGAAGAACTGCACATCGGTGAGTACCGACAGGCAAGCTGCGCCATGCTGGGCATAGCTCTGTGCGATTTCGGCAGGATGGAAATCAGCGCGTAGTACGCCTTTCGACGGTGATGCCTTCTTCACTTCGGCAATTACGGCAGCATGACCGGCAGCGATCTTGGCGCGCAGGCTGGCCTCGAACCCGCGCAGCGTCGCGCGCGCTTCACTGTCGGTTTCGACGTCACGGCGCAGGCTCGCCAAGTCGCGTTGTTGTTTAGCCGCAGCAACTTCCTGCGCCTTTACTTCAAGAATTTTTTTCAGGATGTCGGACATGATGGCTTAGGCGGCGCCGAGTCGTTGTGTTACGTTGACGAATTGATTCAGCTTTGCTCTCGCAGCACCGGATGCGATGACTTCACGCGCCTTCGTCAGGCCGTCGGCGATCGATGAAACGATGCCTGCTGCATACAAAGCGGTGCCGGCATTGAGCACAACAATATCGCGTACCGGACCCGGTGTATTGTCCAAGGCTTCGAAAATCTTCTCTTTCGATTCCGCCGAGCCGGCAACCTTCAGGTTACGGCTTGCAACCATCTGCAGGCCGAAATCCTCCGGATGGATCTCGTATTCGCGAATTTCACCATTGACCAGTTCGCCCACCATTGTCGCTGCGCCAAGCGATACTTCGTCCATATTGTCCCGGCCCCAGACCACCATCGCATGCTGTGCGCCGAGGCGTTGCAGCACACGGACCTGGATGCCGACGAGGTCGGGATGGAACACGCCCATCAGGATATTCGGCGCACCTGCCGGATTCGTCAGCGGCCCGAGAATATTGAAGATCGTGCGCACACCGAGTTCCTTGCGTACCGGTGCCGCATGTTTCATTGCGGCGTGATGGTTCGGCGCGAACATGAAGCCGATGCCGGTTTCTTCGATCGACTGGGCGACCTGCTCCGGTTTCAAGTTGATATTGGCACCGAGCGCTTCCAGCACGTCCGCACTGCCGGACGATGACGAAACGCTGCGCCCACCATGTTTCGCCACGCGAGCGCCCGCTGCGGCAGCCACGAACATCGATGCGGTAGAGATATTGAACGTATGCGCACCATCACCGCCGGTGCCGACGATGTCGAGCAGGTTTGTCGTGTCCTTGGTCGGCACTTTGGTCGAAAACTCGCGCATCACCTGCGCTGCGGCGGTGATTTCGCCGATAGTTTCCTTCTTGACGCGCAGGCCCATCGTCAGCGCGGCGATCATCACTGGCGACATTTCGCCGCCCATGATTTTGCGGAACAGCGCGAGCATCTCATCATGGAAAATCTCGCGGTGGTCGATGCAGCGCAGCAGGGCTTCTTGTTCTGTAATCGGCATAGCGCTCTCCAGCTCAGGCGGTCAGGAAGTTCTTCAGCAGTGCATGACCATGTTCGGACAGGATCGACTCGGGGTGGAATTGCACGCCTTCCACCTTGAATTCCTTGTGCCGCACACCCATGATTTCACCATCATCGGTCCATGCGGTGATTTCGAGGCAGTCCGGCAACGACTCTCGCTCGATGGCCAGCGAGTGATAACGGATAACCGTGTACGGGCTTGGCAGATCCTTGAATACGCCAACACCGGTATGCGTAACGAGCGAGGTCTTGCCATGCATGACCTGCTTTGCGCGAATCACTTTGCCGCCGAACGCTGCGCCGATGCTCTGGTGGCCAAGGCATACGCCGAGGATCGGGATCTTTCCGGAAAACTCCTGCAGGATCGGTACTGAAACACCCGCTTCATGCGGCGTGCACGGGCCGGGGGAGATGCAGATACGGTCAGGCTTCATCGCCGCAATCTGCTCCAGCGTAATTTCATCATTGCGGAAAGTGCGCACTTCTTCACCGAGTTCGCCAAAGTACTGGACCAGGTTGTAGGTGAAGGAGTCGTAGTTATCAATCATCAGCAACATCTCAGAATCCTCCATCCAGTCCGTCTTGCACTTGCTCGGCCGCACGCAGCACCGCGCGCGCCTTATTCTCGGTTTCCTGCCATTCCATTTCGGGGACCGAATCGGCGACGACGCCGGCTGCCGCCTGAACATGCAACATGCCATCCTTGATCACTCCGGTGCGGATGGCAATCGCCAGGTCCATTTCACCGCCGAACGACAGGTAGCCACAGGCACCGCCATAGATGCCGCGCTTGACCGGCTCCAGCTCATCAATGATTTCCATCGCACGTACTTTCGGTGCGCCGGAGAGCGTGCCAGCAGGGAAGGTGGCTTTCAGCACGTCGAGATTCGACAGGTCCGGCTTCAATGTGCCTTCGACGTTTGACACGATATGCTGCACATGGGAGTATTTTTCGATGACCAGCTTGTCGGTTACCTTGACGCTGCCGGTTTCGGCGATACGGCCAATATCGTTGCGTGCCAAGTCGATTAGCATCACGTGCTCGGCAATTTCCTTCGGATCGGCCAGCAGTTCCTTCGCCAACTGCGTGTCCTGCTCGGGCGTTGCACCGCGCGGGCGGGTGCCGGCCAGAGGTCGAATCGTGACCTTTTTCTTGCCGTCGTTCGTCTGTTCG
>DASRXG010000102.1:0-14649 GCA_035654275.1 Noviherbaspirillum sp.
CCCTGCTACCTCGGTATGTACGGGATTGAATCGCCCGGCCTTACCGCTTCCCTCGCTATCGCAGAATACGTAGCCGCAATTGTGGCGTCAAAATAAATAAAGGCACGCCCATCGCTTGGTGTGTCCGCATCACAAGCCGACCAGGCCGGCTCGACTGGACTTCTTAAGCGGTGACCAGGAAATCGATCACAATTTCACCCGGCTCACGCTGCACGTATGCAATCTTCACACGCGAACCAAAGTAACCATTGATTTGCGAAAGCAGCGGCAGCGGGTCATGATCGTTGCAGAACCGCATTGTCTCACCCGGCTCAAGCGCATCGAGGGCGCCGAAGATTGCGGCATGTCTGAATCGTTTTGCGATTCCTCGCGCATCGAACGGATAGATACCGCCTGCCATTTGGGGATGAGAACAATCGTGTGCCATGTCAAAGCTCCTTGCATAAAAACGTCATGGGACCGCAGGTCGTACTGCGGGAATCCGTAGGCGTTGGTGTCGCAACCAACTTAAGATTCATTTTAAATGAAGCTTTTAATTGATGCAAACCAAATCTATCTTTGCGTCAAATTGCCGAAATAGAACTTGCCGATGCCCGGTGCCGAATGAGATGGCATAGAATTTAAGGGGCAATACCACTCCGCCAATACCTCACACTACAGGACGCGCCCCATGCACTCCTCTACCGCGCTCTATCAGGTTTCCGAAATTCGTGCGATCGAAGAGGCAGCACTGGCCACCCTACCGACGGGGACACTAATGCAGCGCGCGGGAGAAGCTGCTGCCCGTGTTGCGTTGAAATTATCTTCGGAGCCCCGACAGACAGCACCAGTCCTCGTGCTTGCCGGCCCCGGCAATAACGGCGGCGATGCGCTGGAAACAGCCTTTCAGCTCGCGAATTCTGGCTTGGAGGTAGTTGTCCTGCTATGTGCGGACCTGGCGCGTCAGTCGAAGGACTCTCAGCGGGCACTCGCCAAAGCTAAGAGTACTGCGGCTCGTTTTCTCGAACCAACCGTCGATTCAGCCAGAGCCCAACGGTGGTCTCTCATCATCGATGGCCTTTTCGGAATTGGCCTCACACGCCCCATCGCCGCGAACTTGCGGGCTCTGGTCGAAACCATCAACAGCCTTAACTGCCCGGTTCTTGCCCTTGATGTCCCTAGCGGAATCGATGCCGATACCGGCGCCATTGTTGGCGATACGGGCGTAGCAATCCGTGCGACGCATACCGTTACATTCATCGGCGACAAACCAGGTTTGCATACTTTCAATGGCCGCGACTTCGCCGGCGAAGTGGAAGTAGCCAATCTCCGTATCGAACACGAACTTTTTCCATCGGCGAAGGCATACCTGAATAGTTTGGAGACCTTTACGCCTTTCTTGCGCCACCGTCAGCACAACTCCCACAAAGGCAGCTTCGGCGACGTCATCGTTGTCGGCGGTGCGCATGGCATGGGTGGCGCGCCGATACTGGCAGCGCGCGCAGCGTCGAAGTGTGGCGCAGGGCGCGTGTTTGCGGCGTTCATCGATGAACCTCCGCCCTACGACAGCGTCCAGCCTGAACTGATGTGCCGATATGCTCCTGAAATGGACTTCACCGGTGCGACGCTGGTCGTCGGCCCAGGGCTGGGCATCTCTGAGCTTGCCCATGACATCCTGTCGAAAGTCCTGCATGCACCTTCGCCAATTGTGCTGGACGCTGATGCACTAAACCTGATTGCGGCTGAACCAGGACTTCAGCAAGAACTTGCGCAGCGCAGTGCTGACGCTGTCATTACGCCACATCCGCTTGAAGCGGCACGACTCCTGGGGACGACAGCAAAGGAGATACAAGCCGACCGGCCTACTGCCGCTGCTGAGTTGGCACAGCGGCTTAATGCGGTCGCGGTTTTAAAAGGATCGGGCAGTATCATTGCAAAACCTGACGGCGCGCTCTACATCAATACCACAGGTAATCCTGCGTTGGCCACGGCAGGCACCGGTGACGTACTTGCTGGCATCTGCGGCGCCTTGGTCGCACAGTCATTTCCCGTATGGAACGCCGCACTCGCCGCAACGTGGCTCCACGGGCAAGCTGCGGACACATTGCTTGGGCAGGGAACCGGCCCCATCGGCATGACCGCTAGTGAATTAATCCCCTGTGTTAGGACGATTCTCAATCAGCTTACACAGAAGTACGCACCACGCTAATCATTGACTGGCTCGCCTTCACTCCTCCGGAACCGGCAGGGGCTCTCAGGTCAACAACCTGCCGGCAGCAATGGTAATAACACGCTTGCAACGAGCAGCGATGGATGGATCGTGGGTGACAAGCACTAAGGTCGATCCGCGCTCCTCATTTAACTCAAACATCAGTTTGATGACTGCTTCCCCAGTGGCTGCATCAAGGCTGCCCGTCGGCTCATCGGCAAACAGCAGCGGCGGTTGGGTGACGAAAGCACGCGCCAAGGCGACGCGTTGCTGCTCCCCGCCGGACATGTACTTCGGATAGTGCCGCAAGCGACTGGAAAGTCCGACACGGCCGAGCATTGACTCAGCCTTTTCCTTGGCCTGTTCATCACGCCTCAGTTCAAGCGGAAGCATCACATTCTCCAACGCCGTCAGATGTGCCAGCAATTGAAAGGACTGGAATACAAAACCAAGCTTGGCTTGACGCAAACCGGCGCGGCCATCTTCGTCCAAGGCGAAAATATCGACACCATCGAGCTTTACCGTGCCTTCGGACGGCGTATCGAGGCCGGCGAGGAGACCTAGCAAGGTCGATTTGCCCGAGCCGGATGCACCGACGATTGCAAGCGTCTCGCCAGGCTGCACGGTAAAATCGATGTCACGCAATATTGTCAGTTCACCGGTCGCGTCCGCAACGCGCTTGTTCAGTTGAATTACTTCAATAGCCGCTGATAACAGGGAAGAGGCACTCATGCAGAATAACGTTAAGGGACCTGGGGATTGGATGCGAATGCTGCGGCAGATGGCGGCGTTCACGCTCTTCTTGTTTGCAACGACTGCCTATTCTGCATCAAAAACCGTGCTTGTGCTCGGCGATAGCCTGTCTGCCGAATACGGCCTTAACCGGGGAAGCGGATGGGTACCTCTTCTCGAAAAGCGCCTGAAAGCCGAAAAGATCGATGCATCGATCATTAACGCCAGCATTAGTGGCGAAACAACCGGGGGCGGTCGAGCCCGTCTTCCAGCACTGTTGGAGCGTCATCAGCCTGACGTGGTGGTCATCGAGCTTGGAGCAAACGATGGCCTCCGCGGCTTACCGCTAAGCGCGGCCGAAGCAAATCTCCGCTCCATGATTACTGCATCGCACACCGCTCAAGCCAAGGTTCTGCTCGTGGGCATGCAGCTCCCGCCGAACTACGGAAAAGCATACACGGAAAAATTCATCGCCCTCTTTGCGGACATTGCCCGCTCAACCGGGACGCCGCTGGTGCCATTTCTTCTGCAAGGAATTGCTGACCAGCCCCATATGTTCCAGTCCGATCGCATTCATCCCGCCGCAGAAGCGCAGCCAATCATGCTTGAAAACATCTGGCCGTTCCTGAAACCGCTCTTATTGAGGTAAAGCTAAGGACGAGCCCCCACCTCAACGACCGCCTGCTTTAAGGCCAGTGTGTATTCCTTTTGCACTCCATTGCCTCCCAGCACACCCCTGTTGTCTGCAGTAAGGTGCAATGTACTTCTGGATGTGTCAGTCCTAATAAAAAAACCGCTTCAAAGAAGCGGCTTTTTTCTGCATTCCCCTCCGTAAGGCAGGAGAGATATCATTGTTTCTCTGCGGTTTCTGAATCCGGTTTAGCGGAGATTGGCTTCACGACCTCCACTTTGGCCTTCTTCTTTAAGGCATCAAGATATGCCGATGCCTCTAGTTGGGCCAATGCATCGGCGATCTGCTGCTGCTCTGCTTGGCGGCGCGCCAAATCGGGTGTTGCCGGTTGCCCGACCTTATTGATGCGATAGATCCCATATCCCTGCTCGCCAAGGTCGACGCCAACGAGGTTGGGCAGCTTATTTACGTCTGCTTTCATCACGGCGAGCAGAGCTTCCCGCTGAAGTCCCTGGTTTTTCGTACGGGACACGGTCTTCGATTCACTAAAGCCAGCGGCCTCACCGTTCGATTTGAGGGCACCCAGTTTTGCCTCACCGGCCTGCTTCGCCAGCTTTGCCGCCTCGATCTTGGTCACACGCTCGGTGATAATCGATTTCACCTCCTCGAACGGACGCTTCGTCACCGGCTTGTACTCGACAACCCGACCCGAGATCAAGGTGCTCGGCGCAACTTCAACTGCTTCCGTGTTGCGCTTGTTCTTGATCGCATCATCCGAGAACACAGCGCCGAGGAACTTTGGATGGTTGAACGGAGCATTCTGCGCAACAGCCGGGTTTGGCGTGCGCGTCAAACCAGCTGCCGTTTCAATCTTCAGCCCAAGTTTTTCTGCAACCGGCTTCAGGCTGTCGGATTGCTCATATACCAAATTGGTAAACTGCTCTGCCATTTCGGCAAACTTCTTTGCCGCCAACTGCTTCTTGATCTCGGCCGCAATTTGTCCTTTGACCTCGTCCAAGTTCTTTGCCGTCGCTGGCTTGATTCCAGTCAGCTGAATAATGTGATAACCGAAGTCCGACTCGACTACATTGCTGATCTCGCCTTCTTTCAACGCAAACGCAGCGTCTTCGAATGGCTTGACCATCATCCCGCGACCAAAGAAATCGAGATCTCCTCCTCGCTCTGCCGAGCCAGGGTCGTCGGAGTTCTCTTTTGCAAGCTTGGCAAAATCAGCAGAGTTCTTGCGCACTTGGATCAACAACCTTTCCGCCTTCTCCTTGGCGGCAGCCTTCTCGGCGGCAGGCATATCCTTTCCTGTCTTTATCAGGATATGGCTTGCACGGCGTTGCTCTTCCTCGGTAAAACGCTTGGCGTTCTGCTCGTAGTACGACTTGATGTCAGCGTCACTCACCGAAATCTGAGCAGCAACCGCTTCACTATTCAGCACCACATACTCTGCCTTGACCTGCTCGGGAATCTCGAACTGGCTTCCCTGTTTTTCGTAATATGCCCGGAGCATTTCGTCCGTCACTCTGACTTGGGAAGCATAGTCGGCAGACTTAAACAGGAGCTCCTGAACTTCCCTTTCCTGGTCGTTCAGGTCAGACAACCGAGTCGCCACGCTCTTCGGAGCGAAGGCCGTTGATTGCACCGCCTCGCTGACCTGCTGCAACGTCAGGTCGTGCCGGAGCCGAGCTTCGTACATCGCGGGGGTCATCCCCTGTGCTGCGAGCAGGGACTTGTAGCGCTCGACATCGAACTTTCCATCCGGCCCGACCAATCCCGGCACATTGAGGATTGTCTGTTGCAAGGTCTGGTCACTGACCGAAAGACGGTTACGTGCTGCTTCCAGCGCAACGGCACGCTGTGTAATCAAACCATCGAGAATGCTCTGTTTTGCCTCCGGCGTATCGAGCATCGCTGGATCAAACTGACCGCCAAACATCTGACGGAATCGCTCCATCTGTTCACGTTGTGCAGCGTCCAGTTCTTGCTGTGTAATGGATTGCCCAGCCACCTTCGCAACGGCATTGTCCCCTTCCCGGAAGCGCGTATATCCTTCAAGGCCGAAGAACGCAAACGAAGGAAAAATGAACAGCAGCAGCAAGAACTGCATCAAGCGACGATGCGTGCGAATAAATTCAAACATGGTCAGTCCACAGAATTACAGATTGCGAGAACGCAGTTTCAGCATTGGCTTTCCAAACGCAGCCAGTTCAACACTTTAGCCGCGTGCAGATTGAAAAACGTCGTCACATATGAAAAAAGGCGAACTTACGTTCGCCTTTTTGGTTTTTGGCGGAGTGGACGGGACTCGAACCCGCGACCCCCGGCGTGACAGGCCGGTATTCTAACCGACTGAACTACCACTCCTGAAACTTTACTTGCATGCTTGGCTGCTTGGTGGGTGCTGAGAGGCTCGAACTCCCGACCTACGCCTTGTAAGGGCGCCGCTCTACCAACTGAGCTAAGCACCCTGATCCACACTTAGTCAGCCAAACTTTTACGACGTTTGTCACCACGTCGTAAAAAATATGATTCTACAACATGTTCTCGAAAGATGCACTAGTTAACTGCATCTTTCAGTGCCTTACCGGGCCGGAATTTGGGAACCTTCGCAGCTTTGATCTTGATTGCATCACCGGTACGCGGATTACGTCCTGTACGCGCCGCACGCTTACCGACTGAAAAGGTGCCGAAGCCGACAAGCGTAACCGTTCCATTTTTCTTCAACGTCGTCTTCACTGCACCGATCAGAGAATCAAGTGCACGAGTCGCCGCCGCCTTGGAAATATCCGCGGTCTTGGCAATGTGTTCAATTAATTCGTTTTTGTTCACTGACGCCCCCCTCCCTCAATAAATTGAATTCATTGACGGGCATTCTTGCTTTTTGTAGTCATCGTCCCGTCAAAAAAATGCAGACAAGAAATTTTCTGCAGACGGTATTAGACAAGTCGAAAAGCCTTGTGTCAAGCGCCTTCCGGACGATTCAATCGCATCCAACCGACCGATCAGCTACCATTCTTAGCGCGGATTTCGCCAACAAATTCACCAAAAAAGACCGACATAAAAAAGCGCTCCGAAGAGCGCCTCCTAAGTCCTCGACTGCAGTATCAATCAATGCTTAACGACGTTCGGGTCTGCTTGCGGAGTGGCTTGCGCAACCGCCGTGTCAACCGTTGTATCGACATCCGTGAGAGGAACCGGCTGCCGCTCCAGCGCCACTTCCAATACCTTGTCAATCCACCGCACCGGAATGATCTCCAGCTTGTTCTTCACGTTATCCGGAATCTCTGCAAGGTCCTTTACATTCTGCTCTGGAATCAAGGCGGTCTTGATTCCACCACGATGTGCGGCCAGCAGTTTTTCCTTCAAGCCGCCGATCGGCAAGACTTCACCACGGAGCGTAATTTCACCAGTCATTGCCACGTCAGCCCGCACTGGAATGCCCGTCAGCACCGACACCAGAGCGGTTGTCATTGCAATACCAGCGGAAGGGCCATCCTTCGGCGTCGCACCTTCAGGTACGTGGATGTGGATATCCGTCTTTGTGAACAGCTCGCTCTTGATGCCCAGCCGCTTCGCACGGCTACGTACCACGGTACGGGCTGCCTCAATCGACTCCTTCATTACGTCGCCCAATGTGCCGGTACGAATGATGTCGCCTTTGCCCGGCATGGTCATGGCTTCGATGGTGAGGAGATCACCACCAACCTCTGTCCACGCCAATCCCACGACCTGGCCGATCTGGTTCTCTTTTTCGGCCATCCCAAAATCGTAGCGGCGCACACCAAGGAACTTGTCGAGGTTCTTCGGCATGACGGCAATCTTGCGATCCTGCTTCTTCAACAGGAGCATTTTCACAACCTTACGGCAGATCTTGGAGATTTCGCGCTCCAGCGAACGCACACCCGCTTCACGAGTGTAATAACGGATGATGTCACGAATCGCCGACTCGGAGACGGCGATTTCATCTTCCTTCAATCCATTGTTCGCGATCTGCTTCGGCAACAGGTAGCGCAGCGCGATATTGGTCTTTTCATCCTCCGTATAACCGGACAAGCGTATTACTTCCATCCGGTCCAGCAGTGCCGGCGGGATGTTGTACGAGTTCGACGTCGCGACAAACATCACATCAGACAAATCGAAGTCGACCTCGATGTAGTGGTCCGAGAACGTGTGATTCTGCTCGGGATCGAGAACCTCAAGCAGGGCCGACGCCGGGTCACCACGGAAATCCATACCGAGTTTATCTACCTCGTCCAACAGGAAAAGCGGATTGCGCACTCCAGTCTTTGCCAGGCTTTGCAAGATCTTGCCCGGCATCGAACCAATATAGGTTCGACGATGGCCACGAATCTCTGCCTCATCACGCACGCCGCCCAACGCCATACGAACGAACTTACGGTTTGTGGCACGTGCGATCGACTGGCCGAGCGAGGTCTTACCAACACCAGGTGGACCGACGAGGCACAAGATCGGTGCCTTCACCTTATCCACGCGCTGCTGCACGGCGAGATACTCAAGAATGCGCTCCTTGACCTTCTCCAAACCATAGTGCTCGTCTTCCAACACCTTCTCGGCATGTGTGAGGTCATTATTGATCTTGGACTTTTTCCGCCAGGGGAGGCTCAACATCGTATCGATGTAATTCCGCACAACCGTCGCCTCAGCGGACATTGGAGACATGAGCTTGAGCTTCTTGAGTTCCGACTGGGCTTTCTCGCGCGCTTCCTTCGGCATCTTCGCAGCAATGATCTTCTTTTCAAGCTCTTCGAGATCTGCGCCCTCCTCGCCCTCGCCAAGCTCCTTCTGAATGGCCTTCACTTGCTCATTCAGGTAGTACTCGCGCTGGGATTTTTCCATCTGCCGCTTTACACGTCCGCGGATGCGCTTCTCCACCTGGAGAATATCCAGCTCACCTTCAAGCTGACCAAGGAGATGCTCATGGCGTTTTGCGACGTTGAAGATTTCGAGAATCACCTGTTTTTGCTCAAGCTTCAACGGCAGATGTGCTGCTATGGTGTCAGCTAGGCGACCTGCATCGTCAATGCCGGCTAACGAAGTAAGAATCTCCGGCGGAATTTTCTTGTTCAGCTTTACATATTGATCAAATTGCTGAACGATCGCGCGCCGCATTGCTTCAACCTCGGATTCATCACCCGGCTCCGACTCCACCGGCGTCAGTTCTGCGACGAAATGAGTTTCCAATTCACCAATGTGATGAATGCGTGCTCGCTGCGCACCTTCGACTAGTACTTTGACTGTGCCATCGGGCAGTTTCAGCATTTGCAAAATATTTGCAACACAACCGATTTCATAAATATCGGATGCAGAAGGTTCGTCCTTGGCTGCGGCTTTCTGGGCAGCGAGCATGATGCTCTTGCCCTGCTCCATCGCGGCCTCAAGAGCCTTGATCGACTTGGGCCGGCCGACGAATAGCGGAATCACCATATGTGGGAAGACAACAACGTCCCGCAACGGCAACAACGGCAGCTGGGTGTGTTCAGAAAGTGTTGTAGAAGTCGTCATGGCGAACCTTATCTAAGAGCTTGTTAATGATGTAGGCACGACGGCCTAAAACTCAAGTCCAAGCGGCAACAAAAATCACTGCTGCAAACTTTGCAATAAAAAAAGCCACACACGAAGTCGCCCTCGGGTGGCTTTGCATTGGAAGCCTGAAGTGATTCCTGTAATTCAAATTGTACTGCTTTTGGGAAAAAAGACGTTTGTATCCATGTTCATCAAATGCAGTCACCAATTAGCTACTTTGCACCAGACACCTTCGGTTGCTCATGATAAATCAAAAGGGGTTTTGCCCCGTTGAGAATCGTATTCTCGTCTATCACAACTTTTGCGACGTTTTGCTGGCTCGGCAGCTCGAACATCACTTCTAGCAACGCGTGCTCCAGGATCGAGCGCAAACCGCGGGCGCCGGTTTTTCGCTCAAGCGCTTTTCTGGCGATTGCATGCAATGCTGCGGGCCGAACTTCCAGTTCTGCGCCTTCCATTTGAAGCAGTTTTGCATACTGCTTGATCAGGGCATTCTTGGGTTCAAGCAAGATTTGGATCAGAGCCTCTTCGTTTAGTTCACTCAAGGTCGCGACCACCGGCAAGCGCCCCACAAGCTCCGGAATCAAGCCGAATTTAATCAAATCCTCAGGCTCGGCATCCAACAATACTTCGCTAGCATTACGCTCTTGCTGGCTTTTCACACTGGCAGAGAAACCGATACCGCTTTTTTCCGAACGATTGGAGATAATCTTTGCCAAGCCGTCGAATGCACCACCGCATATGAACATGATGTTAGTGGTGTCGATCTGCACGAAATCCTGATTCGGATGCTTGCGGCCACCTTGCGGGGGGACAGATGCCATCGTTCCCTCGATGAGCTTCAGCAAAGCCTGCTGCACACCTTCGCCCGATACATCTCGAGTAATTGAGGGGTTGTCGGACTTGCGCGAAATCTTGTCGATCTCGTCAATATAGACGATACCTTTCTGCGCTTTCTCGACCTCGTAGTTGCAGTTTTGCAATAACTTCTGGATGATGTTTTCGACGTCTTCACCGACATAGCCGGCTTCGGTCAATGTTGTGGCATCGGCAATTACGAACGGAACGTTCAGCATTCGCGCAAGGGTTTGTGCAAGCAGCGTCTTGCCCGAACCTGTTGGACCAACGAGCAAAATATTGCTCTTTGCCAATTCGACGTCGTCTTTCTTTCCGAGGTGTTTCAGCCGTTTGTAATGGTTATATACCGCGACCGACAGGATACGCTTGGCAGTTTCCTGGCCAATTACGTATTGCCCAAGGAGTTCGAAGATCTCCTGTGGTGTCGGGAGATCGGATTTCGGGCCGGAGACGGGCTCGGCGCTCGATGCTTCGTCACGAATAATATCGTTGCACAGATCAATACATTCATCGCAAATGAACACGGATGGTCCTGCGATGAGTTTTTTTACCTCGTGCTGGCTCTTCCCGCAAAACGAGCAGTAAAGAAGTTTTTCGCCGCTGGAGGATTTTTTGTCAGACATAGAGCAAAGTATGGATGGAGATTGAGTTGATCTTACCTGCGAAATCCAAATTCGTCACGACGCCGCTCAAGAAATGCGGCAAACCGCCAAGCGTCGTCGTCCGAAAACAAAACGCCCGGACGGGCTAACGTCCGGGCGTTTTTCCGCTTGGACAGCCCATTAAACGCGGGAGGTCAGCACCTTGTCAATCATGCCATATTCAGCGGCTTCCGCAGCAGACATGAAATTATCTCTGTCCGTATCCCTGCTGATTTGTTCCACAGTCCGCCCAGTTTTTTCTGCGAGGATGTGGTTCAGTCGATCACGCAAATAGAGAATCTCACGCGCCTGAATCTCGATGTCCGCAGCTTGCCCTTGCGCCCCACCGAGCGGCTGATGAATCATGATGCGCGAGTTAGGCAGCGAGAAGCGCTTCCCTTTTGCTCCGGCGGCAAGCAGGAAAGCCCCCATCGACGCCGCCAAGCCCGTACACAAGGTAGAGACATCCGGCTTAATAAACTGCATCGTGTCGAAGATCGCCATTCCCGCGGACACCGACCCACCCGGGGAATTGATATACAGCGAGATATCCTTGTCCGGATTCTCGCTCTCGAGGAAAAGCAACTGCGCGACGATCAGGTTGGCAGTATGGTCATTGACCGGGCCGACCAGAAAAATTACGCGTTCTTTCAGCAAACGCGAGTAAATGTCGTACGCGCGCTCGCCACGTCCGCTCTGCTCAATCACCATCGGCACCATACCGAGCATTTCGGTATCGAGCGCTGAATTTCTAATCATGCCTGACATGTGCTTTCCTTAAGGATGACGCACTCGCGAATTAGGCTTGTGCGTTGTTGCCCATCAACTCGTCAAACGAAACCGCCTTTTCAGCGACCTTAGCTTTGCCCAAGACGTAGTTTACGACGTTTTCTTCCAATACAAGTGCTTCCACCTCAGCCAAGCGACGGCGGTCGCTGTAGTAATACTTCATGACTTGCTGAGGATCTTCATAGCTCTGCGCGAACTCCTCAACCTGCGCCTTCACCTGCTCCGGCGTTGCTTCGAGTTTGTTCGCCTTAACCACCTCGGCAAGGATCAAGCCGAGGCGAACGCGGCGCTCTGCTTGCGCGGTAAAGAGTTCAGGCGGGAACGGCATATCTTTCACGTTCATGCCACGCTGGGCCATGTCCTGGCGAGCCATCTCGGTAAGACGCTCGACGTCCTGATCGATCAGCGCCTTCGGTACGTCCAGTTCGGCAGCCTTGATCAGTGCGTTCATTACGCTGTCCTTGGTCTTGGCTTTGACGCGGCCGTTGACTTCGCGTTCCAGATTGACCTTGATATCCTGGCGCATCTTCGGGAGGTCGCCATCGGCGATGCCAAGCGACTTCGCGAATTCTGCATCGACTTCCGGCATGTGCGCCCACTCGATCTTCTTCATCGTGATCGTGAACTCTGCCGTCTTGCCAGCTACGTCCTTACCGTGATAATCGGCCGGGAACGGCAGCGGGAAGGTTTTGGATTCGCCGACCTTCAAGCCGACTGCTGCGGCTTCGAATTCCGGCAGCATGCGGCCTTCGCCGAGAACGAACGGATAGTTCTCTGCCTTGCCGCCCTGGAATTCAACACCGTCGATCTTGCCGACGAAGTCGACCGTCACGCGATCGCCGTTCTGGGCAGTCTGGTCAGCTCCACCGTCACCGTGAGCGCTCTGCTCGCCTTTGACGTGATAATGCACGCGCTGCTTGCGCAGAATGTCGATAGTCTTGTCGATTTCTGCTTCGGTAACGTCGCACTTGACCTTTTCGACCTCGGCGCTCGACAGTTCGCCGATTTTGACTTCCGGGTAAACTTCAAATGTGGCGTCAAATGCGACGACGTCTTCGGCAACACCTTCGCCGCTCTTCGGCTCGATCCTCGGATAGCCGGCAACGCGAAGGTTATTCTCGCTGGCAGCCTCGCTGAACGCACGGCCAACCTTGTCGTTCAAAACCTCGCTTTCGACCTGATAGCCGTACTGCTGTGCGACCATTTTCATCGGCACTTTGCCCGGACGGAAGCCCGGGGCTTTAGCGGTACGCGCACGAATCTTCAAGCGCTTTTCAACTTCTGCCTTCACATCTGCCACCGGCACAGTGATGGTGATGCGACGCTCGAGTTTTTCCAAGGTTTCGACTGCAGTTGCCATGTGAATCGTCCAAAAAATTAAATATTCTGTGGTGCGAGGAGGGGGACTCGAACCCCCACACCATTGCTGGCGTCAGGACCTAAACCTGGTGCGTCTACCAATTTCGCCATCCTCGCGGGAATGTAGCATTGCTCTTTTACGTTGATTTTGCACAAAAGCAAAGGGCGACCATGAAGTGAATATTTGGTCGCCCTACAAAGCCTTTGTTAGTAGCTCTTCAACTTCAACCCGGCATTTTACTGGATTTTTCTTTCAACTGTCCCGCTTTTTCTGCATGAGAGCCACCCTCTCAGTGAAGAAGTAAAGCCCCCACTCCTGCTATGGAATCGTCGCCACTTCCGCTTCCGGCTTCTTGACCCGGAACCAGGCGGCATAGAGAGCCGGCAGGAATAGCAGCGTCAAAGCGGTCGCAATGACAAGGCCGCCCATGATTGCAACCGCCATCGGCCCCCAGAATACCGAGCGGGACAGCGGAATCATCGCGAGCACCGCAGCTGCAGCGGTCAGGATGATCGGCCGGAAGCGGCGTACCGCCGATTCCACAATCGCATTCCACGGTGCTGCCCCCTCGCGGATGTCGTGCTCGATCTGGTCGACGAGAATCACCGAATTGCGAATGATCATGCCGAACAGTGCAATCACCCCAAGCTGGGCGACGAAGCCGAACGGTCTCTGCAGGATCAGGAGGGCGAGTGCCGCCCCTGCGATGCCTAGCGGCCCGGTGAGGAACACCATCAAGGCGCGCGAGAAGCTGTGGAGTTGCAGCATCAGCAGGGTGAAGATAATAAATATCACCAACGGTACATTTGCAGCGATCGATTGCTGGGCCTTGCCGCTGTCGGCTGCGGCTCCGGCCAGCTCGATCTTATATCCGGCAGGCAGATTGGCGCGCAACTTGTCCAATTGTGGACTGATCTGGCTCGACACGGTCGGTCCTTGAATGCCGTCTGCAACATCCGACTGCACCGTAATTGCCCATTCCCGCCTTTCACGCCAAACAACACCGGGCTCCCAGACGAACCGAGCGCGAGCCACCTGCGCCATGGGCACCGCCTTGCCACTCGGCGTCTGAATATTCGCCTCGTTCAATGCCGTGATGGTGGAGCGCTCCTCTACCGGTTGGCGCATCACGATATCGATAAGCTTGTTGTTGTCGCGGTATTGGCCGATCGTCGTCCCGGTCAGGATCGTATTCGCCGTACGCATGACGGTTTGCGAACTGATGCCAAGCGCGCGCAACTTGTCCTGGTCCAAATCCAAACGCAGCACCTTGATGGATTCATTCCAGTTGTCGTTGACGCCAATCGCGTTCGGATTGGCACGCATGATTTCCTTTACCTCATCGGCAATCGCACGCACCTTCTCCACCTCGTATCCCGTCACGCGGAACTGGACAGGGTACGGCACTGGCGGCCCGTTGGGCAGGAGCTTTACCCTCCCTCGGGCCTCGGGAAACTCATTCTTGAATGCGTCAATAATCTTCAGGCGCAATGCCTCCCGCGCCTTCAGGTCTGTCGGCAGTACTACGAACTGCGTGACGTTACTCTGAGGAAAAATCTGGTCGAGAGGCAAGTAAAAGCGAGGACTGCCGGTCCCAACATAACTCGTAATGCTTTCGACACCATCTTGTTTGCGCACAAAAGCCTCGAACTTCTTGGCCTGCGCTTCTGTGGCTGCAAAGGCGGTCCCCTCCGGCATCCAGAGCTCCACCATCAGCTCCGGCCTGCTGGAATCCGGGAAGAACTGCTGCTCGATGAAACGGAATCCGATTACGCCAAGCACAAACACGGCCAAGGTCAGTGCGATTGTCGTCTTGCGCCACTCCACGCACCAGTTCACAAGCGACCGGAAGCGCGCATAGAACGGCCCGTCAAAAAGCTCATGATGGCCATCAGCA
>DASRXG010000103.1:0-103523 GCA_035654275.1 Noviherbaspirillum sp.
GAACCAGAACATCGCGCAACTGCAAAACATCGAAGTCAATGCGCTCAACAACGTCGGCGTCATCGGCGCCGGCTTCGGCCCGCTCAAACTCGACATCAACCCGATGCAGTTCGCCAGCGCCCAGGCCGCGTTCTGATCCCCCAAACGGCATCGGAGATCTTCCGGTCTCCTTTGCCGAGCGCCCGCGCATGAACTGGCATGGCACTTGCAAAGTAAAGAAGCGTCTAACCTCGACATTTCGCACTTACACCACTCTGGAGACACATCATGGCCGCACTTGCTATCAAAGACCTCTGCGCTGACCGCGTGCTCGACCGCAAGGCGATGGCGTCCATCCGGGGTGGGGGCGCGCCTTGGGTCTTCGGCTGGATCCGGCCCTATACCTCGGCCCCGGCAAGTTTCGGCACGGTCGTCAACTTCTATCAGGTCAACAACTATGCTGACCAGATGACGAACCAGATCCAACTGGTGGACATCAACAATACCGGGGCAAATTCGAGCATCACCGTTGCTCTCGACGAGCAGGCGTCGAATGTGAAGCAACTCTGAAGCAACCACGAAGCGGCGCGGGGATGAATCGCATCCAGCGCAAAGAGTCGCTGTTTTTCTCTCGCCGCACCCGTAAAAATTTCCTACACTTCGACAGTGCAGAAGGTGATGACCCAATCGCAGCCCCAAGAGGTAATCGTGACGGATACAAGCCAATTCCGTTGGACGTCAGCCTCTCGCTCCCATGTCGGCCTCGTCCGCAAGGTGAACGAAGACTCTTGCCTCGACATGCCGGACCGGCGGCTTTGGGCTGTGGCCGACGGCATGGGTGGCCACGCCCTCGGCGACTTTGCCAGCCAGACCATCGTCACTGCACTGGGCAATAGTCCGCCCCATGACAGCCTGGGCGAACGCGTTGTCGATACGCGCGAGCGCCTGCAAACCGTCAATCGCCTGTTGCGGGAAGAAGCGGACACGCGCGGCGTGCACATCATCGGCAGCACCGTCGTCGTCCTGCTCGCGCAGGAGCGGCACTGCGCCTATCTGTGGGCGGGAGACAGCCGCATCTATCGTTACCGCAACGGCCTGCTTACCCAGCTCACCCGCGACCATAGCCAGATCGAGGAACTGCGCGCCATCGGCAACCCGGCCTTGGAAGAAGCAATCAGCCCCATCGTGCGCAACATGATCACGCGTGCGGTCGGCGCAGCCGAGTCACTCGACATCGACGAGGAAATCATCGATGTCGAAGACGGCGATGTGTTCCTGTTGTGCAGCGACGGGGTCAGCAATGAGGTGAGCGATGAAGAAATGTGCAGCGTGCTGGCGCCGGGGAATTGCCGTCATGCCGCCGAAACACTGGTCGATATCGCGCTCGAACGCGGCGGGCATGACAATATCTCCGCCGTCGTCGTGCGTGCCGATGACCTGAGCAGCACCGACAAGACGGTGCTCAATCCCGCGCTCTGACAGCCTCTATAGGCAACCGCCATGGGCCTTCCACAACGCACATGGCAACGGAATTGCCTTCGGCCCTGTCGTTGCGCGGCTAACGGCTCGCCTTTCGCTTCGCCCGCAGCTTGCACATCCATTCGCGTATTGAAGCGCACACGCGTGCCTGTGCATATTCCGCCACAGTCAATCAACGAAACTGCGATTCAGATCAACGTCTTCTCCTCTGGTGTGGCGATCATGGTGAAAGCCTTGGAGCAGCGACAGTTGCACTACGCCACCTCCAGGCATCTGAATTGGCTAGATGTAATTCTCGTGTCGTTATTTTTCCGACTATTTGGTACGAGCCAACATCTATGTGTTGGATGCGCGCCAACTATGTCCCATCCATGGTTTCTCTCGGGCGCGCCAAGAAATTCCCCCAGCGGGCGTCGCGAACGCGAAATAGCGCCAGATCATCCGGCAAAGCACGCAAAACTGCCGCCATCAGCAGGCGCGCCCAGCAAGCCGGTTGCGCTTTGCCCGCATTGGACCGCCGTCCGGAACCGATTCCGCACGCTGGCACTAAAGGTGCAATGGACAAGGATTGCCACTAGTGCCGTTACGGCATTTGACCCGGTGACGGGAACGCGGACGAATTTGAAGATGCAATAGATTTCTATGATGAACGAATACAACGAAAAAACCGTGGTGCGTACCCGTAGAACGCCATTCAGGCCTTCCTCGGACAGCGGCACGGAGCATGGCTTGAACGTTCTTCCGATCGGGACGCACCTGGGTGAATTCGAAATCCTGGACCTGATCGGCGAAGGCGGTTTCGGCATCGTCTATCTTGCCTATGACCACTCGCTGGAACGTCATGTCGCGCTGAAGGAATACATGCCGTCAGGACTGGCGACACGCACCACGAAAATGGCGGTGACAGTGCGCTCCCTGCACAACGTGGCGACCTTCACTGCCGGACTGAAGAGTTTCATCAACGAAGCGCGGATGCTGGCGCAGTTCGACTCGCCCTCATTGGTGAAAGTGCATCGTTTCTGGGAGGGCAACGGCACGGCCTACATGGTGATGCCGTTCTACGAAGGCGTCACGCTCAAGCAAGCCTACAAGGAACACCGCATCACGCCGTCCGAAGCGTGGATCCGGGTATTGCTGGCCGACCTGTTCGATGCGATCGAGACCATTCACAACGCGCAGTGCCTGCACCGCGACATTGCGCCGGACAACATTTTGTTGCTCAAGGATGGCCGCCCGCTGTTGCTCGACTTTGGCGCGGCACGGCGCGTGATTGGCGACCTGACGCAATGCCTGACGGTGATCCTGAAGCCGGGCTTTGCACCGATCGAGCAATACGCGGATATCGCCGGCCTGCGCCAGGGTCCGTGGACCGACATTTATGCACTGGCAGCGGTCGTGTATTACCTGGTGACCGGCAAGGCCCCGCCGCCCGCCGTCGCGCGCATGGTGCATGACGAGCTAGTGCCCGCACGCGATGCCGGCAAGGGACGTTACAGCAGCGCATTTCTTGGCGTGCTGGACAAGGCGCTTTCCGTCAAGCCGGAACAGCGCTACAAGTCCATTGCGGAAATCCGCCGCGCGCTCGACATCATGGAAGCCGTGCCACGGACACTGCCTCGATCAGATTCCGACTGGGCGACCACCGTTGCGCGCACCGCGCCACTGGGTGAAGAAAAACCAAGCTCACGGCCAGAGCACGCCTTCCGGAAGCCGCCGCGCACCCGGCATGAGCCGCAACCGCAGGAAACAACGCAGTGGGTGCCACCAGGCAGCAACTGGCATGTGCCACCGGATCCTGCCAGGTTGCAGGCATATGAGAAAAAGTCGCGAAAACCGGCTTGGCTGGTGCTCAGCCTGCTCCTTGCTGCCGGCGTCGGCGCAGGTGTCTATCTCGGCACGACTTCCAACTGGGACAAAGACCTGGCTTTCAGCGAGCGGGTTGCACCAACCGCGCCACCGCCTGTTGCGATGGCGGAGACAAACGGGCAGCAAACCTCGGGTGCCAGCGAAGTGCCTGAAGTACCGGAAGTGCCGGAGGACCGGGTCGAAGAACCGCTGCTGCCGCGATCGGACGCTCCATCGGATATTCCATCGAATACACCGTTAACGGCGCCTGCGCCCGTCCCCACACCGACTGCGCCACAGCTCTCCGCACAGGCAGCGCCTCCGGCAGCTCCAGCGCCCGAAGCTCCATCGTCAAGCACTGTGATTGCAAAGCAATCCACTGAAACGAGTCGCCAAGCGCCCGTTACGAGTAGCCAAGCGCCCGTTCCGAAGCCAGCACGCAGTCCAGCCACCGCAGCAGCACCGGAACGCCCGGCGGAGGATGAACTCTGGCGGCTCGCCAACAAGTCCGATACGTCGAGCGCATACGAGAACTACCTGGACAAGTACCCGAAGGGACGCTATGCAACGGAGGCCCGCCTGCGGCTGGAAAGCAGGCAGCCCAAGATCGTCATGTCGGCGCCGGAGGACGTCACCGCAGGGAACGCGTCGGCATCGACCTCGCCTCGGCCGGGCAGCGCAGGCAATACAAGTAGCGGAGCCAGCACGTCGGAGCCTTCCGGCGCCGCATCCGGCACCGATGCACCGGTTCCTTCCGTGAACGATCCGTCGAAGGATGAAAGGGAATTGTGGAAAGCGGCGACCGGCATCAACGAGCCACCCGCGTATGAGGCCTACCTGAATCTGTACCCGGATGGCCGCTACGCCGGCATAGCGCGCGAAAGGCTGGCGCGTGCAAAGCCGCCGGCACCGGAAGGACAGACGGAACAGGCCGCGCCGCAAACTCCCGCCGCCAGCAATCCAACGCCACCGCAAATGGCCGCGGTCAAGCCATCCTCCGCGCCAACATCAAGTGACAAGCAGAACAGCACTCCGTCGGAGCCGGCCTCGCCGAAGATTGAAGATACGCCGAAACCCGCGACAGAGGCCGCAACCACGCCTCCTGAGCCGACGGTCTCTTCCGGCGGCAAGAAGACTTTGAAGCTCGACGACCAGACGATGGTCGGCAACTTTTCCGCCGATCCGAAGACCGGCATCGTTTCCGGCACAGGAAAAATCACCTGGAAAAATGGGAATCAGTTCGAAGGAACACTGGTACGCGGCATCAAGGAAGGGAAAGGAAAATTCATCTGGGCCAACGGCCAGCGCTACAGCGGCGACTGGGCACGCGACATGCCGAACGGGAAAGGTACGATCGTCTTCGCCAATGGCAACCGCTATGAAGGCGACGTGAAAGACGGCGTGCCGCACGGACAGGGCATCACCCGCTTCAAGGATGGCGATATCTATTCCGGCGCCTGGGTAGGAGGCAAGACCCACGGCCATGGGCGCTATACATGGGCAAATGGCAGCTACTGGGAAGGTGAATTCAGGAGCGACCAGCGCACCGCCAACGGAAAGATGGTGTTTGCCGATGAGGCGGCGCGTGCACCGTCAAGCGGCACGTCATCCGGAACACCGGGCACCAATGATTCCGGAAATTCCGCCGCGGCGAAGGCGGCACTGGACAAATAAGACCTTTAACAACGAAGGGATTTTCAGGCGCGCGTGCGACGTCCCTATCCCACGCTTGCGCCTCTCGCAGTCGCAGGCATGCTGTTCATATTGTTTCGCTGCGCGAGAATGCAACACAGTGTGCGCTCACGTGCGTGCGCAACACCACGCCAATCTGCGCTCGAGCGGATTGGAGCTCGTGTGCAAGGCATGTGATCAGATTGTCACGTCAGTATCATCGGCATAGAATAGCCCCCATGTTTCTGACCAGAAAAACCCGGGGTGCATGGGCATGGGCCGTGATGTTTGCGGTTCTGTTCAACATTGCCTTGCCGGTCGCCACTGCAATGCGTGCTGACGGCCGTCCGGTTTCGTTCGCAGAAATCTGCACCACTTCGGGCACCAAGCAGGTCGTGTTGCAGGACGCAGGCAGCGGACAGGAGGAAAAACATGTGTCCCTCCTGCATGACGGGCACTGCACTCTCTGCGTCATCCAGCTCGCCAGCTGCATGCTCACGGGTGAAGCCGGAGCCCTCCCGATCCAGGCACGACAGGCATATGTGTTAAATGCCACATCGCAGTCAACGCCGTCACAACATTTCAGTTTCCGCACACCGCCCTCGCAGGCTCCGCCTCCTTTCTCCTGACATCAACCGTTGTGTAACGCCGCCACGGTCCGCGCCGATTAACCAATCGCGAGCGTGTATGCGCGTACGCCGACACGCGTGCTGTCTGCGTCACGACGGCCGCAATCGTTACACATGCGCGCGCACGCTGTGCGCATGTTCACGCCCTGTAAAGCGAGAAAGAATCCATGAAAATCAAATCCACCTTTACCACCGGCCTGCCGGACGGACAGGACGGGCAGCACATGCCTTCAAGCCTTAAGCGGCCACATGCCGGTCCTGTCGAGTCGCAACAACAGCGCCCGATGCCCTTATCCACCAATGACGGCCGACTGCTGCATGGTCGCTTCACCCGTTCCTGAGAGAGGCCATCATGCAAGGACTTCGCCCCATGGTCGAGTTTGCGGTATTCGCGATCCTGCTGCTGCTGAGCACCGCAGCCGTGGCGATCACACTGGAGCGCATGCGCTTTTACCGGCGCGTCGACGCCCGCAGCTATTCCAGCCGGGCACGGCTAGAGAGCGACCTTACGCGCCGCCTCAACCTGATCAGCACGGTGGCTTCAAACTCGCCCTACATCGGCCTGCTCGGCACCGTGCTCGGCATCATGCTCACCTTCGAAACGCTGGGCGCGACCGGCGAGATGGACGTGAAATCCATCATGACCGGACTGGCACTGGCGCTGAAGGCAACCGCTGCCGGCATCGCTGTCGCCATTCCCTGCGTGGCGATGAACAACGTGCTGCGTCGCCGTGTGCGCGAGCGGCTCACCGACTTCGACGAGGCGCATGGTGGCTGACGACACATTGGAAGAAATCGGCGAGATCAACGTCATTCCGTTGGTCGACGTGATGCTTGTGCTACTGACCATCGTGCTGACCACCGCCACCTTCGTCGTAACGGGCCGCGTTCCGGTTGACCTCGCCAGCGCGAAATCGGCGCAGCCTGCGGAGGCTGCGCCACTCGTGCTCACACTCACGCACGAGCGCGTTCTCTTCCTGAATGACCAGCGACTGGAAAACCTGGAAGAAGCGCTCGGCAAGCATCCACGAAGCATGCCGGTCGTGGTGCGCGCCGATGGCCGCCTCGCGCTCACATCGTTTGTCGAACTGGTGGACCGGGTGAAAGCATCCGGCTTCACCAAGGTCAGCCTGGAGGTCAAGCGCCAATGATTAACACTCTCTGCGGTACAGGGCATGTGAAGGCAAAGGACTGGGTTATCTCGGCGGGATTCCATATCGCGCTTGTGCTTAGCGTTGGCTGGGGGCTGTCGCACAGCGCACTGCTAGCGCCTGCCGACAAGCCGCTGGACCTCTCGGTCAGCTGGGCTGCCGAAGCCTCACCGCCGTCAGAGCCGGCACCGCCGGTGGCGCTGGAGCAACCGCAGCAGCAACAGAAAACTGCGGTTCAAAGGCTGCCGTCGCCGGACCTGCCCGCGCCTGCCTCGGTCGCACAACCTGAACAACCGGCACCATCGGCAACTCCCGAAGTGCCAACTCCAGCATCCGTGGCATCCGCCCCGGCAGATGTTGCGGCTCGGACGGAGATACCCCCTTCTACGGTCTCTGCCGAAACGGCACCTCCGGTCAACGTCCCACATCCTGCGATCAAGACTTCCGAGCTGCCGCGCTGGCAAGGCCAACTGGAATCGCTGTTAGCGAAGTACAAGCACTATCCTCGGGCAAGCCAGCGCATGCGCCAGGAGGGCGTCGTCACCGTGGAGGCGCATTTCTCTGCGGCGGGAGAAGTGGTGCGCTGCGAAGTTGTCGGCACGTCGGGCTTCAAGGCGCTGGACGAAGCGGCATTGCAATTGGTGCGGCAGGCGGCAGATACCTTGCGTACGCGCCAACAGCCTGGTCGCGCGACCGAGCTGCGCATTCCGGTCGTTTACGAGTTGACGGAGTCCTGATCATGTAACCGCGCATCGAACGGCACATTGCAACACACTGCAGCACGCTGCGCCCGGAGAGGCTCCCCCGCCAATGACAGGCGGTCATATCCGCTTGTCCGGCGCGCCAGGCGGCATCGCCGGTTTGCGGAAGTCCTTCGAATGGATGCCATGCTTTTTCAGCAGCATCTGCAGGTGCGAGCGGTTCATATCGCAGCGGCGCGCAAGTTCCGCAACCGTGCCACCGACTTCGCGCAGGCCGCGCTCCAGGAACGCGCGCTCCGCCTCGTCGCTGGCGGCGCGCTTGGCGTCGCTGAGCGTTGCATGCAGGGCCGCGGCACTGGTCATGCTTTCCGGGGCGATTGCCGCCGGCATCTTCGGCCGGATGTCTTCCGGAAGATGGTCGATATCAGCCCGCTCGCCGGCGAGGCAGGACAGCCGGTAAATCAGGTTGCGCAGTTCGCGGATGTTGCCGGGATACGCATAGTTCAGCATGAAGTCGCGCAGGCGCGGTGTCATCTTCAGCGGCGGCCGCTTCAATGCTTCCGCCGCCTCGTCGCCAAAGTAGGCAAACAGCAGCGGTATTTCGTCCTTGCGTTCACGCAGCGGCGGCAAGGTCAGGTGGATCACGCTCAACCGGTAGAACAGGTCTTCGCGAAACGCGCCCTCCTCGATCAGCTTCCGCAGGTTTTTGTTGGTCGCGGCAACGATGCGCGCATCGACGGAAATGGTTTCATCGGACCCGACGCGCTGGATCTCGTGCGACTGCAACACGCGCAGCAACTTCACCTGCCCGGGCAGAGGCAGCTCACCGATTTCGTCGAGGAAGATCGTTCCCTTGTGCGCGCTTTCGAACTTTCCTTTGCGGTCATTGGTGGCGCCGGTGAATGCGCCCTTCTTGTGGCCGAACAATTCGGATTCCAGCAGGTTGTCGGGAATCGCGCCGCAATTGACGGAGATATAAGGCTTGTCCGCACGCGATCCATTTGCATGGATGACTTTGGCCATCAGCTCCTTGCCGGTACCGCTTTCGCCATCGATCAATACCGGCAAATCAGTGGGTGCTGCCTTCTCGGCGATTTCCAGCGCCTCGAGTAATTTCGGATTGTCGCCAAAGGTGCCTTCAAAAATAAAACTGCGGTCCAGCAATGCCTGCTTGCGCTCACCCGGCGCATGCTGCACCTGCAACGGCTCCATGCTGGCCGCCTGCACAAAGCGTTCCTTGTGCGACAACTGCATCACCTCGTCGCGCAGTGCATTCGCTTGTCGCAGCAATTTCTCGACTTCCGGTCGGTCCAGCTTCGACGCCCAGCGCAAGGTGGAGCGCAGGATTTCGATTTTCTCGATCAGCCCTGCATAGGAAATCGAGGAACTCTGCGTGCCGGTTGGGTTGTATAACTTCATGCCGTGGTCAGCTGTTTCTGCACCAGCTCGTAATACATGCCGCGCCGGGCAACGAGCTCTTCATGCCGCCCCTGTTCGACGACGGCGCCTTCGTACAGCACGAGGATCTTGTCTGCACGCATGATGGTGCTGAGGCGGTGCGCGATGATGACCGCGGTGCGACCTTTCAGAATTTCATTCATGTTGCCGATGATGTTGCTCTCGGACTGCGTGTCCAGCGCCGACGTTGCCTCGTCGAACACCAGCAGCCGCGGGTCGTGGTACAACGCCCGTGCGATGCACAGCCGCTGGATCTGCCCGCCGGACAGGCCGACACCGCGCTCACCGACGATCTGCTCATAACCCAGCGGCATCTTGCTGATGAAGGCATGGGCATCGGCCATCTTCGCCACTTCTTCAATCCGCCGACGATCCGGGCTGTCATCGCCGCTGGCAATGTTTTCCGCGATGGTGCCGGAGAACAGCAGGTTGCTTTGCATGACATACCCGACCTGTGCGCGGTAATACTCCTTGTCGATCACGCTGACGTCATAGCCGTCGACAATGATCTTTCCTTCGGAGGGCGGATAAAAGCCAACCAGCAGTTTTGCCAGCGTCGTCTTACCGGAACCGCTGCGACCGACGATGGCGATCAGTTCCCCCGGTTTGATGTCGAGGCTGATGTTTTCCAGCACATACGGCGTCTCGTTGCCGCCATAGCGGAAGTAAACGCCATCGAGTTTGATCTCGCCCTGCAGGTCGGGCAGCACGACGCGCGACGGCAAGTCCTGCGGCTTTTGTTCCGGCTCCATGTCGAGCACATCGCCTAGCCGTTCCATCGCCACCGCTGCATCGTTCAGCCGGCTCCACAATCCGACCAGCCCCATCAGCGGCGCAAGCACGCTGCCCATCAAAGCATTGAAAGCGATCAACTGGCCAATCGTCAGCTCGCGCGCAAGCACAAGGTTGGCGCCCACCCACAGGATGGCAATCGTGGTCGCGGCGTTCAGCACCTGGCTTGCCAGTGAAACCCAGATGTTGAAGGTTTGCGCGCGGTACTGCACCTCCAGCGACTTCGTGTACTTCCGTTCCCATTTCAGCCGCATTGGCCGCTCGATGCCCATACCCTTTACGGTTTCCACACCGCCCAGCGTTTCCATCAGAAATGCCTGCGCGTCAGTGCCAGTCGCAAACGCGTCGCGTGCATAGTTCTTGATCTTTGGCGTGACGACAACGGTCAGCACCATGATCGGCAACACGAAGGCGATCAGCACCAGTGTCAGCTTCACGTTGTACAGGAACATGATGCTGAAATAGATGAACACCATCATCAGGTTCAGCATTGTGGTGACGGTGGACTCCGTCAGGAAGGCGCGTATCGTCTGGTTCTCCTGGAAGCGCGCAAGGATGTCGCCAGTCTTGCGCTTGGCAAAGAAGGAGAACGGCAGCGACATGGTGTGCTTGAAGAACTGCGACATCATCGCAAAGTCCATGTTGCGCACCATGAAGTTCGCGAGAAAAGAGCGGATGGTGGACATCATCTGCGTGAACACATTCGATATCACCAGACCGACAATGAGCAGGTGCAACAGGCTGACGTTGTGGTGCACGATCACGCCATCGAGGATGTTCTGGATGATCATCGGCGGCACGATGCCGAGCACCTGGATCACGAAGGTCGCCAGAAACAGGTGCAGCAGGATTCTCTTGTAGGGCCTCAGGTAAGCGACAAAACGGACCCACGGCGATTGTGCTGCCGCGAGCTGCACCATGTTCTGCCCCGGCGTGAAGACGAGGCAGGTGCCGCTCCAGCCGCGCTCGAACTCTTCAACGCTCATCTTGCGAAAGCCGATCGCCGGATCCGCCACCCACACCTGCCGCTTCGACACGCCGTACACGACAACGTAGTGGTATCCCTCCCAGTGCACAATGAACGGCAGCTCGAAGCCGAGCAGCGCTTCGTAAGTGCATTGCACGCCGCGCGTGGTAAAGCCGAGCGACTCGCCCGCGCGCGCCAGGCTGTCGAGCGTTGCGCCTTCCGTGGTCACATTCGCCAGTTCGCGAAGTTTGCCCAACGTCATCGGAATGCCGTAATGCTTGCACAGCATCGCCAGGCAGGCGGCGCCGCAATCCATTTCTTCCGCCTGTTCCACCCAGGCGAAGCGCTTGATGACTTTTTCACCGAATTCCGGCTTGGATTGCAGGTCGAGGATGACCGGGCTCTTGCGCCGCTCCGCGAGTTTTTGCTGGCGGTGCAATTCCCGCTCAACAATCCGGATACGGTCTTCCAAAACTTCGCGCAGCTTGGGATTGCGCGCGAGGATCATATGAATCGTCTTTTCGGGGATGACCAGCAGCGTGGTATCCGACATGGCGGTCACCGATGCCATCTGTTCCTGGCGCATCAGGCAGGCCTTTTCGCCGAAGATTTCCCCTTGCCGCAGTGTTGCCAGCGTATATTCGTCCGCGCCTTCCTTGCGCACCACGCGCACTTCGCCCTGGCGTATCACATACAGGCGGCGATCTTCGCGCCCGTCCTGCTTCAGGATTTCCTTGCCGGCGGCAACGCGCTTGACGCCGACGCTGCGTACGAAGTCTTCCAGTTCTTCCTTGTTGACCTTGCCGCGCAAGTCGAACAGGCGCGTGACGAAGCCGCCGGCGGAATTGATCGCGACATAACTGGTCACGAAACTTTGCGCGGCGCGATTGCGGGAAATGACCGGCTCGATCGCCTTGCGCGGGATGAACAGCAGTTCCGTCTTGGCCGACGCGCGTACCGAGGACTCGTGCCAGTGCTCGCGCAACATCGCGATGTCCGCAAAGACTTCGCGCGCCTTGCGCACGCCCATGCTGATTTCCTTGCCGTGCTCTTCCGTGAACAGGCGCACGGTGCCGGACTTGATCACGAACAGCCCATCCGCCGGCTCGCCCGCATTGCAGACGGTATCGCCGAAGGAATAGAAACGGGATTGTGCGTGTTGCGCCAGCTGTTCGATCTCGTCGGGGGAAAACGGTGACAGGATTTCCACCGACGCGAGAAAGTCGGCGAGGGGCTGCGCCGCCGCCGGCGCTTCCTGCTTGTTCGGCGATGCATCCATAGTTATCCGGCGCTACGTTTAGCGTGCCTCGATCACATGTTCCTGTGCGCGGGCCATCAGCCATTCTTCGCGCAACAGTCGCCGCACCTCTGCCGCAGTTTCCTCGTCCAGCGAGGCGGGATGCTTCGCATTGACCGTGAAAATTTCAAAGAATGAACGGTCCGGCGCCGGGAACGGGCCGAGCAGGTCGCCGACCTCGGCGTTGAAGACTTTCGCTTCGATATCGGTCTTGAGCGAACCGCGCAGCACCTTGCCGATCACGCCGCCGCGTTCGCGCGTATCGGCCATCGAGTGCTCGCACGCCATGTCCGCGAAGCTTTCCGGATCGTCGGCGAGCACCGACATCATTTCCTTGGCCTTGCCCTCCGTATCGAGCACGATATGGCTGACCTCGATGCTGTCGAACTTGGGCGAGTTCAGCTTGAAGTAGGCTTCCACCGCCTTGTCGCTGCACACCTCGGCCATCATCTTTTCCTGGTACAGGCCGTCCGTGATAAAAACCTCGAATTCGTCGAGGCTCACGCCGAGCGCATCGAGATAATTGTTCATGTCGGCGGCGCGGTGCAGCCCCTGGGTGCGGCGGAACTGGTCCGCCCTTTCCTGGATCTCTTCCACCGACACCGGGATGCCGCGCTTCTTCGCCGCGCGCACCGTGAGTTTGTCCCTGACCAGCTGCTCGATGAGCCCTTCGAACTGCCCGGTAAGCTTCAATACCTTGACGAAATCCTCGACGCCGATCACCTCGTCATCGATTCGCACAATCGCCGCCATCACGCACTCCTTTACCTCGGGCCAGCATTGCATCCCTCAAGGTTGATTAGAGACGATGTCAAAGCACGTGGTTCGGCTGCGTTCCGCACGCCATTGGAGAATGCGCAAGCCTTGCGACGATCGCTGTGCCGCAGGGCCATGCATCCTCCGTCGAAGGTCGGTAATACAAGAGCCAATTATCTTGTCACCACTGCACTGAACGGTTCGACGAGGGCGTAGAATGCTGCGACGCAAGAAGAAAGTTGGCGTATGGACAATCCGGTTGGAACAACGTGCGACGGAGTGTCGCATCTTGGTCGCACCAAGGGTTTGCAGGTTTGCATTGCCGAATGTTGCCCTATATCATGTTTTTCACGTCCGGATGGGCATCCGGCCCCCTACTCCAGCGTCATTACCAGCTTTATTACCAGCTTCATTAACATGCCCGCATCGGGCAGAAGACAAAGCAAACCATGATGAATTCAAGCACTGCGACGAATGCGCTCGGCAGTCCGCGTAAGACTTCCCTACATTTCCAGCATGGCGGATTGAACTGATATGGCAAACGACCTGATCCTGTTCGCGCCACCCGCCAGCCTGGCTCCGACGATCTTCGCCGCCGTGCTTGGGCTGATGATCGGCAGTTTCCTCAATGTCGTGATCCATCGGCTGCCGAAGATGATGCAGCGCGAATCCGACAACTACGTCGCGCATGAAAGCGGCAAACCCCTGCCGCATACCGACCGCTACAACCTGATGGTGCCGCGCTCGGCTTGCCCGCATTGCGGCCACCAGATCAAGGCGATCGAGAACATTCCCGTCATCAGCTATCTGGTCCTGCGCGGCAAATGCATCCAGTGCAAGGCACCCATTTCGATCCGCTATCCGATCGTCGAATTGCTGACCGGCGTATTGTCAGCTGCGTTGATCTGGCAATTCGGCAGCGGTCTGGCAGGATTGGCAACTTTGCTCTTTGCGTGGCTGCTGATTGCGATGACCTTCATCGATGCCGATACCCAGCTGCTGCCGGATGACCTGACGCTGCCGCTGCTGTGGGTCGGGCTGCTGGTGAATATCAATGGCACTTTCGTGCCGCTGGATGATGCAGTGATCGGCGCCGTCGCCGGCTACCTCAGCTTGTGGAGCATTTACTGGATCTTCAAACTTGCCACCGGCAAGGAAGGCATGGGCTATGGCGACTTCAAGCTGCTCGCCGCGCTGGGCGCATGGCTGGGCTGGAAGATGCTGCCCGTCATCATCCTGCTGTCCTCCGTCGTAGGTGCCGTGGTTGGCATCAGCCTGATCCTGTTTGCCAAGCATGGCCGCAACAACCCCATTCCTTTCGGCCCCTATCTTGCTGCAGCAGGCCTGATCGCCCTGCTGTACGGTAAACCGCTGGCACAGGCCTACCTCGGCTTCCCCATTTGATCGACATGTCGGATACTGCATCCACCACGCGCAGGTTCTCCGTCGGACTTACCGGCGGCATCGGCAGCGGCAAGACCACGGTGGCCGACATGTTCGCCGCCCGCGGCGCATCTGTGATCGACACCGATGTCATCGCGCACCAGATGACCGCGCCGGGCGGGCAAGCCATTCCCCAGATCCGCGCCCAGTTCGGCGAGGCCTTCCTGACACCGGAGGGCGCCATGGATCGCGCAAAGATGCGCGCCTATGTGTTTGACGAACCAAGTGCAAAAGCACGCCTCGAAGCAATTCTGCATCCATTGATCCGCGCCGAAACCGAACGTGCGGCGCAGCAGGCACAAGGTGCATATCTTCTTTTCGTCGTGCCGCTGCTGGTCGAGTCGGGCGGCTGGCGCCAGCGGGTGAGTCGCGTGCTGGTCGTCGATTGCCCGGAATCCACGCAGGTGCGCCGCGTCATCAGCCGCAGCGGGCTGCCGGAACCGCAGGTGCGCGCGATCATGGCCACCCAGGCAACGCGCGAACAAAGATTGGCAGCCGCGGATGACGTAATTGACAACAACGGCGATGCGCTCGCATTGGCGCCGCAGGTCGATCGCCTGCACGCACTGTATTCATCACTCGCAGCGCAGGAAGGTGCAGGTAATTAGTTACGCCGAGTTACGTTGAGTTACGATAACTTGACCTGCAGTATTTGTAATTTTTCATAGCTTCGTTCAGAATCCTATAATTATTTCCAGCCCAACGTTTTCTGCTAAGGGACGCCACTTTGATCACCTACGAATACCCTTTCAACGAGCGTATTCGCACGCTGTTGCGGCTGGAAGATCTTTACGAAAAATTCATCTTTTTCCTGCGTCAGGAAGATCCGCTGCAGCACCATATTGCGCTGGCAACCATCTTCGAGATGCTGGAAGTCGCCGGCCGTGCGGACCTGAAATCGGACCTGCTGCAGGAACTGGAACGGCAGCGCCAGACGCTGCTCGGCTTCAAATCCAATCCTAACGTATCGTCGGCACGCCTTGACGAGGTGCTGTCCGATGTCGATCGCAGCAGCGCCGCACTGATGGCCGCGCAAGGCAAGACCGGCCAGAACATCCGGGAGAACGAATGGCTGATGAGCATCCGCGGACGCACCATCATCCCCGGCGGCGCCTGTGAATTCGACCTGCCGTCCTACTATGCATGGCAACATCGCACGGCGCAGCAGCGCTATAACGACATTTCCGGTTGGTTTGCGCCGCTGGCACCGTTGTTCGATGCGATCGGCGTCGTGTTGCGCCTGCTGCGCGAATCCGGCCGCTCCGCGGCGGTTGTCGCAAAAAGCGGCAGCCACCAGCAAATGTTGCAGGGCAAGGTTTATCAGATGCTGCGCCTGTCGATTGACGAAACGCTGGGCGTGATCCCGGAAATTTCCGCCAACAAGTACATGCTGTGGGTACGATTTACCTCGCAGGACGGTGATATGAAACCGAAGCCGTACGAGAACGATGTTCCGTTCGAGCTGACCCTATGTAACTTTTGAGAAATCGTATGACGACCGTTGTTGACTGCCCCACCTGTGGCAAAAAGGTCGAGTGGAAAGAAGAAAACAAGTACCGCCCCTTCTGCTCCGAACGCTGCAAAAAAATCGATCTGGGCGCCTGGGCTGAAGAAAAGTACACCATCCCTGCCGTCAACCCGCCCAAAGACCTGGACGACGACATCCCGCAATAAGCACCTATCCCGGCAGGACTCCTTGCTGATCGTCTCTCAGCGCGCCGCCCCCGGGATACGGTACTTCCGCAACTTGTTTGCGATCATTGAGTGTGATGTTTTTAGCCGTAATGCCAGTTTCCGACTCGACGGATACTGCGGATAAAGGCGCTCCAGCAGCGCACGCTCGAACACCGCAACCGACGTTTCCCAATCTTCCGCCTCCTGCGCAGATAACGGCTGCAGCGGCTGCTCGATCGTAGTACGCCCTTCCGCGAGGTCGAAATCGGCGGCGTCCAGCGTGCGCTGGTCCGTCATCGTAATTGCACGAAAGACCACATTCTGCAGCTGCCGCACGTTGCCCGGCCAGCCGTGGGCGACCAATGCCGCGCAGGCCTGCGCATTGAGCCGGCAGATCGGCTTTTGCGCCTGTGCGCAGGCGCGCTCGATGAAATGCCGCGCCAGGATGAGGATGTCGTCCGGCCGCTCGCGCAGTGACGGCACTTCCAGCTGCAGCACATTGAGGCGGTAGAACAGGTCTTCGCGGAACGTCCCTTCCGCCACCATCTTGCGCAGGTTGCGGTGCGTGGCGCTGATGATGCGCACATTGACCTTGATTTCCCGGTCGCTGCCGATGCGGCGGAACTTTCCGTCATTCAGGAACCGCAGCAGCTTGGCCTGCAGGTACAGCGACATCTCGCCGATCTCGTCCAGGAAAACGGTGCCGCCTTCGGCCATCTCGATCAGCCCCGGTTTGCCGCCGCGCTGCGCGCCGCTGAATGCGCCCGGCATATAGCCGAACAACTCGCTCTCGGCGAGACTCTCCGGCAAGGCAGCACAGTTCAACGCCAGGAACGGCGCACTGCCGCGCGGACTGGCCGCATGGCAGGCCTGCGCCACCAGTTCCTTGCCGGTGCCCGTCTCCCCGACAATCAGCAAGGGCGCGTCGACGGTCGCCACGCGCGCGGCACGCGCCTTCAACGCGCGGATCGGTTCCGACTCACCGATGATGGCGTCAAAGCCGCCGCCGGCATTCTGCAGCGCGTGGATCCTGCCACCCAGTCGCCGCGGCGCATGCAGCGTGATCACGCCGCCCACCGTCTGCCCCAGCGCGGAATCGAGCGGCTCGGAAACCGGGGTCACCTCAAGCAGGAAGGGTTGCCCATGCAATCGCACTTCGCGGGACGGCGCATTAAAACTGCTGTCCACCAGCTCCGCCTGCAAGCCCGCCTCGCCGAACAGTTCCTGCAGCGTCTTGGCCTGCAGCTCGCTTTCGTCCATGTCGGCGACGACGGCCGCCGCGGCATTCGCCGCAATGATGCGCCCGCCGGCGTCGACCGCCATCACGGGGTCGGCCATTGCCGCCATCAACGTGTCGAGGTGCAGGCGCCGGCGCGCGCCCGGCAGCACATCGACCACGACGACATCCTTCACGCCGGCCACGCGCATGAAGTCTTCACGCAGCGAAGGCAACAAGGATGCGTTGAGTTCGGGGATATCGATGAAGACGTCGGAAGAGTCGACCTCGACTGCGACGACATTCATGTTGCGGCGCGCCAGTACGGCCAGGATTTCATGGGCAATGCCGACGCGGTCGGCAAACTGGACATCTATCCGCATGGTGTATTTTCAGGTCCGGTGGCTGGTGGAGCCGGTTGGCCCACCCATCGCGATGATCGCCACTTTACCTGCGCGATGCGCACGCCACAATAGTGAATCTACGCCGGCTCGGGAAGATACGCGCGAGCCCGCAACGGGAAGCCATGAAGGGAGGCCGCCGCGCCAACCGCCTTCAATCGGCCGAGGTCAAAAGATTGAAGATGTTGCAACACCATCTGGTTGACCTCGACCGTTGCCTGCATCAGCAGCAGATCAATGTTCTGCTGCTCCGTTGAGCGCGGCTCACACGGAGTACGAGCTGTCGCGCCACGTGCCGCACCGGCTGAAACACTCCGGAAAACATCCGCCAGCGTAACTGCGTCACGCGACGGCGGATGCCGCCACGCATCCCTGCTCACCTCATCCTGGCAGATCAGGCCGGATCGGTGCAGGTTCTCCAGCAATGCACGGACAATCTGCGTCGGCTGCCCCAATGCGTCTGCTAGCTCGGCATCCGGTACCGCTGACGGTTGGGCGACGACAATACGCGCCAATATTTCGATCGCCATGGAAAAGCGCGAATGCAGCAAGCGATCACCGCAGAGAAAGGCATCCATCGCTCCCGGCTCCATGGCGCCCGAGATCAGGCGCGCACTTCCCGCGGCACCACGACCGGCCGGCTGGACTTGCCATAGCGGTCCATGAACAGGCCCTCGGTATCAATTTCCGGTCGCTTGCCCGATACAAGATCGGCCAGCACGCGGCCGGAGCCGCAGGCCATGGTCCAGCCGAGTGTGCCGTGGCCGGTGTTCAGGAACAGGTTGCTGTACGGCGTCGGCCCCATCACTGGTGTGCCATCCGGCGTCATCGGGCGCAGGCCGGTCCAGAATTCCGCACGTGCAACGTCGCCCCCCTTCGGGAACAGATCAACCACCGAATGCTCCAGCGTTTCGCGACGTGCATTGCGCAATGCCAGGTCGTAGCCGGCGATCTCCGCCGTACCGCCGACGCGGATGCGATCGCCAAGGCGCGTAATTGCGACCTTGTAGGTCTCGTCCATCACGGTCGATTCCGGCGCGAAGGCGGCATCATGGATCGGCACGGTAATCGAATAGCCCTTGATCGGATACACCGGGATACGGATGCCAAGCTCGCGCAACAGCAACGGCGAGTAGCTGCCAAGCGCCAGTACATAGCTGTCGGCCTTGATGTCGCCTTCCGACGTCTTGACCGCCGTGATCTTCCTGCCGTCGCTGGCAAGGCGCTGGATCGTCACGCCGTACCTGAACTTCACGCCGGCTTTTTCCGCCATCGTCGCCAGCTGCTGCGTAAACTTGAAGCAGTCCCCGGTCTCATCGTTCGGCAGGCGCAGCGCGCCGACGTACTTGCTGCGCACATGCGCCAGAGCCGGCTCGACACGGGTGCAGCCATCCGCATCAAGTAGCTCGTACGGCACGCCATAACGTTCGAGCACGGCGATGTCCTGCGCCGCCGCGTCCAGTTGCTTCTGCGTGCGGAACAGTTGCAGCGTACCCTGCGTGCGGTGGTCGTAGCTGATGCCGGTATCGTTGCGCAGCGCGATCAGGCAGTCGCGGCTGTATTCTGCAAGCCGGACCATGCGGCCCTTGTTGGTCTCATAGCGGGCGGAGGTGCAGTTCATCAGCATCTGGAAAACCCAGCGCCACATGTCGGGGTCGCTACTTGGCCGGATGACGAGCGGGCTGTGACGCATCAGCATCCACTTCAATGCCTTCACGGGAATACCGGGCGCGGCCCAAGGGGCGGAATATCCGGGTGAAACCTCGCCCGCATTGGCGAAACTGGTTTCCAGGCCAGCACCATCCTGACGGTCCACCACAGTGACTTCATGCCCGGCCTGCGCCAGATAGTATGCCGATGCGGTTCCGATGACGCCGCTTCCCAACACAACGATTTTCACAAACAACCCCTTTCAATCGGCCCGGACGGCCCTGGTACATAAACGATAAGTCGGTGTGCCGAGACGGCACGGAAAAATCCGGCCAGCACGCCAAGGCCGGCCAGTCATTTTTATTTGAGAAAAAGATCCGCGGGAACGTAGTCGTAGCCGAGGTCGTGTGCAACGGCTTCGTAGGTCACCTTGCCTTCGCAGACGTTGAGCCCGTTCCTCAGGTGGATGTTGTCCTTCAGCGCCTGCCGCCACCCCTTGTCTGCGAGTGCGGCGGCATGCCCGATCGTGGCGTTGTTCAGCGCGAAGGTCGACGTGCGCGCCACGGCGCCGGGCATATTGGCGACGCAGTAGTGCACCACGCCATCCACCACGAAAGTCGGCTCCGCATGCGTCGTCGGATGCGAGGTTTCAAAGCAGCCGCCCTGGTCGATGGCGACGTCAACCACCACCGAGCCATTCTTCATGCGTGCAATCATGTCGCGGCCGACCAGCTTGGGTGCCGCGGCACCAGGCACCAGCACACCGCCCACCACGAGGTCGGCAGACAGCACCGCCTCTTCGATGGCGTGCGCATTGGAATAGCGTGTGGCAATGCGATTGCCGAACACGAGGTCCAGCTGGCGCAGGCGGTCAACGTTTTTGTCCAGCACCGTCACGCGCGCTCCAATGCCCACCGCCATTTGCACGGCGTTGGTTCCCACCACGCCTGCTCCGATCACCACAACATGCCCCGCCTCCACACCAGGCACGCCTCCCAGCAGCAGTCCCATGCCACCCTTCGATTTTTCGAGGTGCGCGGCGCCCGCCTGAATCGCCATGCGCCCGGCCACTTCACTCATCGGCGCCAGCAAGGGCAAGCCAACGCCGGGTCCGGTGATCGTTTCGTAGGCAATGCAGACAGCGCCGGAGTTGACCAACGCAGCCGTTTGCTGCGGGTCCGGTGCGAGATGCAGGTAGGTATAGAGAATCTGCCCCTCACGCAACATGGCACATTCCTGCGGCTGCGGCTCTTTGACTTTGACGATCATTTGCGCGCGGCTGAAAATCTCCTGCGCGGTATCCACCAAGGATGCGCCGGCGGCGACATACTGTTCGTCCGTCAACCCTATCGCGGTGCCTGCGTTCCTCTGGACCATCACCTGATGACCGCGCGACGTCAGTTCGCGTACGCTCGCCGGTGTTAGTCCCACGCGATACTCATGGTTTTTGATTTCCTTGGGCACGCCAACCAACATGATGTCTCTCCTCTTCTATAGACCGGCCGGCTTTCTTGAAGCGGTGTCGTTACCTCGACACTGCGGCACTACGGACCTTCGGACGCCGCCGATCGAAGTGATGGCTAGCAACCAGCGTGCCAAATTCAAAAGCCTCGCGAAATCAACAACTTAGGAAATTTGACGTATCCGAGGAAGGACGCACTGTCCATAAATATGGACAGTCAGGCTGGAAGACTACACTTCACTGGTCAAAAACTGGACGGAGAACCGCGCGGATACTGACGTGTAAACAAATCGTTACATCGTATCGAAATCAATACAGTCGACGCTCGCCGAGGATTATGAGGAAGAAAAGGCAAGAAGCGTATCCGCACGACTCGCGTTACAAGGGTAAACGCGGAAACCGGAATGAACTACTGAGAGCGTCTCACAACATGCCGATGGCAAGGCATACCGTCCCAGGCAGTGACAGTACGTGAAATATGGCAAGGAGACGCGACGGCCGCAAGCAGCATTTTGTTAGACGTCCCTAGCCTCCGTATCGCAACTTGTCGAGCCATTCCAGCAGGGGGACCGTCGCAGGCAACAAGGGCTCTACGGCAACACTCCCCTGCCACGCAAACGACTGCCCCTCCAGGCTTTGCGGCTCGCCCTGCCAGTCGCGGCTGATGTAGAAGTGCAGTCGCACATGGGCGTGCGGATAAACGTATTCGACACCGCACCACGGCTCAGCCGACAAGACTTGCATGCCGAGCTCTTCGACGAATTCGCGCTTGAGTGCATCAACGATGGATTCCCCCGGCTCCACTTTGCCACCTGGGAACTCCCAGTAACCAGCGTAGGGCTTGCCTTCGGGCCGCTGGCTGAGCAGCACGTCTCCGTTGGGTTTCATCAGGATGCCGACGGCAACATCAATCGGTGGAGCGGAAGGATTTGACATGAATGATGAGATGAAACGTGCGCTCAGCTGCCGATCCGGCCCGCATGGTCTTTGGCAAACTGCCACGCGACCCGGCCGGAACGCGACCCGCGCTGCAGTGCCCAACGCAGCGCCTCGGCACGCGCCTGTTCGATCTGTTGCGCGCTGCAGCCGAAGTGCCGAAGCCAGTGGGCGACGATATCAAGGTAATCGTCCTGCTTGAACGGGTAGAACGACACCCACAGGCCGAATCGTTCGGACAAGGAAATCTTCTCCTCCACCGTTTCGCCCGGATGCAAATCGCCATCCTCGGTATGCACGTAGCTCGCGTTGTCGGACATGCGCTCCGGCATCAGATGCCGGCGGTTGGACGTCGCATAGATCAGCACATTATCGGACTGCGCCGTAATGCCACCATCGAGCGCGACCTTCAGCGCCTTGTAGCCGCTTTCTCCTTCCTCGAAGGACAGGTCATCGCAGAAGATGATGAACCGTTCCGGCCGTCCGGCGACAAGGTCGACGATATCTGGCAAGTCGCACAAGTCATCCTTGTCCACTTCAATCAGGCGCAATCCGTGCGCAGCGTGCTCGTTCAGGCAGGCCTTGATCAACGAGGACTTGCCAGTGCCACGAGCACCGGTAAGCAGCACGTTGTTGGCAGGACGCCCCTCGACGAACTGCTTCGTGTTCTGCATGATCTGCTGCTTCTGCGGCTCGATGTTATGCAGGTCGGAGAACGCGATGCGCGCAATGTGCGCAACCGGATACAGTGAGCCGCGCCCGCTAGACTTGCGCCAGCGGAAGGCGGTGGCGGCATTCCAGTCCGGCTCACGGCTCGCATGTGGCAGCATCAGCTCGAGCCGGTCGATCAGCAGCTCTGCCTTGGCGAGGAAGCGGTCGAGTTCGGTCATGTCCGACGCCCGCAATCAGGAACGGTAGTCCGCGTTGATGCTCACATAGTCGTGCGACAAGTCGCAGGTCCAGATCGTGGCAGCCGCGGTGCCGCGCGCCAGCCTGACGCGGATCGTGATCTCGCTTTGCTTCATCACGCGCTGGCCGTCTTCTTCCTTGTAATCCGGATTGCGGCCACCATTCTTGGCAACCCACACATCATCCAGGTAAAGGTTCAGCTTGCTGACATCAAGGTCGTCGACGCCGGCATAGCCCACTGCCGCCAGAATACGGCCAAGATTGGGATCAGAAGCATAGAACGCCGTCTTCACCAGCGGAGAATGTCCGATCGCGTAGGCAATCTTGCGGCACTCTTCGACGCTCTTGCCCTCTTCCACCGTGACCGTCATGAACTTGGTTGCGCCTTCGCCGTCGCGCACGATCATCTGGGCCAGCTGCTGCGACAGTTCAGTAACGGCTGCCGCCAGTGCCACATATTCAGCCGAACCGATCTCGCTCACTTCCAGCTGGCCTGCGCCAGTTGCAATCAACATGAAGGAATCGTTGGTCGACGTGTCGCCGTCGATGGTGATGCAGTTGAAGGACTTGTCCGCGACTTCCTTGACCATGTGTTCCAGGACCGGCTGCGCGACTTTCGCATCCATCGCCAGGTAACCGAGCATGGTTGCCATGTTCGGCTTGATCATGCCGGCGCCCTTGCTGATGCCCGTCAGCGTCACCGTTTTGCCGTCAATGGTGACCGTGCGCGATGCCGCCTTCGGCTGCGTGTCGGTGGTCATGATCGCCTCGGCTGCGTTGTACCAGTTATCCGCCTTCAGGTTGACCAGCGCCTGCGGCAGTCCGGCCTTGATCCTATCCACCGGCAACTGCTCGAGGATGACGCCGGTCGAGAACGGCAGGATCTGCGACGGATCGCATTCGAGCAGGTCCGCCAGCGCCGTACATGTGGCATTTGCGTTCGCCAGGCCGGTCTCGCCAGTACCCGCATTGGCGTTGCCGGTATTGATGACGAGCGCGCGGATCGGCACCCCGGACATCCGCAGCCCCTCCAAGTGCGCCTTGCACACTTGCACCGGCGCGGCGCAGAAGCGGTTCGTCGTGAACACGCCGGCGACCGTCGCCGTCGGCGCCAATTTCATCACCAGCAAGTCCTTGCGGTTCGCTTTACGCACGCCAGCTTCGGCGTGACCGAGTTCAATGCCTGCGACGGGTTTCAGGTCGGCGGCGACAGGAAGGGGGAGATTGACGGCCATAGGATTCTGTTACGTAAGAAGTGGGCGATGAATAAGGAGGGTCAGGATAAATCGGAACGATATTGTAAACGCATCACCCGCAGCTGCGCGCCTGCTGTTGCAGATGTCGTCACGCGGGACGATCTGGCCGCGAATATGCACAAACAAGAAAGGGCAGGATAACCTGCCCTTTCTTTTCTGCCTGCATTTTCAGCCTTCACCCAGCGCATACAAGGTGCGCCTTGCACATTCTCAGAGCTTCACGCGAGCTTGCCGTGGCACTGCTTGTACTTCTTGCCACTACCACACGGGCATGGATCGTTTCGCCCAACCTTCGGCATGGAATTCACCACCGGCTGCTGGCGCGGCTCATCCGCGTCCGCAGTCGGTGCCAACAACTCTTCCGGCGCAGCGTTCGGGTTGAAGTCGGCATGCTGGTAATGCACATTTTCGACATGCGGCTGCGCCATCTGCGCCTCGGCCGCATCGATCTCTTCACGCGACTGGATGCGGACCGTCATCACGATACGCACCACTTCGTTCTTGATCAGGTCGAGCATCTGGCCGAACAGTTCGAATGCCTCACGCTTGTACTCTTGCTTCGGATTCTTCTGTGCATAGCCGCGCAGGTGGATGCCTTGACGCAGGTGATCCAATGCAGCCAGGTGTTCGCGCCAGTGGGTATCGATGCTCTGCAGCATCACGCTGCGCTCAAAGCCGGCAAACGCGTCCTTGCCGATGATGGCAACCTTCGCAGCATAGCTTTCGTCCGCCGCCTTCAGCACCCGCTCCAGCAGGTCGTCGTCAGCGAGGTTCGGCTCCGCCTCCAGCATCTTCGACAGCGGCACGTCCAGCTGCCACTCATTCGCGAGGACCGATTCCAGTGCCTTGATATCCCACTGTTCTTCCATCGACTCGGCCGGCACATAGGTGCGGAACAGATCGGTGAATACGCCGCGGCGCAACGAAGTGATCAGGTCGGCGACATCCTGCGCTTCGAGCAGCTCGTTACGCTGCTGGTAAATCACCTTGCGCTGGTCGTTGGCGACGTCGTCATATTCCAGCAATTGCTTGCGGATGTCGAAGTTGCGTGCTTCGACCTTGCGCTGGGCAGACTCGATGGAACGGCTCACGATTCCCGCCTCGATCGGTTCGCCTTCCGGCATCTTCAGGCGATCCATGATCGCGCGCACGCGGTCACCTGCAAAAATGCGCAGGAGCGGATCGTCCAGCGAAAGATAGAAGCGTGACGAACCCGGGTCGCCCTGACGGCCGGAACGGCCGCGCAACTGGTTGTCGACACGGCGGGACTCATGCCGCTCAGTACCGATGATATGCAGGCCGCCGACGGACACGACATGGTCGTGCAACGACTGCCACTCGTCGCGCAGCTTCTGCGCCTGCGCCTGCTTTTCAGCGTCGGACAGCTTGTCATCTGCTTCAATGAACTGGATCTGCTTTTCGACGTTACCACCCAGCACAATGTCGGTACCACGGCCAGCCATGTTGGTCGCGATCGTAATCATCTTCGGACGGCCGGCTTGCGCGATGATCTCTGCCTCGCGCGCATGCTGTTTTGCATTCAGCACGTTGTGCGGCAGGTTATTCTTCGCGAGGATCTTGGACAGCAGCTCGGAGTTTTCGATGGAGGTTGTACCGACCAGGACCGGCTGGCCGCGCTCGTAGCAGTCCTTGATGTCGATGAGCATCGCGTTGTATTTCTCTTGCGCGCTCTTGTACACCTGGTCCTGGCGATCTTTGCGCTGGCTCGGCCGGTTCGGCGGGATCACGACGGTTTCGAGGCCGTAGATTTCCTGGAATTCGTAGGCTTCCGTGTCAGCGGTACCGGTCATGCCGGCAAGCTTGCCGTACATGCGGAAGTAGTTCTGGAACGTGATGGATGCCAGCGTCTGGTTCTCGTTCTGGATCTTCACGCGCTCCTTGGCTTCGACCGCCTGGTGCAGGCCATCGGACCAGCGGCGGCCGGTCATCAGGCGGCCGGTGAATTCATCGACGATCACGACTTCGCCGTTCTGCACCACGTAATGCTGGTCCTTGTGGAACAAGGTATGCGCACGAAGAGCGGCATAGAGGTGATGGATCAGCGTGATGTTGGCCGGGTCGTACAGCGATGCGCCTTCCGGCAATAGCCCCATGCGGGTGAGGATCTGCTCGGCCTTCTCGTGGCCGGCCTCTGTGAGCAGCACCTGGTGCGACTTCTCGTCCTTGGTGTAGTCGCCCGGCACTTCGATCTTGCCCTTGCCATCAGGAGTTTCTTCGCCGATCTGCAGCGTCAGCAGGGGCGGCACTTCATTCATCTTGAGGTACAAGTCGGTGTGATCTTCCGCCTGGCCGGAAATGATCAGCGGCGTTCTCGCTTCATCGATCAGAATCGAGTCCACTTCGTCGACGATGGCAAAATTCAACCCGCGCTGCACGCGGTCGCCCGCGTCATAGACCATATTGTCCCGCAGGTAGTCAAAGCCGAATTCGTTGTTCGTGCCGTAGGTGATATCGGACGCATAGGCGCGCTGCTTGTCGTCATGCGCCATTTGCGACAGGTTAACTCCGGTGGTCAGGCCGAGCCAGCCATACAACTTGCCCATCCACTCCGCGTCGCGCTGCGCCAGATAGTCGTTCACCGTCACGACATGCACGCCCTTCCCGCCCAGCGCATTCAAGTACGCCGCAAGGGTCGCCATCAGCGTCTTGCCTTCGCCGGTGCCCATCTCCGCAATCTTGCCGAAATGAAGAACCATGCCGCCGATCAACTGGACGTCGAAATGGCGCATTTTAAGGACCCGCTTGCTGGCCTCACGGCAAACCGCAAACGCTTCCGGAAGAAGCTGGTCCAGAGTCGCCCCTTTGGCGATGCGGTCCTTGAACTCCGGCGTCTTGGCTTGCAATTCGGCGTCGGACAGCTTCTCCATTGCCGGCTCCAGCGCATTGATTTCGCGGACGGTTTTTTGATATTGCTTGATCAGTCGTTGATTGCGACTGCCGAAAATCTGGGTCAGTAATGACATGCTTGAATTCTTAAAATGGCGCCGCGAAAACGCATCTGTCGCTGTCACGTCTTCGCAGAGGCCGGACTTTGGCTAAATTGCAGATTTTATCATGCAGCGCCAAGGGTGCCGCCTGATATGGAACCGGAAGGATAAAAGATTACGCACTTGCAAGAGACATCCGGATCGGACGTCGCCGGCATGCATAACTGGAGGGGAATATGAGGGTTAACGCCGATGAAACAACCCCGCCCCGCCGGACTTTTCCGGAGAACCTCGGGGCGGTGCTTACTTATTGAGCGCCAGAACTGCCAGCTTTGCCTGATCGGAACCCGCAGCAAGGAACTTGTGCGGGTTCTGCTGGACTCCTTTTACCAAGACCTCGAAGTGCAAATGTGCCCCTGTCGAACGTCCTGTGGAGCCAATATCTGCCACATGCTGGCCGCGCTTGACGATATCGCCGACCTTCGACAGCAGGCGCGAGGCGTGGGCATAGCGACTAACGATACTGTTGCCGTGATCGATCTCGAGCATGTTGCCGTATTGAGGATGGTATTCAGCGGTGATCACGACACCACCAGCTGCCGCAACGATCGGCGTACCAATAGGAGCGGCGAAGTCGATGCCTTCATGAAATGCCTGGCGACCGGTAAACGGATCATGCCTCCAGCCAAAGCCGGAGGCGTTATAACCCACATTAACCGGTTGGATGGTGGGCAGGAGCTTCGATTGGATCTTGTGATTCATCAGTGCGGACTCAACCACATTCATGTAATCGGCACGATGTTCGACATTCATTGCCATGGCGTCGAGCAAGTCCTTGAACTCACTCATGCTCAAAGGCTGATCCTTGTCCGCCGGTTTTTCAACACCACCGCGCCCAGGCAACTCCTTGAAATTGAATTCCTGCGGCTTGACGCCTGCCAGACCCTGAACACGCTCGCCCAGCGCGTCCAGTCGCATCAGTTGCGCCTGCATTTCGCCAAGCTTCATCGCCATTGCGGCGAGGTTTTCTTTTACGTAGCGGTCTTTTTTGTTGACGTCATCCTGTGTAGCGGAAGCTACGATTTCACGCACCAATGGGAGATCAAGGTCGGCAGCGTGGCGGAACGTCAGGTAGTACAACAACGACGCGGCCATGATGACGGAGACAACGAAAACTACGCCCACCAACATCAGATGCCAGCGCGTCAGTGTGAGCGTCTTGGCATTGAAGCGGGGGTGCAACAGAATAATTTGCATTACAACTCCTCCGATTCGTCCATCGTGGATGAGGTGTGATAAGGTTGGAGCATGGTTCGCCCTCCCTCATTTCTTTCCTCTCAGCAACGTCCTCAGTCTACACGTGCCTCACGGAAATTCGGTGGCAGTGTTACAGCTGTTACAGGTGTTACAGATTTCCTGCGCACGCACGACAGACTCGCGGCGCTATTGCCGGCCGTTGCTCGGATTGCAAGCTTGCAGAAAGAGTGTTCGGCAATTCTTCCCGCACTATTTGATGCATGTTCTGTAATGCAGTTCGAAGCGGGGAACTTGGTACTCTCAACCCCCAATGCAGCTCTTGCGGCTAAATTGAAACAACAGCTGCCAAAATTGCAAGAATCCCTGCTCAAACGGGGATGGCAGGTTAACGCAATACGAATTAAAGTGCAAGTTGGAAAGATTGTAGAAAAGAAACCACAGCCAAAGCAGCTTGTCCTCCCCGACCGAGCCCTCTCGGCCCTGAGTGATCTCAACAATTCACTGGACGATTCGCCACACAACCAAGCGCTGAAAAACGCAGTCGCTGCAATGCTGCAACGACATCGCAAGGCACCCTAAGCGCTATGCCACTTAGGAAAGGTCGGAAAAAGGGAAAAGATTTAGCAGCTTTACTGCTTTATCTTAGGTAAACGCCCATTCCTGCCCCGCCTGACGCACATACGCTCCCGGGGCGGTATCGATCGAATTGAACGTAACGATCTCGTAAGCATCCGGCTGTGCAAGCAAGGCACGGAGCAGTTGGTTGTTGAGCCCGTGGCCGGACTTGTGTGCGACATAGCTGGCAAGCAAAGGATGGCCGACCAGGTATAGGTCGCCAATCGCGTCCAGGATTTTGTGGCGGACGAACTCGTTGTCATAACGCAACCCATCCGGATTCAGGATCCGATACTCGTCCATCACGATGGCATTTTCCAGCGAACCGCCCCGGGCCAGCCCCATGCCACGGAGGGTTTCGACATCCTGCATGAAGCCGAACGTACGGGCACGCGCGATCTCCCGGATATATGACTCGGAACCGAAGTCAACCTCGGCCGTCTGGCCGGTGCCATCGACCGCCGGGTGATTGAACTCGATGAAGAACTTCAGCTTGAAGCCGTTGTAAGGCTCGAGGCGAGCCCATTTTTCCTGAGCGCCCTGTCCTTCGCGGACTTCGACCGGCTTTTTGACGCGAATGAATTTCTTCGGTGCGTTTTGCTCCTGCAATCCGGCTTGCTGCAGCAGGAATACGAAGGTGGAGGCAGAGCCGTCCATGATCGGGATTTCTTCTGCGGTCAGGTCGACATACAGGTTGTCGATCCCCAGCCCGGAGCAGGCGGACATCAGGTGTTCGACCGTCGATACCTTGGCACCGTCCTTGTTCAGGGTGGATGCCATGCGGGTATCCCCGACACCGTTGGCCGAGGCGGGCAGTTCCACCGGTGGATTCAGGTCCACGCGACGGAAGACAATGCCTGTATCCGGCGCAGCCGGGCGAAGGGTCAGCTCCACCTTGGTCCCGGAATGCAATCCGACGCCGGTGGTCTTGACGAGTTGTTTGACGGTGCGTTGCTTGAGCATTGTGGAAGTATAGCAACTAACCCGCAAGTCATTTGCTCGGAAGCGCCCGATGTTGGGCATACACCACGCAAAAATCTCAATAACGCGTCTGTCACAAACCCACTGTTGTCATTCCAGCCATTGCTGCGACCGCTGCACCGCGCGCCGCCAAGTGGCAAGACGTTCTGACCTTTCATCCATGGACATGGCTGGCTCAAAGCGCTTTTGTACCTGCCACTGCGCGGAAATTTCCTGCATTGAGCCCCAGAAGCCAACCGCAAGCCCCGCGAGGTATGCTGCGCCGAGTGCGGTCGTTTCCGTCACGACCGGCCGTACGACAGGCACGCCAAGCACATCGGCTTGGAACTGCATCAACAAGTCGTTGCGCGCGGCACCTCCATCCACCCGCAGCTCGCTCAATTCGATTGCTGCATCCTTTTGCATTGCGTCCAGAACGTCCGCACTCTGGTAAGCGATGCTCGCCAATGTCGCACGTGCGATATGCGCCTTCGTCGTGCCACGGCTGATGCCGACAATCGTGCCGCGCGCGTAGGCATCCCAATACGGCGCCCCCAACCCGGCGAATGCGGGTACGACAAACACACCGCCGGTATCCGGCACACTGGAGGCGAGCGTCTCCACCTCGGCAGAACTCTGGATGATTCCCAGGCCATCGCGCAACCACTGCACTGCCGCACCGGCATTAAACACGCTGCCCTCGAGCATGTAATCCGATTGCCCGGCAACTGTCCAGCCGACCGTCGTCAGCAAGTTGTTGCGGGATGCGATTGCCTGCGATCCAGTGTTCATCAACATGAAGCACCCGGTACCATAAGTATTCTTTGCCATACCCGGCCGATGGCACGCCTGTCCGAACGTGGCCGCCTGCTGGTCGCCTGCAATCCCCGCGATCGGGATGGCTGCGCCAAACAATTCGGCAGACGTATGGCCGACAATCCCGCTGCTTGCCACCACTTTCGGCAACAAGCTTCTTGGGACGGTCAGCAGAGACAACAACTCGTCATCCCACTGCATCGCATGAATGTCGTACATCAACGTGCGCGATGCATTGCTTGTATCGGTCGCGTGCACGCCGCACAGCTTGTAGATCAGCCAGGAATCGATCGTTCCAAATGCCAGTTCGCCGCGCTCCGCGCGTTCACGCGCGCCAGGTACATTGTCGAGCAACCATTTGACCTTGGTCCCAGAAAAGTATGCGTCGAGCACAAGGCCGGTCTTTTTCTGGAACAGCGGCTCCAGGCCCTCTTCGCGCAACGCATCGCACAAACCCGCGGTACGGTGATCCTGCCAGACAATCGCGTTGGCAATCGGCTTGCCGGTGCGGCGATCCCAGATCACTGCGGTTTCCCGCTGATTAGTAATGCCGATGGCGGCAATATCCGCAGCGCGCGTGTCGGTCTGCCGCAGGACTTGCTGAGCGACAGCAAGCTGCGTGGACCAGATCTCATTGGCGTCATGCTCGACCCAGCCGGAATGCGGAAAGATTTGCCGGAACTCCTGCTGCGCGATGCCGCAGAGCTGCCCGGCATGGTCGAACAGAATGGCGCGGGAACTGGTTGTTCCCTGGTCGAGGGCGAGGATGTACTTGGTCATGGTGTGCAGGATCTCGGTAACGTGGTCGTACAGGAATCTGGAATGGTCAACGACTGCCGTTTCAAATTGCAAAAAGGGCGCGGCACAAGCCGCGCCCAGCTGTGGCTAGCTGCGATATTACTTCACACGCCCTTCTTTCCACGCCTGCAGGAGCGTATCGTAGGCAATCGTCTCGCCTTTCGGTTTCTCGTTTGTCAGTTTTTTCCATGGCGCGCCAGCATCTGACAGATACTTGCCCGGGTCCGCCTTGGCATTGAGCTTCGGCGCGCAGTTCTTCATGCCGGCGCGTTCCAGGCGCGCCATGACCTGATCCATTTCTTCGGCCAGGGTATCCATCGCTGCCTGCGGCGTTTTCTCGCCGGTCACCGCGGTTGCAACGTTCTTCCACCACAGTTGTGCCAGCTTCGGATAGTCCGGCACATTGGTTCCGGTGGGCGTCCACGCGACGCGAGCCGGGCTCCGATAGAACTCGATCAGGCCGCCATACTTTGCTGCATTCTTGGTGAAGTACTCATGGCGGATGTCGGAATCGCGCACGAAAGTCAGACCCACGATCGATTTCTTGAGCGAAGTCGTCTTCGCGTTCACGAACTGTGCATACAGCCAGGCCGCCGCCTTGCGGTCGTCCGGCGTGGATTTGAAGAAGGTCCACGAGCCGACGTCCTGGTAACCGTTCTGCATGCCCTCCTTCCAGTATGGGCCGTGCGGACCGGGTGCCATGCGCCACTTCGGCGTGCCGTCCTGGTTGATGACCGCCGACGCCTTGGTCATCGGCGCAGTAAACGCGGTGTACCAGAAAATCTGCTGCGCGATCTCGCCTTGCCCCGGCACCGGCCCGGCTTCCGAGAACGTCATGCCGTTGGCTTGCGGTGGTGCGTACTTTTTCATCCACTCCACGTATTTGGTGAGTGCATACACTGCAGCGGGCGAGTTCGTCGCACCGCCACGGGCCACCGATGCGCCAACCGGTGTGCACTTGTCTGCAGCCACACGGATGCCCCACTCGTCCACCGCGAGACCATTCGGAATACCCTTGTCGGCCGTGCCCGCCATCGACAGCCATGCGTCGGTAAAGCGCCAGCCGAGGGACGGATCCTTCTTGCCGTAGTCCATGTGGCCGTAAACTTTCTTGCCGTCGATCTCCTTCACATCGTTGGTAAAGAAGTTGGCGATATCTTCGTAAGCGGACCAGTTCACCGGCACGCCGAGCTCATAGCCATATTTGGCCCTGAACTTTTCCTTCAGGTCCTTGCGCTCGAACCAGTCGGCGCGGAACCAGTACAGGTTGGCAAACTGCTGGTCCGGCAGCTGATAAAGCTTGCCGCCAGGTGCCGTGGTGAAGCTGGTGCCGATGAAATCCTTCAGGTCGAGATTGGGGTTCGTAAATTCCTTTCCCTTGCCCGCCATGTAATCCGACAGCGGTTCGATCGCGCCATAGCGGTAGTGGGTGCCGATCAGGTCGGAGTCGGAAATCCAGCCGTCATAGATACTCTTGCCGGACTGCATGGATGTCTGCAGTTTTTCGACGACATCGCCCTCCTGGATGAGGTCGTGCTTGACCTTGATTCCGGTAATTTCCTCGAAGGCCTTCGCCATGGTCTTCGATTCGTAAACATGGGTGTCGATCGTTTCCGATACGACGTTGATTTCCTTGACGCCCTTCGCCTTCAATTTGGCGGCGGCATCGATGAACCATTTCATTTCATCGAGCTGCTGCTGCTTGCTCAATGTCGATGGCTGGAATTCCTGTGTTACCCACTTCTCCGCCGCTTTCATGTCGGCCCAGCTCGCGCCGGAAGCCAGCATGGCGGCAGCGGCCAACGCTGTCAGTCGTAGTCTCATATCTCCACCTTCTTGTTTGTGCCTTCCCATGAAATCGAACACGCGACGGAGGGAAGGTTAACCGCCGGGCGCTGCGACAACTGTCACCCCCAACGCATCACAATCAACAACACGACAAATCCCACTGCCGCGCCGATCCATTGCTCCAGATCGGTAAGGCCGGCCCACGCGAGATTCACATAGGCCGCCGTCAGCAAGCCAATGAAAAGACGGTCGCCGCGCGTCGTGCGGATCGGCAGGAAGCCCTTGCGCTCAAGGCTTGGCGACTTCATCTGCCAGATCGTCATCCCGGCCAGCATCGCGGCAATCGCAGTGAAGAAGATGGCGACCGGCGGCGTCCACGCCATCCATGAAAACGTCTCTTCCATGTCAAACCCTCCCCATGGCAAAGCCCTTGGCGATGTAATGCCGCACGAACCAGATCACTAGCGCGCCCGGCACGATGGTCAGCACGCCGGCGGCGGCCAGTACGCCCCAGTCCATGCCGGCGGCGGACACGGTGCGGGTCATGGTGGCGGAGATCGGCTTGGCGCTGACGGACGTCAGTGTGCGCGCCAGCAACAGCTCGACCCAGCTGAACATGAAGCAGAAGAATGCGGTGACGCCGATGCCGGACTTGATCATCAGCAGGAAGATCTTCACGAAGAATTTCGGGAAACTGTAGCCGTCGATATATGCAGTCTCGTCAATCTCCTTCGGGATGCCCGACATGAAACCTTCCAGGATCCACACCGCCAGCGGCACGTTGAACACCATGTGCGCCAACGCCACTGCCAGGTGCGTGTCCATCAACCCGACCGTGGAATAGAGCTGGAAAAACGGAAGAAGGAATACGGCCGGCGGCGTCATGCGGTTGGTCAGCAGCCAGAAGAACAGGTGCTTGTCGCCCAGGAAGGAATAGCGTGAGAACGCATAGGCGGCCGGGAGGGCAACCGCTACCGACAGCACCATGTTGATCAGCACGTAGATGATCGAGTTGATGTAACCGTCGTACCAGGACGCGTCGGTGAAGATTGTCTTGAAGTTGTCGAACGTAAGGTTCGCCGGCCACATTGTCAGCGCGCCAACGATCTCCTCGTTGGTCTTCAATGACATGTTGAGCATCCAGTAGATCGGAAGCAACGACAGCAGCAGGTAGATCGCCAGGACCGGCCGCGTGAAGAATTTGCTCATCATTTCTTGTCTCCCGTGCCGACGCGCTGCATCCAGTTGTACAGAACGAAGCAGAACAGCAGGATGATCAGGAAGTAGATCAGCGAAAACGCTGCCGCCGGACCAAGGTCGAACTGGCCGACTGCTTTCTGCGTCAGGTACTGCGACAGGAAGGTCGTCGCGTTGCCTGGCCCGCCGCCAGTGAGAACGAACGGCTCGGTGTAGATCATGAAGCTGTCCATGAAGCGCAGCAGCACGGCGATCATCAGCACGTTGCGCAGCTTGGGCAACTGGATGAAGCGAAACACCGCCCAGCGTGACGCGCCATCGATGCGCGCGGCCTGGTAGTAGGCGTCGGGGATCGCGCGCAAGCCGGCGTAGCACAACAGTACGACGAGCGGCGTCCAGTGCCAGACGTCCATCACTAGCACGGTCAACCACGCGTCGAGTGAGTCGCCGGTGTAGTTGTAGGCAAAACCCATCTCGTTGACCGCATAGCCGAGCAGCCCGATATCGCTGCGGCCAAAGATCTGCCAGATGGTGCCGACGACGTTCCACGGGATCAGCAGCGGGAGCGCGATCAGCACCAATGCCAGCGATGCCCGCCATCCCTGCGCCGGCATGGTCAGCGCGATCAGGATGCCGAGCGGGATTTCAATCGCGAGCACGGACAGAGAAAACAGCATCTGGCGATACAGCGCGCCATGCAACTCGCTGTCGCGCATCACGAGCTTGAACCATTCCGTGCCGACGAACACGTGCTGCGTTGGACTGAGGATGTCTTGGACAGAGTAGTTCACGATCGTCATCAGCGGCAGGATGGCAGAGAATGCCACACAGGCGATGACGGGCAGGATCAGGAACCACGCGCGGTTGTTGTAGGTTTTCATGTCATGCCACCCGCCTGTCATTAACGTAGTACAGCGTGCGTTCCGGAGGCAGCCGCAGCCAGACCTGCTCGCCTGGCTCGGCATGGAGACGCCGCAGCTTCCCGGCGATTGTGTGGTTGCCGAGCCTGAACTCCGCAAGGCAGTGCGTGCCGAGGTTACGCACGGAGAGCAACGTGGCTGCTGCCGTGTCTGCGCCCGCCTCGAATGTACATTCGACAAATTCCGGTCGGATTCCGAGCTTCGCGTTGCCGCTGGTGCCTTTCAGTGCGGCGCGCGCCGTACCGGAAAGCGGGATGCTCGCTCCCTCAAGCGTCGCCACTTCACCGTTAATCGCGCAGGGAAGAAGATTCATACCGGGATTGCCGATGAAGTAACCGACGAAGGTATGCTCCGGAGCCTCGAACAATTGCTGCGCAGTTCCTGCCTGTACGACCTCACCCTGCGTCATGACCACGACCTTGTCGGCAAAAGTGAGGGCCTCAACCTGGTCGTGTGTCACGTAGATCAAGGACAGTTTCAATTCCCGATGGATTTCCTTGAGCTTGCGCCGCAGGAGCCACTTCAGATGCGGATCGATCACCGTCAAAGGCTCATCAAACAGCACGGCGGCCACATCAGGACGCACCAGTCCTCGCCCGAGGGAGATCTTTTGCTTCGCGTCCGCAGACAATCCGCTGGCACGTTGCTTCAGCGCGCTGCCAAGGTCGAGGAGTTCCGCGACCTGTTCAACCCTGTGGTTGATGTCGGCGGATTTCCACCGCCGGTTACGTAATGGGAACGCGAGATTGTCGAAGACCGTCATCGTGTCGTAGATGACAGGGAACTGAAATACCTGCGCAATATTGCGCGCTTCAGGAGGAAGGCTGGTGACATCCTTTCCGTCAAACAGCACCCTTCCATGCGAAGGCCGCACCAGACCGGAAATAATGTTCAGCAAGGTGGTCTTGCCGCACCCGGAAGGCCCGAGCAGCGCATAGGCGCCGCCATCATCCCACTGCATGGACATCGGACGCAGCGCGTAATCGGTTGGGCTGGTGGGGTTCGGCTTGTACGCGTGCGCAAGTTCGACGAGGTCAATGCGAGCCATGTTTAGTCTCCTTTCATTGACTGTTGCGGTGCATGCAGCAATGCGCCGTCTGCAGAGAAAAGAAGGAACTCATCCGGGCGGCAATACAGGCTGCACAACGAACCCAACTCCGGGTTGTGCACTCCGGGAAGCTGCGCCACGAGGGCGACGCCGTCACGATGTGCGTGCACGAAGGTCTCCGACCCGCTGATCTCGGCAAGGTCTACCTCTGCCTCGATGGCGATTTCTGACGGATGGCGGCGCGTCAGGTGCAGGCTGTGCGCGCGCAGGCCAAGGACAATGTTCTTGTGGTGTGACGCGCCCTGCCTTTGCCCAGCATTCAATGGAATGCGCAATCCGCCTCCAGCATGCGCGATGCCTTGAGGGTCAATCTCGGCCTTTAACAGATTGATTGGAGGGTCGCTGAACGTGCGTGCGGTTTGGATCGAGTCCGGTGCGTTGAAAACGTCGATCGTCCGACCTTGCTGCAGAAGGCGTCCTTCGTGAAGCACGGTGACATGGCCTCCGAGCTGGAGAGCCTCCAGCGGCTCCGTGGTCGCATAGACGACTGTTGTGCGTCCGTCTGCGAAGAGGTCGGTCAGCTCCCGCCGGAGTTCTTCGCGCAGCTTGTAGTCCAGATTGACCAGTGGCTCGTCGAGCAGCAGCAACCCGGCGCCCTTGATCAATGCCCGTGCCAGCGCAGTGCGTTGCTGCTGGCCTCCAGAGAGTTCTGCCGGGGAACGTTGCAGATAGGGCGTGATATGCAGGCGCTCGGCCATGTCATTCACGCGCTTTTTCACTTCTGCTTCAGGAGCGCGCTTGATGCGCAGCGGAGAAGCGATGTTGTCGAAAACGGAGAGCGACGGATAGTTGATGAACTGCTGGTACACCATGGCGAGGTCCCGTTCGCGCACGGACACGCCGGTCACATCCTGTCCGTCGGCGAGAACCCTTCCGGTGGTGGGGCGGTCCAACCCGGCCATCAGACGCATCAATGTGGTTTTGCCTGCCAGCGTCGTGCCGAGCAGTACATTGATCGCGCCTGGCGCCAGCGTCAGCGAGAGCGGGTAAATATGGTCGTCCGCACCATATTTTTTGCCGACATTTTCTAATGCCAGGTGCACGGTGTCTTCCTCCTATATTTTTTCTATGTGCGCCTGGCTAGGTTTGCTGGCACATTCGCTGATACGGCTGGTCCGTCCGGTTGGCGCGTATCCATGCGTTGAGCCTAGCGTCAGTACCGTGCGGCAAGTGCAGGCCCAATTTGGAGCGCCTCCACAGTATGTCGGTTGCCGTGCTGGCCCATTCGAGTTGCATCAAATAATCGACTTCCGCTTCGTACAAACCGGGCGCGATCTCGTCGCCCATATCGGCGATTCCTGCTCGGCCGGCGAGCAGCATGCCGGTTCGCGTGCCGTAGGCGCGTGCATAGCGCGCGACGAGCGTTGGCGGCAGCCAGGCGTATTTCTCTTGCAGGCCGTGTACATAGCGGTCGAATTCAAGGACCGAACGGTTATTGGGCCGCGTTCCATACAGGTCGCCGCCTGGCAGGCAGGCATGCGCAGTCCATGGACCGGAACGTGCCGGCACCAACCCGGCGATTATGTCGACGGCCTCTTCTGCAAGTTTGCGAAAGGTCGTGATCTTCCCGCCGAATATCGACAACAAGGGAGCACCGCCTTTTGTATCGAGCTGCAAGCGGTAATCGCGCGTGACGGCAGAGGCAGTGGAGGCCTCGTCCTCAACCAGCGGACGTACTCCGGAATAACTCCAGACAACGTCGGATGGACTGATCTGCGCACGGAAATAGCGGCCGGCGAGGTTGCAGAGGTAGCTGATTTCGTCCTGGTTGATGGCGACAGAGTTGACGTCGCCCTGGTAATCGAGGTCGGTCGTGCCGATCAGCGTGAAGTCCTGTTCATAGGGGATCGCAAAGACAATGCGACCGTCCGGGTGCTGGAAGATATAGGCGTTCGGGTGGTCGAACAGGCGGCGGACCACGATGTGGCTGCCCTTGATGAGCCTCAGCGATTTTTCGGACGGCCGCTGCAAGGCGGTTTGCAGGAAGTGCGCCGCCCACGGACCTGCGGCATTAACGAGGCAGCGGGCCCGCACAGTCATGCTGCGGCGCGTGTCAGGGCGAAGTTCCGCAATCCAATGTGTCCCCTCCCGGCGGGCGAAAATGCAGCGCGTATGAGTGAAAACGCGTGCCCCACGGTCGGCTGCGTCCACCGCATTCAGCACGACAAGCCGAGCATCATCAACCCAGCAATCCGAATAGATGAAGCCACGCGAAAACTCCGGCTTGAGCGGCCTGCCCGCCTCGTGCTGCCGCAGGTCGACACCGCGCGAGCCCGGTAACAGCTCACGCCGCGCAAGACTGTCATACAGGAAAAGACCCGCGCGCAGCATCCATGCTGGGCGCTGACCTTTGTCGAACGGCATCACGAAACGCATCGGCCACATGATGTGAGGAGCCGACCGCAGCAACACTTCGCGTTCGATTAATGCCTTGCGGACGAGCCCGAATTCATAATGCTCGAGATACCGCAACCCGCCGTGAATCAACTTGGAGGAGGCGGAGGAGGTATGCGCTGCAAGATCGTCCTTTTCGCACAGCACCACTGACAGGCCGCGCCCCGCCGCATCTCGCGCGATACCAGCACCGTTGATTCCGCCGCCCACAATCAGCAGATCGCAGTCGATGTTTTCCTGCCTTTGGTCCATCTTGTTCTCGCAGCGCCCAAGGAATAGTTGTAAGATTAGAAACGCTACGATACGGTATAAATGGAAATCAAATCAACAACTTTTATCACCGCACTTGTTCGTTTCCTTTCGTTTTTCATTATATTAGGAAGGTTCAGGGACTTGAGGGGAGAAATGGAATGACGCTTAATCCACGTCAACGCCGCTTGCTGGATGTAGTCCGGCAACACATGACCATGTCAGTGGAAGAGCTCGCGCAGCAGCTGGACGTGACCCCACAAACCGTGCGGCGGGACGTGAAAATGATGGAGGAAGCAAAATTGCTGGCCCGCTATCACGGCGGCGTCGGCCTGCCCTCCTCCGTGGAAAATATCGATTACAGCCAGCGCCAGATCCTGAATATCGATGCCAAGCGCCGCATTGCCCGGGCCGTGGCCAAACAGGTGCCGGCGGGCTGCTCCCTGCTGATCAACATCGGCACCACCACCGAGGAGGTCGCACGTGCGCTGGCGCACCACCAGGCGCTGCATGTGGTGACCAACAACCTCAACGTTGCCGCGATCCTTGCGGACAATCCAAAATGCGAAGTGATCATCGCCGGCGGCGTGGTGCGCGGACGCGACCGCGGTATTGTCGGCGAGGCCACCATCGACTTCATCCGCCAGTTCAAGGTGGACATCGGCATCATTGGCATTTCGAGCATCGAGCCCGACGGTACGCTGCGCGACTTCGATCCGCGCGAGGTCAAGGTGGCGCAGGCCATCATCGAACAGTCGCGGGAAGTCTGGCTGGTGGCGGATTGCGACAAGTTCGGCAGGCAGGCGCTGGTGCGCATGGCGCATGTGTCGCAGATCGACATGCTGTTTACCGATGCGCGTCCGCCGGAGGAACTGGCGCAGGTGCTAAAGGAAGCGCACGTCAAAGTGGTGATCGCTCCCTGAAGAAAAAACGGCGCGTGATGCGCCGTTTTTGTTTATTACGTGCCGCTATTCCTGGTCAGCCCAACTGTCCCAGCAGGGTTTCCGCATTCGACACTTCAAACTTGCCCGGTTGTTCGACGTTGAGCTGTTTGACGACGCCGTCCTCGACCAGCATCGAATAACGCTGCGAGCGGATGCCCATGCCTTTGGCCGTTAGGTCAAACTCCAAGCCGAGCGCCTTGGTGAAAGCTGCGCTGCCGTCAGCCATCATGCGCACGACGCCGGTCGCTTTCTGGTCGCGGCCCCAGGCGCCCATCACGAACGCATCGTTGACCGAGATGCACCAGATTTCATCAACGCCCTTCGCCTTCAGCTTCTCGGCATTGGCGACATAGCCGGGCACATGCTGCGCTGAACAGGTCGGGGTAAACGCACCGGGCAGGCCAAAAATGGCAATCTTCTTGCCCTTCGCCAGCTCGCTGACCTTGAAGGTATTCGGGCCGAGGGAACAACCTTCCGTTGCGACTTCGATGTACTCCGACAGTGTTCCTTCGGGCAGGCGATCGCCGATCTTGATGGTCATGATGAACTCCTCTTGTCTGATGTTGTAGGGATATTGCCGCGCGGTCTGACGAAACGCCGTGGTTCTGTCATGCTGCATTCCGCCTGACGCCCAAAAAAAACGCCGCACCACCTGGGTGCGGCGTACAGCATGCAGTATGCCCTTATCTTGCTTTTCTTGCAGGAGACGGTTTTTCCGCTACCGTGGCAGCGGATTTTGATCAGTCCGCCTGCTTGCGCAGGAATGCCGGAATGTCGTAGGTTTCCATGCCATTCTTCTCGAGCGCGCGCACCGTTTCCGAGGCGGACTCGCGGCGCCATACGGCGGGCTTGCTCAGGCTTTCGAATGATGGCGACGGCTGGCCGGCGCCGTGGCCGACTGCAGCTTGCGTGATCGGTTCGTTATGCGTACCGGTGCGCAGTACCGGGGTCTGCACCAGCTGCACGTTCTTGCGGCCGCGGCCAAGGCCGGTTGCCACCACGGTCACGCGGATGTCGTCGCCCATGGAATCGTCATAGGCGATACCTTGTGCAATCGATGCATCCGGCGCGGCGAATGCACGTACCGTTGCCATCACTTCCTTGATTTCCTTACCCTTGAGGCTGCGGCTGGCAGTGACATTGACCAGCACACCGCGCGCACCGGACAGGTCGATACCGTCGAGCAGAGGCGATGCGACAGCCTGCTCGGCAGCGATACGTGCACGGTCGACGCCGGATGCGGTCGCCGTACCCATCATCGCCTTGCCCTGCTCGCCCATGATGGTCTTGACGTCATTGAAGTCGACGTTGATGTGGCCCGGCACGTTGATGATCTCGGCAATGCCGGCCACTGCATTGTTGAGCACATCGTCGGCATGCTGCAGCCATTCGATCATGCTGTCGTCTTCGTAGATCTCTTCCAGCTTCTCGTTAAGGATCACGATCAGGGAGTCGACGTGCTGGCTCAGTGCTTCCAGACCTTCATCGGCGATTTCCATGCACTTCGCACCTTCGTACGAAAACGGCTTGGAAACCACGGCGACGGTCAACGCGCCTTGCTCTTTCGCCACTTGCGCAACGATCGGCGCAGCGCCGGTACCGGTGCCGCCGCCCATGCCGGCAGCGATGAACACCATGTGAGCGCCGCGCAGTGCGTCTTCGATGCGCGCGCGGGATTCTTCCGCCAGCTGACGGCCGACTTCAGGCTTCATGCCTGCGCCGAGGCCGGTATCGCCGATCTGGATGATGTTGTGGGCCTTCGATTGCGCCAGTGCCTGCGCATCGGTGTTGGCAGCGATGAATTCGACGCCGGACACACCCTTGTTGATCATGTGCTGCACTGCATTTCCGCCCGCGCCGCCAACGCCGACCACCTTGATGACGGTGCCGAGGTTTGCGTTATCGATCATATCGATTTCCATGCTAACTCCCTTAGATGATGCAGTTTTCAGTCGTTAATCACCACGCGGTGTGGCGACTAGCAACTGCCAACTGCGGTTACTACGTTTAACAATTATTGACTTTAAAAATTACCTAGAAACCACTCTTTCATGCGCTGCCATACCGCCTTCACCGATCCATCTTGACGTGTGACGATATGGCCCCGCAGGTACTGCTTCTTCGCTTCCAGCAACAGACCCAACACGGTCGAGTAACGCGGGCTGCGCACCACATCGGCGAGCTGGCCGCTGTACTCGGGAACACCGAGGCGCGCTGGCTTCAGGAAGATGTCTTCCGCGAGCTCGACCATGCCCGGCATCATTGCCGAGCCGCCGGTCAGCACCACGCCCGAGGACAGCACTTCTTCATAGCCGGATTCGCGCACCACCTGGTGCACCAGCGCAAACAATTCCTCCACACGCGGTTCGATCACAGCCGCCAGCGCCTGGCGCGACAACGTGCGCGGCCCGCGGTCGCCGAGCCCTGGTACTTCAATCGTTTCACCCGGGTCGGCAAGCACCTGCTTGGCCACGCCGAAGCGCAACTTGATTTCTTCCGCCTCCGCCGTCGGCGTACGCAGCGCCATCGCAATGTCGTTGGTGATCTGGTCGCCAGCAATCGGAATCACGGCGGTGTGGCGAATTGCGCCTTCCGTGAAGATCGCAACATCGGTGGTGCCGCCACCGATATCGATCAGCACGACGCCGAGCTCCTTCTCATCCGGGGTCAATACGGAATCGGCGGACGCCATCGGCTGCAGGATCAGGTCCGACACTTCAAGGCCGCAGCGACGCACGCATTTGACAATGTTCTGCACCGCAGACACCGCGCCGGTCACGATGTGCACCTTGACTTCAAGGCGGATGCCGCTCATGCCGATCGGCTCGCGCACGTCTTCCTGGCTGTCGACAATGAATTCCTGCGGAACCGTGTGCAGCAACTGCTGATCGGTCGGGATGTTGACTGCCTTTGCAGTTTCGATGACGCGGGCGACGTCGGTCGCTGTTACTTCCTTGTCCTTGATCGCGACCATGCCGCTGGAGTTGAAGCTGCGGATGTGGCTGCCGGCGATACCGGTATAGACGTTCTTGATCTTGCAGTCGGCCATCAGCTCGGCCTCTTCGAGCGCGCGCTGGATCGACTCGACCGTCGCCTCGATGTTGACGACAACGCCCTTCTTCAATCCCTTGGATTCGTGCTGGCCGAGCCCGATAACCTCATGCCTCCCGTTCGGCATTACCTCGGCGACAACGGCCACTACTTTCGATGTGCCGATGTCGAGTCCGACGATCAGGTTTTTTGCGTCTTTTGTCATGTTGTCCCGCTTACTTTTTCTTTCCGTCCAGTCCAAAGGCCAGTCCCTGCGCCTTGAGCGCCAGGCCATTCGGATACCGCATATCGATACTTTCAATCCTGTCCTGCAAACGCGTCACCAGCTGCGGATATACCCCGATCAACCGCTCAATGCGCTCCTTCAATGTCGTCTCGCTCTGTGCACGCCCAAGTTCGACCTTCATTCCGTTATCGAGCGTTACCGTCCACGCATAGCGATTCGACAGCTGGACCGACTCCGGCGTCAGACTGATCGGCTTGAACCATTCATGCAGCTCACGAAACCGCGCGACCACTTCCTTCTCGCTTCCATCCGGCCCGGAGAACGCGGCGAGCTCATGATCCTCTTCTGCTTCCGCCAGGTTCGCTGTGAAGACATCGCCTTTGGTCGACAGCAAGCGGCCGTCGTCGCCCCACGTTCCCAGCGGCTCATGCTCTTCCACCGTGACGATCAGCTTGTTCGGCCACTCGCGCCGCACGGACGCCTTGCGGACCCAAGGCACAGCCTCGAAGGCCACACGCACAGCATCCAGGTTGGCGGAAAAGAAATTTCCCCTGATCCTCGGCAGAGCCGTCGTGCGCACCGTCGACGCGCTGACGTGCCGCAGCTGCATTCCATCGACACCTTCGAGACGAATCACCTTGAGCGTAAACATCGGCCGCTGCGACACCCACCAGATGCCGGACGCGAGCAGGCTCAGCACCAGCACACCGAGCAAGGCGCTGGTAGTCGCGTTGAGCATTCTGACGTCGTGCCACATGGTCGATATGTATTCCGCTTGCTTTCTTACTGCACTTTCCAGTCCGGTGACGGCTTCAGGTCAAGATCTGCCGAACGCAGGATTTCCACACACAGGTCTTCATAGCTGACACCTGAGGCCTTGGCCGACATCGGCACCAGCGAATGCCCTGTCATGCCGGGCGACGTATTGATCTCCAGAAGGAACGGCTCGTTATCCGTTGCACGCAGCATGAAATCCACGCGCGCCCAGCCGGCGCAGCCTACGGCATTAAAGGCGCGCACTGCAATCGATTGGATCTTCCGGGTCAACGCTTCATCGAGCGGCGCCGGGCACAGGTACTTCGTGTCGTCGCTGAAGTACTTGTTCTGGTAGTCGTAGTTACCTTGTGGCGCGACGATCTCGACGATCGGCAATGCACGTGCGCTGCTGCCTGCACCGAGCACCGGCACGGTTAATTCACGTCCGGTGACGAATTCTTCTGCGAGCACCGCTTCGTCATACTTTGCACACAGGTCGAAGCCGCTCTGCAGGTCTGCTGCAGATGTCACCTTGCTGATGCCGATGGTGGAGCCTTCATGCGGCGCCTTCAGCATCAACGGCAGGCCCAGTTCGTCGGGCAGCTTGCGCAGCTCTTCCGCTGTTGCATTCTTCGCGTCGAGAACAACGAAGCGCGGCGTCGGCAAACCGTGGCTCAGCCAGATGCGCTTCGTCATTACCTTGTCCATACCAATGGACGACGCCATCACGCCGGAACCGGTGTAGGGAATGCCAAGTTGTTCCAGCACGCCCTGCAGCGTGCCGTCCTCACCGTAGCGGCCATGCAGGGCGATGAATACGCGGTCGAATTTTTCGGCTGCGAGTTCCGCAATACTGCGTTCGGCGGGATCGAACCCGTGGGCATCGACACCCTTACTTTGCAGGGCCTTCAGCACGCCGCTGCCGGACATCAGCGATACCTCGCGCTCGGCGGAACGTCCACCGAACAGCACGCCGACTTTGCCAAACTCTTTTTTCAAATCTGTTGCACTCATGATTAAACCTGCACTAATGGTCAGCGCGCCTGGGCCAACTTGCCCGGCACGGCGCTGATTGAACCGGCGCCCATAGTGATCACCACATCACCATCCTTCGCCATGTTCATGATCGTGGCCGGCATTTCTGCGATGTCTTCCACGAAGATAGGTTCGACCTTGCCCAGCACGCGCAATGCGTGGGCCAGGGCTCGGCCATCGGCGGCGACGATGGGCTGCTCGCCTGCCGAATAGACTTCTGCCAGTACCAGCGCGTCCACCGAGGACATGACTTTCACGAAGTCCTCGAACAGATCGCGGGTACGTGTAAAACGGTGCGGCTGGAAAGCAAGGACGATGCGCCGGCCGGGATAAGCACCACGCGCAGCTGCCAGCGTCGCCGCCATTTCCACCGGATGTGGCCGTAGTCGTCGACCAGAGCAAAACTTCCGCCGTTCGGGAGCTTGATGTCGCCGTAGCGCGTGAAGCGACGTCCGACGCCGTTGAACTCGCGCAGCGCCTTTTGGGTGGCCTTGTCGTCCACACCAAGTTCTCGCGCAATTGCGACGGCGGCACAGGCGTTCTGCACGTTGTGCATGCCCGGCTGGTTCAGGTGCACGGTCAGTGGCGGGTATTCGTCCTGTATGACCGTGAATTCCATGTGCGTATCGACCGCCATTGCATCCACTGCACGAACCTGCGCCTCCGGGTGGAAGCCATAGGTCAGGATCGGCTTGGAGATGAACGGCATGATTTCGCGCACGTTCGGGTCATCGATGCACAGCATCACCACACCATAGAAGGGCAAACGCTGTGTGAACTCGACAAACGCCTGCTTCAGCTTTGCGAAGCTGTGGTCGTAGGTCTCCATGTGGTCGGCATCGATGTTGGTAATCACCTCGATGCACGGCGACAGGTTTAGGAAGGAGGCATCCGACTCGTCGGCTTCTGCGACGATGAAGTCGCCCGCGCCCAGCTTCGCATTGGCACCGGCGCTGTTCAGGCGCCCGCCGATGACGAAGGTCGGATCCAGGCCGCCTTCTGCCAGCACACTCGCGACCAGGCTGGTGGTCGTGGTCTTGCCATGGGTGCCGGCGATGGCGATGCCCTGCTTCAGGCGCATCAGTTCGGCCAGCATGATGGCGCGCGGCACGATCGGAATGTGCTTGGCGCGCGCCGCGATCACTTCCGGGTTGTCGCCCTTGACGGCGGTGGAGGTGACGATCGCATCCGCATTCTGGATATTTTCCGCTGCATGACCGATCGTGATCTTCGCGCCGAGCTCAATCAGGCGCTGCGTCGCCGCATTGCTGCTGAGGTCCGAGCCGGTGATGGTATAGCCCAAGTTCAACAGCACCTCCGCGATGCCGCTCATGCCGCTGCCGCCGATGCCGACGAAGTGAATGTTTTTTACTTTATGTTTCATTTCTTGGTCGCTAATTCTTCTAATACGTTCGCGATTTCTTCATTCGCCTGGCGCCTCCCGATGCCATGCGCCGCCTCTGCCATTACCCGGCATTCGTCCCGGCTCAACGATTGCAGCAGCTCGGCCAGGCGATCCGGGTTCAACTCGCTCTGCGGCAAATGCACCGCCGCTTTCTGCTTCGCCATCCACTGCGCGTTGTCGCGCTGATGGGATGTGGTCGAGGCAACCAGCGGCACCAGCACACTCGCCACGCCTGCAGCAGTCAGTTCGGACACCGTGATCGCACCGGCACGGCAAATCACCAGGTCGGCCTGTGCATACCGCCGCGGCATGTCATCAATGAAATCGACCACCTCCGCCTGCACCTGTGCTTTCGCATACGCCTCGCGCAATGCTTCGATGTGCTGCTTGCCCGACTGATGCGTCACAACCGGTCGCACTTCTGCCGGAATCCGGGCCAATGCTGCAGGCAAGGTTTCATTCAACACCTTCGCCCCGAGACTTCCGCCGACTACCAGCAATCGTAACGGCCCGGAGCGCACTTCATAGCGTTGAACAGGTGGGGGAACATCGATGATTTCCTGACGTACCGGGTTACCCGTGACCAAAGCCTTGTCCGCTGCGTTGCCAAAATCGGCCGGGAAGCCGAACAGCACGCGGTGCGCGAGTGGCGCCAGCGTCTTGTTGGACAACAACAAGGCGGCATCCGCATTCACCAGAGCGAGAGGCACGCCACGCAGTTTGGCCATCACACCGCCCGGCACCGTCACGTAGCCGCCCATTCCGAGCACCACGTCCGGTTTGCGGCGACCAATGATGTTGAAGCAGGACGCAAACGCTGTGCCCATCTTGAAGACACCGCGCGCCGTGTGCGTCAGGCCTTTCCCGCGTACGCCGGCAAAATCGATTGAATCCATGTCGATGCCATGCTTCGGCACGATGTCGCGCTCCATGCCGTGCATGGTGCCCAGCCAGGTCACGTGCCATCCGCGTGCACGCATCGTCTGCGCAATCGCCAGGCCCGGGAAGATGTGACCGCCAGTTCCTGCAGCCATGATCAACAGGCGCTTCATATGCGACCTCCGCGCATAAGCACTCTATTTTGGTTGCGGCCATTCGCTGGCGCTCCTTTAACTTTGCTGCGCAAAGTTAGCCTCCACCGAAATAGAGTGCTCAGGTTAAGAATGCTCATATGCGACCTCCTCGCATGAGCACTCTATTTTCATAATCAATGCGCAGCAGGATCGCGAGTCCGACGCAGTTGATCAGCACGCCAGAACCGCCATAGCTCATCAGCGGCAGCGTCAGCCCCTTGGTTGGCAATAGACCGAGATTCACCCCCATGTTGATGAAAGCCTGCACGCCGATCCAGATGCCGATGCCTTTGGCGGCCAGTCCCGCGAAGGTCTGGTCCATGGCAATTGCCTGGCGGCCAATCTCGAAGGAACGTTTGACTATCCAGTAGAACATCGCCACCACCACCAGCACGCCGGCAAAGCCGAGCTCCTCACCAATCACCGCCAGCAGGAAGTCGGTATGCGCCTCAGGCAGGTAGTGCAGCTTTTCCACGCTGCCACCAAGCCCGACGCCGAACAGTTCGCCACGGCCGAAGGCAATCAACGAATGTGACAACTGGTATGCCTTGCCGAGCGCATTGGATTCCTCCCACGGGTTGAGGTACGCAAAAATCCGCTCGCGCCGCCACGGCGACAGCAGGATCACCATGCTGAAGATGCCAACCAGGGTGGCGCCAATGCCGCCAAACCAGATGCCGTTGATGCCACCGAGGAACAAGATCCCCATCGCGATGCACACGATTACACCGAAGGCGCCGAGGTCCGGCTCCAGCAGGAGCAGCAAGCCGACGACACCAATCGCAATCGTCATTGGCATGAAGCCCTTGGTGAGCTTGTGCATGACCTGCTGCTTGCGCACGGTGTAGTCGGCGGCGTACAGGACGACGAAGAGCTTCATCAGCTCCGACGGCTGCAGGTTGAACACCTTGAACGACAGCCAGCGGCGCGCACCGTTAACGCCCTTGCCAATTCCTGGAATCAGCACCAGCACGAGCAATATCAGTGTAGCGACGAAGAGGTACGGTGCCAGACGCTGCCAGGTTTCGATGCGTACGCGGAATGCGAGCAGACCGGCAATCAGTGCCGCTGCAATGAAGGTGGCCTGTCTGACCAGGAAGTGCGAGTTCTTGTAATTGGCATACTTCGGCGAGTCGGGCAGCGAAATCGAGGCCGAATACACCATTACCATCCCGAACAGCATCAGCAGCACGACCACCCACACCAGCGGCTGGTCGTACTCCATCATCTTCGAGCGCTGGACGACGCCGGGCAGCGGCGTCTGCGCGGAAGATGAGCCGAAGGATGGCAGCGCAAATCTCATGCGATCACCTCGCCGCGTGCGAGCGCGATCTCCCGCACCGCGTCCACGAACACTTCCGCGCGATGCGCGTAGTTGCGGAACATGTCGAGGCTCGCACATGCCGGCGACAGCAGCACGCCGTCTGCCTGCTGGGCGAGTTCCGCGGCTTTCTGCACGGCGGCTTCCAGCGTCGGGCAGTCGGTCAGCTCGACACCCGTCGATTCCAGCGCCGTTCGGATTGCCGGAGCGTCTTTACCAATCAGCAGCACAGCACGCGTGTACTTCGTCACGGGTTCGGCCAAAGGCGCGAAATCCTGCCCCTTGCCGTCACCACCGGCGATCAGCACGAGGCGGCTCGAACCGCCCTGCATTGCGCCAAGTCCATTGAGAGCGGCAACCGTTGCACCAACGTTGGTGCCCTTGCTGTCGTCGTAATAGTCAACACCGCCGACATTCGCAACGAGTTCGACGCGGTGCGGTTCGCCACGGTATTCGCGCAGGCCGTGCAGCAGCGGCGCAAGCGGCAGGCCGATTGCACGGCACAACGCCAGCGCAGCAAGCGCATTGACCGCGTTGTGTTGGCCGCGGATCTGCAGCGCGTCGGCTGGCATCAGGCGACTGATCGTGACCGGTACTTCAATGTTGTCTTTCTTGCGGCGCGGCTTCTCGTCAGCCTCGCCAGCGACGGCGGTCGACAACCATTGCATGCCGTTGTCCAGCACGAGGCCGAAGCAGTCCGGCCGGTCCGGCTCGTTCGAGCCGAAACTAATATTTGTTGAGAGCGGTGCTGCCATCTGCATCACGCGAGGATCGTCGCGGTTAAGCAGTCGAATGGTTTTTTCGCCAAAGATGCGTGCCTTGTCCGCCGCGTAGGCGTCCATGTCGCCATGCCAGTCGAGGTGGTCCTGCGTCACATTGAGTACGGTCGCGACATCAGCCTGCAGCGAATATGTCGTGTGCAACTGGAAGCTGGACAGTTCCAGCACCCATACTTGCGGCAGGTCGTCAGTATCAAGGGCGGCGCGCAGCACGTCGAGCGCGGCGGGGCTGATGTTTCCGGCAACCTGAGTCTTCAGTCCGGCACGGCGGCATAACAGTCCCGTTAGGCTGGTAACAGTGGTTTTGCCGTTGGTACCGGTAATCGCGATCACCTTCGGCGAGTAGTTGCGGTCGGTGCGTAGCGTAGCAAGCGCCTGTGCGAACAGTTCAATTTCGCTCCAGAGCGGAATATTCTTTTCCTGTGCTGCAGGGATGATGTCTGCCAGCTCACGGTTAGGGGCAAGCCCGGGGCTGACCGCGATAAAGTCAATCCCATCGAGCAGCGATGCCGTGAACTGCCCGCCGACGAACTCGAGTGCCGGCACCGCTTCACGCAGTGCCGAAAGACGCTCCGGCTCGCTGCGCGTATCGGCAACGCGCAGCGTCGCGCCGCAGCGCGCCAGCCACAGCGACATCGCCAGGCCGGTTTCACCCAGCCCGAGAACGAGAACGTGTTTGCCTTGGTAGTCCATTAGCGCAGCTTCAAGGTTGACAGTCCGAACAGCACCAGCATCATCGTGATGATCCAGAAGCGCACGACGACCTTCGTTTCTTTCCAGCCCTTTTGTTCAAAATGGTGATGCAGCGGTGCCATCAGCAGGATGCGGCGACCGACGCCAAACCGCTTCTTGGTGTACTTGAAGTAGCCCACCTGCAGCATCACCGATAGCGTCTCCACGACGAAAATGCCGCCCATGATGAACAACACGACTTCCTGCCGCACGATGACGGCGATCGTGCCGAGCGCACCACCAAGTGCGAGCGCACCGACGTCGCCCATGAACACCTGCGCCGGATAGGCGTTAAACCACAAGAACGCGAGCCCGGCGCCGGCCATCGCGCCGCAGAAGATCAGCAGTTCGCCGGAACCCGGGATGTACGGAATGAATAAGTACTTCGCATATACGGCGCTGCCGGTCAGGTAGGCAATCAGGCCGAGCGCAGACCCCACCATCACGGTCGGCATGATGGCCAGTCCGTCGAGGCCATCGGTGAGGTTGACCGCATTGCTGGTACCGACGATGACGAAATAAGTCAGCGCGATGAAGCCCCATACACCGAGGGGATAGCTGATGGTCTTGAAGAACGGGACGATCAGGTCGGCCTTCGGCGGCAAGTCGAGGTTGAAGCCGGACTGCACCCACTCCAGGAAGAGCTGCCAGACCTGCGTATTGGTCGGCGCCGATACCGAGAAGGCGAGATAGACGGCAGCGACAATGCCAATCAGCGATTGCCAGAAGTACTTCTCGCGCGAGGACATGCCTTCCGGGTTCTTGTAGACGACCTTGCGGTAATCGTCGACCCAGCCGATCGCGCCGTAACCGAGCGTCACGACCAGCACAACCCAGATGAAGCGGTTGGTCCAGTCGGACCACAGCAGCGTGGAGATGCCGATCGCCAGAAGGATCAGAGCCCCGCCCATGGTCGGCGTCCCGGATTTGATCAGGTGGGTTTGCGGGCCGTCAGTGCGGACTGCCTGTCCGACCTTCAGGCGGGTCAGCATACGGATCATTGCGGGACCCGCAAGCAGGCCGATCGCCAGCGCCGTCAGTGTCGCAAAGACGGCGCGGAAGGTGATGAAGTTAAAAACCCGAAGCGGCCCGAGTTCTTGTTGAAAGGTTTGTGCCAGCCAGAGCAGCATGTCAGTGGGATCCCTGTCCTTGAATCTGTGTTGGATTGACGAGGTGCTGGACCACACGCTCCATCTTCATGAAACGCGAGCCCTTCACCAGCGCCGTCGTGCCGGCGGAAACTAGTGCCTCGGCGGCCTGGTTGATCGATTCGACATTGTCGAAATGCTGTGCCTTCGGGCCGAACGCATTGCTCGCATGCTGTGCCAGTTCGCCCAGCGTCAGCAAATGTTCAATGCCCTTGTCACGTGCATACGTACCAGTCTCGACATGGAACTGCGGGCCTTCATCACCCACTTCGCCCATGTCGCCCAACACCAGCACCCGAGGCGCTGCAGCATGCGACAGCACGTCGATCGCAGCACGCACCGAATCCGGATTGGCGTTATAGGTATCGTCGATCACCAGTGCACCACTCTTCGCAGTCTTGCGCTGCAGGCGGCCATTGACCGGAGCGAATGCCTCGAGGCCGCGAACAATCGCATCCTCAGTCACACCAATCGCAAGTGCGCATGCTGTCGCTGCCAATGCATTGCGCACGTTATGTACGCCTGCCGCAGAGAGCTTCACCTGGAAATGTTTCCTACCGGCAGTTATGGACAGGTCGCTGCCGAAATCGTTCACCACAAATGTGCATGTCACGTCGGCGTCTTGCGACAAGCCGAAAGTCATGGTCTTGCGCTGGCCTGCATAGGCACGCCACAACGAGGTATAAGTGTCATCAGCCGGGAATACGGCCACGCCGTCTGCGGGCAAGCCCTGGATCACGCCACCGTTCTCCTTGGCGACGGCCTCCACGCTTTCCATGAATTCCTGGTGCTCGCGTTGTGCGTTATTCACCAGCCCGACAGTCGGCTGCGCAATGGCGGTGATGGCAGCGATTTCACCCGGATGGTTCATGCCAAGCTCCACCACTGCGGCCTTGTACGAGTCGTTGAGCCGGAATACGGTGAGCGGTACACCGATGTCGTTGTTCAGGTTGCCACGGGTAGCCAGGTAGTTATCCGGACCGAATGCCGCAGACAGGATCGAGGCGACCATTTCCTTCACGGTCGTCTTGCCGTTGCTGCCGGTGACGCCGATCACCGGAATGGAGAACCTGCGACGCCAGAAAGCGCCGATCTCGCCCAGGGCGATACGTGTATCCGGCACGACCAGTGCCGGCAGCTTAAATCCATCGGGCACGCGTTCGACGACAACGGCGGCGACGCCTCTGCCGGCCACATCATCCAGAAAGTCGTGCGCGTCGAAACGTTCGCCGCGCAATGCAACGAACAAATTGCCAGTAGATATCTGACGGCTGTCAGTCGTGACGCCGTCGAATGCGGCATCTGCAGTCGTATTCACAACGACCGCACGCGAAATCCATGGCTGCAATTCAGCCAATGATGATTTCATCAAATAGTCCCCTTCATTGTTGCCCTTGCAGCCAGTGCCAGCGCGGCATGATCTGCATCTAAAAACGGCAATTTCTTGCCTTTAATCTCTTGATACGACTCGTGGCCCTTCCCTGCCAACAAAACCACATCGTTCTTGCCCGCATGGCGTACTGCCCACAGGATTGCAGCAGCACGATCTTCGACTACATGCAACGCGTCTTTTCCGAGCCGTGCGGTGTCGATGCCCTTGACGATCTGCGCAAGAATCTCCGACGGTTCTTCGCTGCGCGGGTTGTCGCTGGTGACGATGATGTGGTCCGCCAGTTGCGAAACCGCACCCATTTGCGGACGCTTGCCCGGATCGCGGTCGCCGCCGCAGCCGAATACGCACCACAGTTCTCCGCTGCGCTGTTGTGATACCTGCCGCAAGGTCGCCAGTGTTTTTTCAAGTGCATCCGGCGTGTGTGCGTAGTCGATCACCACCAGCGGCGCCTCCTGTCCGCCCAACTGCTCCATCCGGCCGGGCACCGGGGTCAGCGTTTCCACCGCCTCGACTGCCGCCTTCAGTTCTGCGCCTTTCGCGAGCAGAACACCAAGGATGCCGAGGACATTGCTTACATTGAACTGCCCGACAAGCTGCGTTTTGATCACAGCCGATCCTGAAGGCGACTCCAGGCGGAACGTCGTGCCGCCATGGCTGGTCCGGATGTCGGATGCGTCAAGGACGGTAATGCCTGGTACAGTTTGCCCGGCCACCGTGTAGCCGGTGATGGGCATTGCCGGACGTTGCTGCTTCAAATGGCTGATCAGGCGCAGCCCCATGTCGTCATCCAGATTGATCACGGCATGGCGCAAGCCGGGCCAGTCAAAGAGCATTCTCTTGCTGGCTTCATACGATTGCATGTCGCCGTGATAATCCAGGTGGTCGCGCGTGAAATTGGTAAACAGGGCGACATCAAAATGCATGCCGTTCAGGCGCCCTTGGTCGAGACCGATCGACGATGCTTCAATCGCGAGTGCCTGCGCGCCGGCATGACGCAGCTGCGACAACTTGCGCTGCAACAGCACAGCATCCGGCGTCGTGTAGCCGGTCGCATTGAATCCCGCATGCCTTCCGCCCTGGTACATCCCGACACCGAGCGTGCCGATCACTGCAGTTGGCTGACCTAGGTGCGAGAGCGCCTTCCCCAGCCATTGGGAACAAGATGTCTTGCCGTTCGTTCCAGTAACGGCGACGGTAAACATGGTGCTGTCCGGGCGACCGTAGAAGGCGCTGGCAACCGGACCGGCGATCTGCTTCAGTCGCTGCACGGCCAAGCTGGGCACATTCCAGTCATCGCTCCATGCAAAACCGCCAGCCTCGTACACAACCGCCTTTGCGCCGCGTTCAATCGCGTTGCCGATATAGTTACGGCCGTCGGCAGCGTCTCCCGGATAGGCAAAGAAGACATCGCCGGCTGTTATCGCACGGGAGTCAGACGACAGTTGCGCAAGCGGGGCATTGGCCTTCAGCCAGGCCAGGACATCGGTTACATCCGGCGTTGCGGGAGTTGCGTTCATCACATACTCTCCTCGACGGCATTCTGCGGGACGATGATGTCGGTCACGGTCGAATCGGGCGAAACGTTCAACGCGCGCAAGGCATTGGCCGTCACAGCCGAAAACACCGGTGCCGCAACCTGGCCGCCATAGTGGAAACCGTTGGACGGCTCATCGACCATGACCGCGACAATAATGCGCGGGTCCGATACAGGCGCGAAGCCGACAAACGACGATACGTATTTGTTTGCATACTGGCCGTTGACCAGCTTATGCGAGGTACCTGTTTTCCCCGCCACGCGGTAGCCGGGAACCTGCGCCTTTGGCGCAGTGCCCTCGGGGCCGGCAGCAGCCTCCAGCATCTGGCGCACCGCGCGCGCGGTCTTTTCGGACAAAACACGCTGGCTGATCGGCCGGTCGCCGGCCTTCTGCAATGTCAGCGGAATCATGTCGCCGTCACGAGCGAATACCATATAAGAATGGGCGACCTGGATCAGTGATGTCGAAATCCCGTGGCCGTAGCTCATCGTCGCCTGTTCGATCGGCCGCCAGGATTTGTATGGACGGACACGCCCAGCGACAGCACCGGGGAAGCCGAGTTTCGGTTGCTGGCCGAAGCCCACGGTCGTAAACATGTCCCACATCTGCTGCGGCTCGAGCTGAAGCGCAAGCTTGGTAGTGCCGACGTTGGACGATTTCTCGAGTACCTGTGCGACGCTCAACAAGCCATGCGGGTGTGCGTCGCCGATGGTCGCCCTTCCGATCGTGATGCGTCCGGGCGCAGTCTGGATCGGTGTATTGGGCGTGACAAGCCGGTTTTCCAGCGCGAGCGCGACGGTAAATGGCTTCATCGTCGAACCAGGCTCAAACGTGTCCGTCATGACGCGGTTGCGCAATTGCGCACCTGTCAGGCGCGTGCGATCGTTCGGGTTGTAGGTCGGCAGATTGACCAGTGCAAGCACTTCGCCGGTCTTTACATCGAGCACGGTAATTGCGGCTGCCTTGGCCTTGTGTTTATCTACCGCTTCCTTCAGGGCTGAAAAGGCAATGTACTGGATCTTGCGGTCAATCGACAGCGCGAGGTCCTTGCCGTCGTGCGGCAGGCGGACCGATTCAATATCTTCAACGATGCGCCCCAGCCTGTCCTTGATTACACGGCGGCTGCCATTGGTACCGGCGAGGCTCTTCTGGAACGCGAGTTCCATGCCCTCCTGGCCAACATCTTCCACATTGGTGAAGCCGACCACATGCGCCATCACATCGCCGTCCGGGTAGTACCGCTTGTATTCACGGCGGGTGCCGATGCCCGGTACGTTAAGCTTAGTGATTTTGTCCACCACATCCAGCTCGACCTGCCGCTTCAGGTAGACGAAGGTGCGGTCGGAATCGAGTTTCTTGCGAAGGTCCTGCTCATTCATCTCGAGCAGTTTGGCCAATTCCCGGATCTTTTCTGCCGGCGCCTCCAGCACATCTTCCGGAATGGCCCATACGGCCTTGACCGGCAGCGAAGATGCCAATACCTGGCCGTTCCGATCCGTGATCTTGCCCCGTGTCGCCGGCAATTCCAATGTGCGCGCGTAGCGCGATGCTCCCTGCTTTTGCAGAAACTCGGTGGACAACCCTTGCAACCAGAGTGCACGACCGGCGAGTGTGGCAAAACCCGCAAATAACGCAAACAACACAACACGCGAGCGCCAGACAGGCAACTTGACCGCGAGCACGGGACTCTCGCTGAACTGCACTCCCTTGCCGGCGGCGGTGCGTGAAGCGCTACGCATCAGCTCGCTCCCATCGTCAGGTATTGGGTGCGCTCCGGCGTCGTCGGGACCATATTGAGGTCTCGGCGCGCATTGGCTTCGATACGGGCATGCTTGGCGAGCGTGGATTGATCGAGCTGCAACTGCGCCCAGTCGATTTCGAGCTGCTTGGCAGCAGCCTGTGCGCGCTCAAGTTCGATGAACAGGCGGCGGGCCTGATATTGAGCATTAACGACCGATAGCGCGCATAGCACCAGCGCGATTGTCAGGACCAGGTTGACACGCCCGCTCATTGGGCGCCTCCGCTTGCCGGGATGCGCTGTGCGACGCGCAGGATTGCCGAGCGCGCGCGCGGATTAGCGGCGACCTCCGTGTCGGATGGCTTCATCTTTGCCAGCAGCTTCAGTTGCGGTTGCGGCAATTCTGCTGCTCGAATCGGTAGGCGGCGGTCGGGCTGCGGCGCGTTGGCTTTGGACGCCATGAAGCGCTTGACGATGCGATCTTCCAATGAATGAAAGCTGATCACAGCCAATCTCCCGTGCGGGGCCAGTTTTTCGAATGCAGCGTTCAGTCCTATTTCGAGTTCTTCAAGCTCTTTATTGATGTAAATCCGGACAGCCTGAAAGGTACGAGTGGCCGGGTCTTTGCCCTTCTCGCGGGTTTTGACGGCGTGTGCCACGATCTCGGCAAGCTGTCGTGTGCTTGAAATTGGGTGCTCTGCCCGGCGAGCAACAATCGCCTTTGCAATCTGAAAAGCAAACCGTTCTTCCCCATAATCTCTAATAACCTTTCCTATCGTCTGCTCTGACTCGGTCGCGAGCCACTCCACCGCCGACATCCCGCGCGTGGTGTCCATGCGCATGTCCAGCGGGCCGTCCAGTCGAAAGCTGAAACCCCGCGCCGCATCATCGACTTGCGGCGACGAGATTCCCAAATCCAGCAAAATTCCATCAACCCGCGCGATACCGCGCAGCGTCAGCTCCTCGCCCATTGTGGCGAAGCTGTCATGCACGATCTCGAAACGCGAATCCGAGATTGTGTGCGCGGTTGCAATCGCCTGCGGATCCTTGTCGAACGCAATCAAGCGCCCCTGCGCGCCTAGGCGCTCGAGGATCCGGCGGCTATGCCCGCCACGGCCGAAGGTGCCATCAACGTACACGCCATTGGCGCGTTCGCCGTCGATCGCCAGCGCATCGACCGCTTCCTCCAGCAACACCGTACGGTGCTGCAATTCAGGCACCGCTTTATCAGTCATTGCGGGCCGTTAGAACGAAAAGTTACTAAGCACGTCGGGCATGCCGTTGGCGACTGCCTCCGCCTCGCTCTCGGCGAGTTTTGCGGCATCCCAGATCTCGAAATGGCTACCCATGCCGAGCAACATCACGTCACGCGTGAGGCCGACTGCGGCACGCAGCTCAGGCGCAATCAGGATGCGACCGGCGGTATCCATTTCGACATCGGATGCATTGCCAAGGAAAATGCGCTGCCAGGCGCGCGCCGACATCGGCCACGCTGCGATCTGTTCACGGTGGTTTTCCCAGACCGGGCGCGGGAAGAACAAGAGACAGCCGTGCGGATGCTTGGTCAGCGTCACGCGGCCTTCGCACTGCAGGATCAGGGCGTCACGATGCTTGGCCGGAATCGTCATCCGTCCTTTCGCATCGAGATTCAGTGCTGACGCGCCTTGAAACACCCTGATTACCCCCGTGGTTGTCGTTTTTGATTGCATTCGTGAAACGTTTTTGCCGGACTTTTTTGGTTTTTCGCCCCACAAAAATACACTTTTTCACACTGCTGCCCACTTTAGAGGATGCTTTATTTGCGGTCAAGTAATATTCAGAGGCAAAAATATGATTTTTCCCAATGAAGTCAAGGACTTAGCGCGTTTCATTCAAGCAACTTGAAGAGTGAATCCCCAAAATAATTAAGGACTTACCGCGGACACTGAAGGTAATGTCTCACCTATATACATGTGTTCCTCGCGAAGCCGCATGGCATGGGCGTTTCCGCAGATGCGGCGTAAACGCTGCACCAGCCCCTCCAATTACTTAAGGGCATTTGAAGCAGTGCAGAGCCTTTAGTTCACATTGGAAAGAAGGTGTGCCAATCTTGGGGCACGCGCAAAGGAAAGGATGAAGGTCTTGCAATGAAGTTGGGTGAAGTGGATGCGTGGGCAACTGCTGCGCGAAGCATTCAGCCATTTCGAACGATTCCTCAAGCAGAAGCGGCCAATGAGGCCGCTACGGGCTGGGGCTGAGCAGCTCGGCAAAAGACTCGGCTAGCCTTGCCAGGATGGCATGAGCAAAACATCTGCACGAGACCGGATGGGAAAGCCAATCTTCGCCGCGTGGAACCGGGCAAAGAACGCGGCCCTTCCGGGTGAGCACATAGTTAATGACAGAAATTACCGTATCAAAAGTACTAATGCGGCATTTCTTGTTTCCGCTTGGTTTTCTTTTGCCTGGCATCAAGAGATGCCTGTTTTCGCTTTCAGCAAGCGAACGCGGAAGGATTGAGCGCGAGCACCTCCATCCGGCGCATGCCATCAAAGAATCGTTCCCTGCGTATCTCATTGACGAAACCGCCAGCGAGCAACCTGACGGGCACGCCCGCGCGCGATCATGCCGGTAGCGGCTCGCTTCTCAATGCAATCTTTCACGCAGTGCGTTTTTGCTCTTCTCTCAGAATCCCACTGCCAGAACGCCATACACTGCGAGCAGTGAACCGGCCATCGCCGTGCCGTAGCAGGCCATCCGAGACGCCGGGCTGGGATGGATGCCGACGTCATGAAGGCTTTTGTAGATGCGGTGCGCGGCGTGCCACAGATACAACACGATTACGGCCAGAATGAAGAACTTGCCGGCGATGTGCTGTGCAAAACCCAGCGTGCGTTCGTAGCTCATCATTTCGGGAGCGAACATCAAACCAAGCGGCACAGCCAGACCCGTAATGAAGACCAAGGCCGGACCGGTCAATGCCGACAACATGCCGCCGGCGCCGAACAGAGCCCAGAAAATGGGAGCATTGGACCGTTTCATCATGTCAGGCTCCAGGTCAGCAGGAGTATCAACAGCGTCACTACGATGGCTGTGACGATGCCGGCTCTGGTAATGACATGCCTGGGCACACGCTTGCCGCCGGCATACACCGGTGGCATCGTCTTCGGCATGATGTCGAACCAGCTCCATGTGTGATACACCATTGCCGCCAATGCCAGCAGATGCAGCGCGATGGAGAACGGATGGCGCAACACAGCGAGCCAGCCGTTGAAAGCGGCTTCGCTAGTGGCAAGGCATAACAACCCGGTGAGAAGTACCATCGCATAGGCGGCCACGACCAGCGCCGTGCCCTCGCGCAGCATGTAGCACACGAAGTAAGGATTCTTGCGCCACCAGCCCGTCATCGGCCGCACATACGGGCGGCGCGCGTCATGTTGCATGTCGCTCATTTCCCACCCTCCCGTGGCCGCACTAGGTTGATGAAATAATCCTTGGCGCTGTTAATTTTGTTGATGTTCACGGCATTGGCCGGATCGACGCCCTTCGGGCACACTTCCGAGCAATAACCGACTGCGGTGCAGTTCCACACGCCTTCTTCCGCATTGACCAGTTCCATGCGCTGCGCCTGCCCGCCGTCACGGCTGTCGGCGTTATAGCGATGCAGCAGCGCCAGCACGCCCGGGCCCATGAACTTGTTGTCCAATCCGTACTGCGGGCAGGCGGCGTAGCACAGCATGCAATTGATGCAGGAGCTGAACTGCTCGTAGCGGTCGCGCTCGGCCGGCGTCTGCAGGTACTCGCCCTGCTCCAGCCGCCGCACTTCCTTGGCGATGATGTAAGGCTTGATGCTCTCCAGCTTGCCGATGAAATCGTCCACGCGCACCACCAGGTCGCGTTCGATCGGGAAATGGTTAAGCGGCTCCACGCGCAGCCCGCCCGGATAGAAATGGCGCAGGAAGGTGTGGCAGGACAGTTCCGGTTTTCCGTTGATCATCATGCCGCAGCTGCCACAGATCGCCATCCTGCACGACCAGCGATAGCTCAGCGTGCTGTCGAGTTCATCCTTGATGTACTGCAGTCCCTGCAAGACTGACATGTCGTCGGTGAACGGCACGGTGTAGGTTTGGAAGAATGGCTCCGCATCTTCTTCCGGCCGATAGCGCAGCACTTCGATGTCGATCATCCGTTGTTGCTCAGACATGGGATGCCTCCTTGCCTTCCGCCTGCTCCCCGGCCGCGCCATAGGCGCGCACTGCCGGCTGCGACTTGGTGATCTTCACGTCGCTATAGCTGATCGCCGGTCCGTCGTCGGGCGTGTACGTCGCCAGCGTGTGCTTGAGGAAGTTGACGTCGTCGCGCTCCTCATAGCCATCGAGCCGCTGGTGCGCGCCGCGTGACTCCTTGCGGTTCAGTGCCGAATACGCCATGGCCTGCGCCACATCGAGTTGGAAACCAAGTTCGATCGCCTGCAGCCAGTCGGTATTCCAGACGCTGGACTTGTCATCGACGGTCACGCGCTGATAGCGCAACTTGAGCTCATCGAGCTTGTCGCAGGTTTCCTGCATCTCGCTGCCGATGCGGTAGATGCCGCAACCGCGCTCCATCGCGAGCGCCATTTCCTTGCGCAGGATGGAGATTCGCTCCGTGCCATTCTCGCGTTTCATCGGTTCCAATGCCCGCTGGCTCGCTGCTTCCGCCAGCTTTTCCAGGGTTGAACTCGCGCTCAACTGCGCAGTGCGCGCGAAGTCTGCCGCCTCGTCGCCGGCAAGCTTGCCAAAGACGCAAAGCTCCGCGAGTGAATTGGAACCGAGCCGGTTTGCGCCATGGATGCCGACGCTGGAACACTCGCCCACTGCATACAAGCCTGGCAATGGCGATTCGGTTTTACCATTCACCAGAATGCCGCCCATCGTGTAGTGGATCGCCGGCCGCACGGGAATCGGCTGGTGCACCGGGTCGATGTTCATGAAGCGTTCCGCCAGCTCGCAAATCAGCGGCAAGCGTTCCCGAATCTTCTTCTCGCCGAGATGGCGCAAGTCGAGCAGCACGGCCGAGCCTTGCGGCGTGCTGACGGTGCGCCCCTTGCGGTCCTCATGCCAGAACGCCTGCGACAACCGGTCACGCGGGCCGAGTTCCATCGCCTTCTTGCGCGGCCAGGGATCGGGCGGACCCAGCCCATAGTCCTGCAGATAACGATAACCATCCTTGTTGACCAAGATGCCGCCTTCGCCGCGGCATGCTTCGGTAAACAGCAAGCCGGTGCCGGGCATCGCGGTCGGATGATATTGAACGAACTCCATGTCGCGCAGCGGCACGCCATGCCGGTAAGCCAGCGCCATGCCGTCACCGGTCACGATGCCGCCATTGGTGCTCTGGCGGAAGACGCGTCCCGCCCCACCAGTGGCGATGACGACGGCCTTCGCCTTGATCAGCACGAATTTGCCAGTGCTGATCTGTATCGCCAGCACGCCCTGGCAGCGACCATCCTCGACAATCAGGTCGCAGCAGAAAAACTCATCGAAACGTTTGATCGACGGGTACTTGATCGACGTCTGGAACAAGGTGTGCAGCATGTGGAAGCCGGTCTTGTCCGCAGCAAACCAGGTGCGCTCGATCTTCATGCCGCCAAAAGCACGCACGTTGATGTGCCCGTCGTCCTTGCGGCTCCATGGACAGCCCCAATGCTCGAGCTGCACCATTTCGCGCGTGCAGTTCGCGACGAAATACTCCACCACATCCTGCTCGCACAGCCAGTCGCCGCCGGTCACCGTATCGTTGAAGTGATGGTCGAGACTGTCATGCGACTGCACCACCCCCGCGGATCCGCCTTCGGCCGCAACGGTGTGGCTGCGCATCGGATAGACCTTGGAAACCAGGGCGATCTTCAGTGTCGGATCTTTTTCCGCAACGGCGATCGCTGCGCGTAGACCTGCGCCGCCACCGCCGACAATCGCAACGTCGGCTTCGAATATCTCCACGTTCGTCCTTTGATCCGAGTGTGAATTTCTATGAGGAAATGCTTCGATCCACTATAGGGGGACTGTGAAGCGCTCACCAATGATTCAGGTCAACGAATCCGGGTATGGATGAACCGAAGGGGCGGGATGCAGATGAGATTGACAACGCAGATAACCACGCGGGTGGCGACCGCTTCGCACGTAATGGGGTTGACGCTCAGAGGACGAATTCGCGGCGCTTGGTATCGAGCCGACACCAGCGTGAGATTTAACACCGACGCGGCTCTCCAAAATGCATGTGCGAGAAATGGAGGAAGTGCAAAACCCGTTGGTCGTGGGATGAAGTTTTGGAAGCGGGAAGGCGATTACGGACGCACCCGTTGGGTACAACACAGGATTACTAGCGGCCGCTATTCTTGTGCATCCGGCGTCGCGATCCTCCACTATTCACTGTTGTCCATCCCACGGCCAACAGGCTCTGGAGGCTCAACTTTATCGGATGCCGTCTTGGGTACGTTGAGTTCGCTCAAGTTGCAAAGTGCACGCACTGCACCAATTTTCTGTATGCGAAATCCTCAACGCAGGAAAGAAATTGAAGCAAGCCGATAGGCCGGATTCTGTTACGACAGGTTGCCCCGTTATGACAGCCATTCGTCTAGGCCGTGAATTGCTCCACGGCTCAAGCTTCCTACCCGCACGCTCCGCGAGCAGCCTCAATGCGTGCCTATTTGGAATTGCTCCGAGTGGAGGTTACCGCGTTTCACCCTTTGTGACGCCGAGAGCGGCTTGCGCCGCCACGTCCCAAAGACTCGTCTCTGTGGCCCTATTCCTCGCCTTATACGCGTCCGGCTTGCGCCAGGCACGCTTTCAGCGGACGGTCGTTAACCGTCACCCCGCTCTGTGGAGTCCGGACCTTCCTCCCGCTATCTTGCGATAGCCGGCGGCTGTCTGGCTTGCTTCAGGCGTCATTGTATCGCAATGAGGTATTCCGCATTTCTGGGTTTTATCGATCTTTCGTCGAATGAAGACAGTGCACGAGGTATGAACGATTGGATGAATCCATGCTGAACTTTTTTGATGCACTGTGCATCTGGGCAATATGCAGTATCGGCGCTTTACCTTCCGCAGGAAAAGTGCCTTGCTGACAAGGGCATTTCCGGCACATACGAGATTCGCTTTTCGTTCGCCGCAAGAATTTTTTCGCCTTAAGAATGTCAAGTAATACACGCCTTCCAAGCTCATATGCGTCGTTCGTGTGGCCCAAGGGCGTGTATATCTCGCAATAATTTAGAGGACGATTCCAAACAGGAAATTTACTGGCATATGGCGCTCGTCTCCATTACCGAAGCCGCAAAGCTCGTTCGCAGGAACCGCTCGACCCTTTACCGGGACATCGAGCGGGGGCGTTTGAGCAAGACCGTTACGCCGGAGGGCGAAACGCAAATCGAAACCTCCGAACTGCTGCGCACCTATGGACAACTCCACGCCTCGGACGATGACGAGGGTGATCACCATAATCGGGCACAGGTCAAGCTCGCCATACTGGAAGAAAGGAATCGCTCGTTAGAGCGTGCACTCGCCCTGGAAGCAGAGCTGCGCAAGGTGAAGGACCAAGTCACGAATGAGCTGCGCGCCCGGCTTGCCGACAAGGACAATGTGATCAAGGCACTGGAAAGCAAAGTGCTATTTCTGGAATACGACAAGCAGGTGGAATCCCTGCATCTGGAAGGAGCAAGCAACAAGCCTGCGCAAGTGAACAAAGCGGGCACCGCCGAGAAGCCGCCATTGCGCTGGAAGCGGTGGTGGCAAAGGCTGACGAAGAGAATCTGAGTCTTTCAAGGACTACGCCAGCTTGCTGCTCAAGGAGGGCCTGCCTCCTTGAGTGTTTCCATCTGCAGGTGATGAAGGCGCGACTATGCGCCATTAAGGCGCATAGTCCTGGTCCTGATCAGGCGAACTTGCTGAAGTCAGGCTTGCGCTTCTCGAAGAAGGCCGTAAATGCTTCCTTCGCTTCCTTGGACATCAGCATTTCGCCGAAGTGACGGTTTTCTTCCATCATGCGCGCCTGGACAGCTTCGGCCTGAGCAGACTTCATCAGGCGCTTGGTGGTCCGCAGGGAGGATGCTGGCAATGCAGCCAGCTTGGCTGCCTGGCCATGCGCGAATTCCATTAGCTCAGCCATCGGCAACACCTGGCTGACAAGCCCCATGTCATAAGCTTCTTTCGCGAGGAAGGCCTCGCCGAGCATCAGCTTCTCCGCGGCACGAGGATAGCCGACAATCTGCTGGAACAGCATGCTGGAGGAGAACTCCGGGCAGAGTCCGAGCTGGGTGAAAGGCATCGCGAATTTTGCATTGTCTGCTGCATACACAAGGTCGCAATGTAGCAACATCGTCGTGCCAATCCCGACTGCATTACCCGCAACCGCAGCGACCACCGGCTTTGTCGCCGTGCTCAGCGCGCGCATGAACTGTGCGACCGGCCGGTCACCCACCTCTGTGGAGGAGTTCTTCAGGAAGTCCTCGAGGTCATTACCAGCGGTAAATATCTCCGGTTTGCCTTGAATGACGATTGCGCGCACAGCGGCATCGCCTTCGGCGTCCTTGATCGCGTCCGCCATCATTTGGTACATGGCCGATGTGATTGCATTCTTCTTTTCCGGACGATTGAATTCTATCGTCAGGATGCCATTGGCCTTGGTGGTCAGAATATCCATGTAGTCTCCGTTGAAGTCGGCATTCCTGTGCCGATAAATGTGCGGGCTACCTATTGCGCCCGATGAATTATCTCTGCACGTCCTTGCGCGTCTTGGTGCCTCAAGTTGCCAGCGCCTGAAGAGCGGTGTTCCCAGGCTTCTGCGCCATTAAAAAAGCCGCACAGCTTTCGACTGTACGGCTTTTGATGACATGCAGGACGATGTTACACGCGCTCGAAAATACCTGCGGCGCCCATGCCGGTGCCGACGCACATGGTCACCATGCCGTACTTCAGGTTCTTGCGGCGCATTGCGTGAATCACTGTCGCGGAACGGATTGCGCCGGTTGCGCCCAGCGGGTGGCCCAACGCAATTGCGCCCCCCATCGGGTTGACCTTGGACGGGTCGAGGCCGAGGTCCTGCACCACCGCCAGCGACTGCGCAGCGAATGCTTCATTCAATTCGAACCAGTCAATCTGGTCCTGGGTGATGCCGGCGGCGCGGCACGCGGCAGGAATCGCTTCCTTCGGACCGATACCCATGATCTCCGGCGGCACGCCGCGTACTGCGAACGACGAGAACTTGGCCAGCGGGGTCAGGTTGAACTGCTTCAGTATCCGTTCGCTGACCAGGATCAGCGCGCCTGCGCCATCGGAAGTCTGCGAGCTGTTACCGGCGGTGACCGATCCCTTGGCCGCAAACACCGGCTTCAGGCGAGCCAAGCCTTCCATGCTGGTATCCGGGCGTGCGCCTTCGTCCATATTCACGGTGCGGGTCTTGATGTCGATCTGACCGGTTGCCAGGTTCGGGATGCGCTCGATGATTTCAACCGGAGTCATTTCATCGTTGAATTCGCCGGCTTGTTGCGCGGCGATGGCGCGGCGGTGCGATTCCACCGCGAACTGGTCCTGTGCTTCGCGCGATACCTTCCATTGCTGAGCAACCTTCTCGGCGGTCAGGCCCATGCCATAGGCCATACCAATGTTTTCATCCTTGAAGGTATTCATGTTGATCGACGGATGGTGACCCATCATCGGCACCATCGACATCGACTCCGCGCCGGCGGCGATCATCACGTCGGCCTGACCGACCTTGATGCGGTCAGCGGCCATTGCGACGGCGGTGATGCCGGATGCGCAGTAGCGATTGATCGTGACGCCACCAATGGTATTCGGCAGGCCGGCCAACAGAATGGCATTACGGGCCATGTTCATACCCTGTTCAGCTTCCGGGAACGAGCAGCCGACGATTGCGTCTTCGATCAGTTTCGGATCCAGGCCCGGCACTTGCGCCATAGCGGATTGGATGACGCGCACCAGCAGGTCGTCCGGACGCACGTTCTTGAACATGCCGCGCGGCGCCTTGCCGATCGGGGTACGGGTTGCGGCGACAACGTATGCTTCTTGAAGTTGTTTAGTCATTTTCTATGCTCCTGATCCGATTAGTTACGGACGGGTTTGCCGGTCTGCATCATGCCCATGATGCGCTCTTGCGTCTTCGGATTGTTCAGCAACTCAACAAAGGCCTTGCGCTCAAGGTCGAGCAGCCACTGTTCGCTCACCAGGCTGCCCTGATTGATGTCGCCGCCGGAAACGATCTCAGCAATCATCGAGCCCAGCTTGAAGTCGTGTGCGGAGATAAAGCCGCCATCACGCATGTTGACCAACTGCGCCATGATGGTACCCAGACCATAGCGGCCAGTAACCGGAATCAGCTTCTGAGCCGGTGCACGATAGCCTGCTTCGAACATGGCGCGTGCTTCAATCTTCGCCACATGCAGCAGCTCATAGGCATTGAACACGATGGTGTCGGTCGACTTCAGGTAACCCATCTGCTGCGCCTCCAGTGCAGACTTCGACACGTTCGCAGTTGCCGCGTTGGTGAAGTACACTTTCAGGAATTGCAGGAGGTCGTTACCCTTCGCATCGGCAGCAGCGCGCATTGCAGCTTCCTTCAGGCCGCCGCCTGCCGGAACCAGACCTACACCGACTTCAACGAGGCCGATGTAGGACTCAATCGATGCGACGCGCTTTGCAGCGTGCAGCATCAGTTCGCAACCGCCGCCCAGTGCCAGCCCAGCGACTGCCGCCACGACCGGGACGTTTGCGTATTTCAGGCGCATGAATGCGTTCTGCAGCTTGGAGACTTCCGGATCGATCGCCTTGGCGCCGCCAGCCATGAATGCAGGCAACATCGACTGCAGATCGGCGCCAGCGGAGAATGCGCCGCCTTCAGCCGCGTCGGCATTCCAGAGCACCAGACCCTTGTAGTTCTTCTCGGCTTCGTCGACAGCCTTGTTGATCCCAGCAACAACGCCCGGCCCAATCACGTGCATCTTGGTCTTGGTCGACAGGATCAGCACGTCGTCGTTCTGATGCCAGAGGCGAACGGAGTCGTCTTCGAAAACGGTGGTGCCAGCAGTAGCACCGTCGGCTGCGCCCTCGCCCAGAACCGGAGCGCGGAATGCCTGGCGCTGGTAGACCGGCAGATTCGAACGCGGCACGTAAGCCTTCTTGGCTGGCGACCAGGAACCTTCGGCGGTATGCACACCGGTGCGGCCGTCAAACACCCACTGCGGCAACGGCGCATTGCAGATTGCCTTGCCTGCGTCGATGTCTTCCTTGACCCACTGCGCGATCTGCTGCCAACCGGCGGCTTGCCAGGTTTCGAACGGGCCGGTTTTCCAGCCAAAGCCCCAGCGCAGCGCGAAGTCGACGTCACGTGCGTTGTCGGCGATAGATTCGAGGTGGATTGCGATGTAGTGGAATGCGTCGCGGAAAATTGCCCACAGGAACTGGCCTTGCGGGCTGGTCGATTCGCGCAATGCCTTCATCTTCTTCGCCGGATCCTTTTCCTTCAGGATGCGAGCGATGACGTCGTCAGCCTTGGCACCGCCCGGCACGTAATCATTCTTGGCAGAGTCGTAGCGCAGGATGTCCTTGCCAACCTTTTTGTAGAAACCGGCGCCGCTCTTCTGGCCCAGCGCGCCTGCACCAATCAGCTTGGCAACCACGTCCGGGGTCTTGTACAGCGAGGAGAACGGATCGTCCTTCAGATTGTCTTCCATGGTCTTGATCACGTGTCCCATGGTGTCCAGACCGACCACGTCGGCGGTACGGAAGGTGCCGGACTTTGCACGGCCCAGCTTGGAGCCGGTCAAGTCGTCAACGACGTCGCAGGACAAACCGAACTTTTCAGCTTCATGAATGGTGGCCAGCATGCCGAAGATGCCGACGCGGTTGGCGACGAAGTTCGGGGTATCGAAGCAGCGCACGACGCCCTTGCCCAGCGTGGAAGCGAGGAAGCCTTCAAGTTGGTCGAGGATTTCCGGACGGGTGGCAACGGTCGGGATCAACTCGACTAGGTGCATGTAACGCGGCGGGTTGAAGAAGTGCACGCCACAGAAGCGGGATTTCAGGTCAGCGTCGAAACCTTCGGACAGGGCCGTGATCGACAGGCCGGAAGTGTTCGATGCGAAGATTGCGTTCGGGGCAATGTGCGGTGCAACCTTCTTGTACAGGTCATGCTTCCAGTCCATGCGCTCTGCGATCGCTTCGATGATCAGGTCGCAGCCCTTGAGCACGTCGAGGTTGTCTTCGTAGTTGGCAACTTCGATCAGTGCAGCATCATCCTTGTTACCCAGCGGAGCCGGGCTCAGTTTCTTCAGATTCTCGATAGCGCGCAGCACGATGCCATTCTTCGGGCCTTCCTTGGCCGGCAGGTCGAACAGAACGACGGGCACTTTTGCATTGACGCAGTGGGCGGCGATCTGTGCGCCCATCACGCCTGCGCCGAGCACGGCGACTTTTTTGACGATGAAATTAGACATGGAGTCAATCCTATAAACGTTGGATGCGCTGTGCGCACCATTCAGAACGTGGTTGTTGACGCTGGTCGGTGCGCGGAGCGCACCTTGAAACACTTCGGCATCGTGTACGGGTTGGATCGGACAGCTTAAGACCCAACCCGCTACAGATGCAATGACTTAGAACAGGTCTGCGTCGAGTGCCATCAGGTTTGCAGAGCCGGCACGCGCCTGACGGATCAGCATCGCGGTTTCCGGTTGCAGGCGAGCGAAGTAAAAACGCGCGGTCGCCAGCTTCGCCTTGTAGAAGTTGTCGCCGGAGTCCTGCTTCTCCAACGCGATCTTCGCCATTTGTGCGAAGAAGTAGGAGAACACCAGGTGGCCGACCACGCGCAGGTAAGGTACTGCTGCAGCGCCGACTTCATCTTGATTTTGGAAAGCCTTCATGCCGATTTGCATCGTCAGCTTGGTGACCTTGTCGCCGAGGTCCGCCAGCGGAGTGACGAATTCGGACATGGCTTCATTGGTGCCGTTTGCCTCGACAAATGCCTGCACTTTCGCACCGAACTTGCGCAGCTTCGCGCCGTTGTCCATCAGGATCTTGCGGCCGAGCAGGTCGAGCGACTGGATCGTGTTGGTGCCTTCGTAAATCATGTTGATGCGCGCGTCGCGGACGTATTGCTCCATGCCCCACTCGGAGATGTAGCCGTGGCCACCAAACACTTGCATTGCCTCCGACGTTGCGATCCAGCCGTTGTCTGTCAGGAATGCTTTGACGATCGGGGTCAGCAGTGCGACTTCATCGGCGCAGTCCTTGCGCACCTGCTCATCCGGATGGTTCAGTTCCTTGTCGATCTGCAGTGCGACGTAGGAGGTGAATGCGCGGCCAGCTTCAGCATAAGCCTTGGCGGTCAGCAACATGCGGCGCACGTCCGGATGAACGATGATCGGATCAGCGGCCTTGTCCGGCGCCTTGACGCCGGAGAGGCTGCGCATCTGGATACGGTCTTTTGCGTACGCCAATGCATTTTGGTAGGCAACTTCGGTCAGTCCCAGCGATTGCATGCCAACGCCAAGACGGGCAGCATTCATCATCACGAACATTGCATTGAGGCCCTTGTTCGGCTCGCCGATCAACCAGCCGGTTGCACCGTCCATGTTCATCTGGCAGGTGGAGTTGCCGTGGATGCCCATTTTCTCTTCAATCGCGCCGCAGAAGATGTTGTTGCGCTTGCCGAGCGAACCGTCAGCGTTCGGAATGTACTTCGGCACGATGAACAGGGAAATGCCCTTGGTGCCCGACGGAGCGTCCGGCAGGCGTGCCAGTACGAGGTGCACGATGTTCTGGGACATTTCGTGTTCGCCGGCGGAGATGAAGATCTTGCCGCCAGTGATCTTGTAGGAGCCATCGGCTTGCGGCTCTGCCTTGGAGCGCAGCATGCCGAGATCGGTGCCGCAGTGCGGCTCGGTCAGGCACATGGTACCAGTCCATTCGCCGGAAACCAGCTTGGTCAGGTACAACGCCTTCTGTTCCGGAGTGCCGTGCTCGTGAATGCACTCGTAAGCGCCGTGCGACAGGCCGGGATACATCGTCCATGCCTGGTTGGAGGAATTCAGCATCTCGTAGAACGAGTTATTGATCGTCACCGGGAGGCCCTGGCCGCCGTATTCCGGGTCGCAGGACAGCGCCGGCCAGCCGGCCTCAACGTACTGTTGATAGGCTTCCTTGAAGCCCTTCGGCGTATGCACGACATGGGTTTCCTTGTCGAGACGGCATCCTTCGCGATCGCCGGAGTGGTTCAGCGGGAACAGCACCTGCGAGGTGAATTTGCCACCCTCTTCCAACACCTGATTGATGATGTCCTTGTCAATCTCTGCATGCGCAGGCAATTGCTTGAACTCATCTTCCACCTTCAGCAGTTCGTGGAGCACGAACTGCATGTCACGCAATGGAGCGACGTATTGACCCATGTTATTTCTCCTGACGGCTAGAACGGATTAGGCTGTTTTCTTTACAGCGGATTTGGGGTTCGTTTTTGCAGCCGGCTTTTCTTTTTCAGCAGGCTGCGCATCCTGATAACTCTTGATCAGTCGTTCAAACCCGACTTCGGCGCGATTCACGCTGCCGGGTAACTTCAGGAAACGCGCATCGTGGTGCAATGCCAGGATCAGTCCGTACATTTCAAAGACGAGCTGATCCGGATCAGTCTGGGACGACAAATGTCCCATCTCGATGGTTTGCACCGCGCAGCGACGCAATGCATCCTTCCATGCGCGCACCATGCCGGCCAATTCCTCTCGAATTGCACCGGGACGGTCGTCATATTCGACGGCACCACTGATGTAGATGCATCCGGATGCGATTTCGACCGACACACGCTTGACCCAGCGCGCAAACATTGCTTGCAGGCGGGGCAGACCACGCGGCTCTTTCATGCTTGGATAGAACACTTCCTGCTCGAAATGGTGGTGATACAACTTCACCACTTCGATCTGCAAATCCTCGCGCGAACCAAAATGCGCGAACACGCCGGATTTGCTCATGTTCATCTTGTCCGCGAGCAAACCAATCGTCAGTCCTTCCAACCCGTCACGACTGGCAAGATCAAGCGCCACATCGAGAATCGCAGCGCGAGTCAGTTCGCCTTTGCGCATGAATTTGGTTGTCGAGTCAGTCATGTTGGTTGCCACGGTAATGCCCTATCACAAAATCGAAAAACAGTGCGGTCTAACTGAAGCGAACGCTCGTACTATTATCTACCGCAGTATAAATGTCAAACGGGAACTTAGAGGGACGATTCTAGTTAATCCCTAGAGGGAAAAAATCAAAATCCTCCTGCTTCAAGCACCCCTGCACATGGGGATAAAACAGGTTAAAACTTGTCCAGTTGCCGCCTGTCGCGCTTGGTCGGTCGCCCCTTGATGGATTCGCTCGGTTCACGGAAAAGCTTGCGTTGCTCTGCCTTCTTTTGCCGCTCTGCGATGCTTTGCTCTGTCTCCACGTAGAGTGTCTGTGCGACGGTTGCCGAACCGCGCTTTTCCGCAAGCCCATCGACGACAACTTCCCACTCGGTGGAGCCATTGTCGATGTCGAGCATATCTCCGACCTTGACGCTACGCGCGGGCTTTACCCGGTCGCCGTTGAGGCGAACCTTGCCGCTATCGACGGCGTCGGTGGCTAACGAACGTGTTTTGAAGAAACGCGCGGCCCAAAGCCACTTATCGATACGAACGGAATCGGACACGAGGTATTAAGGATTATCCAGATGAGCAGGAATGCCTCTGTATTTTATAGTCTGACCGTGCTTTTTCTAGCTGAAGCAGGAATAAAAAGCCGCCTCGCTCGCGGCCACCGTGGCTTCCTGGTGCCGGACGATCGAAAAGGCCAGACAAAATTGCCAGAATGCCATTCACCGCAGCAGTCAGCCGGTTCAGAAAGCCTGCCGGAGTGTGAGATAGCAGCCCAGCAAAAGCAGGCCAATAAGAAAGAAAAGCCGAAAAGTGTCGGTCCGCATCCGACCCCTTACCCACTGGCCGAGCAGCATTCCGCCAGTGGCAGGCAGCAATGCGGCCAGCGATGCGCCGGCAACCGACAGATGAAAGTCGCCCTGCATGGCCAGGGCAGCCGCCAATGCGAGAGTGGAGACCGTAAAGGAAAGGCCTAGCGCCTGCACAAGCTCATCCTTGTCCAGTTCCAAGGCTTGGAGGTAAGGCACGGCGGGAATGACGAAAACGCCGGTAGCGGCTGCAATGACACCGGTAAGCGTTCCTACAAGGGGCGACATCCAGCGCTCGACATTGGCAGAAACGACGAACCGTCGTGCCCGCAGACCATAAAGGGCGTAAGCAATGAGCGCCAATCCGAGCAGCGTCGTGGCGCCTCCGCCATTGGCAGCACCGAACATGCTCGCGCCGCCCCACGTGCCCACGCAAAACCCGAAGAGCATCGAGCCAAAACGTCGCACGAGGGGCGCAAGAGCCGGCCCGGCGAGGAGTTGCCAGAGGTTCGTAACCAACGAGGGAACCACGAGCAGCGATACTGCCTGAACCGGCGACATCATGAGACCGAGCAGGCCAATGGCGACAGTGGGCAATCCCAGTCCAATCAAACCCTTCACGAATCCGGCGAGCACAAAGATCAGGCCGACGCTTGTGATCAGGAGCATGAGCGATTGGTCCATCGGTCCACCGGCCGGCTCAATCATTGGCCGGCTTGAGGGACGGCTGCGCTATGGACGACTGCCGGGGTGATGGCTCTGGCTTTTGGCGAGGTTTCAGGCGCGTCACACCGAACATCACTAATGCCAGCCCGGCAAGCTGCAACACTGACAGCGGTTCGTCCAGAAGAACCCACGCGGCAAAGACCGTCAATACCGGTCCCAGCGTACCGATGGCCGCTGCCTGGCCAGCACCCATGCGTCGAATTGCCAGGGACAGCCACCATACGGGCAAGACTGTGGATAGCACGGCCATCAGCAGCGCATTGCCCCACACCGCTGGAGGTAGTTCGGGCAGCGCTTGCGGCTGGCCAAACAGCACGAAATGCAGGAGGACGAGAACGCACGACGCGCTGCCGGCGAGCCCGGCCAGCCGGGTGGAACCGATACGGCTCACCATGCTGCCAGTCCCCGTGTAATACATCGCATAGGTAACCGCACTGGCGAATACCCAGGCCGCCCCAGTAGCCACATGCATACCCTGCCCGACCTGATGCAAGTCATGTGCGAACGCAACAGCCAGGCCGGCGTAGCAGATCGCCATCGACTGCCAGGCGCGCCCCGACGGGCGTTGCCGGATCAACGCGGCTTGCAGCAACAGTACCAGGGTTGGATAGAGGTAGAGGATCATGCGCTCCAGCCCTGCACTGATGTAGGCCAAGCCGTAGAAATCGAACAGGCTGGACAAGTAATAACCGACGCAACCGAGCATGCAGATGCGAAGAATGTCGCCCGGTCCGAGGCGGCGAGCGGTCAAGCCGCTTCCTGTGTTGATCAGCCACAGGAACAACGGCAATGCGAAGCCCATGCGCATGGCCAAGAGCGTTAGCGGATCGACCGGACCCGCAGCATAGGCGAGCTTGACGAACACAGCTTTCAGCGAAAAACCGGCTGCCGCCAAAATGGCGTACAACCGGCCATCGCTGGACCAGCGTACGACGTGCTCGGGAAATGTATGACGCATGGCTCTTGTCTTCAGTAGTGAAACTGCAAGCCTTATTCTGCCGCGTAGGAAAAGGCACTAAAATGCTTATTTTGCGAAGAAAGCCTTCTCCCCAAGAGAAACCATGCACTTTGACCTGACGGACCTGCGCTTGCTGGTGGCGATTGCCGAAGCGGGCAGCCTGAGCCGGGCGGCAGCGGACTTCCCTATCGCGCTGTCTGCTGCGAGCAATCGCCTGCGCCAGCTGGAAGAGCGGCTTGGCATGCTGCTCTTCACCCGGCATGCCGGTGGCATGTTGCCGACGCCGGCCGGGCGGATTGCGCTCGACCACGCGCGGCGCGTATTGGAGGAGGTCACCCAACTGAAAGAAGCGCTCGATGGGTTGGCGGGGAGGCAGCGCATCAGCGTGCGACTGGCCGCCAACACCGTGGCCAACAGCACTTTCCTGCCACCTGCGCTAGGACCTTTCCTTGCTGACTATCCGGAAGTCGATCTACAGATCGAGGAGCGATCCAGCCATGAAATCCTGCGCGCGCTTCAGGCAGGGGATATCGACATCGGCGTACTTGACGGCAATCTCCCTTTGGAAGGCGTTGTGTCGCTGCCTTTCCGCCATGACCGACTGGTGTTACTGGTGCCCACCGATCATCCTCTTGCAGCGCGTGGGCACTGCCTGTTACGGGAAGCGCTGGGATTTCCTTTTGTCGGCATGCCGGGCGAACGCGCAATTCAGCGCTTTGTAGAAGAAATGGCCACTCTGCTCGGCAAGCCTCTGACGGTACGCGTACGCGCACCCGGCTTCTTCGCGATCGCGCAATTGGTGGCGCAGCGAGTGGGACTGGCTGTGCTGCCGGAGGCAGCGGCACAACGGCATAGCGAAACGCTACCCGCGAGCATCGTGTCGCTGGATGACGCATGGGCAACACGCGAACTCAGACTGTGCGTGCGCAACTTCGATGCCCTGTCAGCGCAGGCAAGGCAGCTCGTCGCCTACCTGAGCGGGGCGCAGGCTGCCGGGGCCTGACGTCCTTGCGCCCCGGCCGCTCAGCTCAGCGCAGTTCAGTGCAGCTGAGATGGATTGGCATCGCCAACATCATCAATGATCGCACCACTCGAAATCGGTGCGCCGAGAGTCGCCTCTTCGAACCACCGCTGTACCTGCTGCAGGTGGGCCCGCTCTTCATTGAGAGCAACGGTAAAGTCACTGATCAATGCATTCTGTCCCTGGTCTTCGGCGAGGGCGATCAGCATCTCCCATCCGGCATTATCAGTCATCTCCGCGACCAGCATGGCGTGCAGCGACTGTGCGATGGTCGTGCGCGGGTCGGTCACGGCCTGCATCAAGCCAATCGACTCCACACCGACGAGATCGGCGCACGGTGTCTGCGACGTCGGATCACCGCCCAGCGTCTGAATGGCCTCGGCGATGACGGCGAAATGCCGCACCTCGTCCTGGCGAATCTGCTGCAGGTCGGCCAAGGTCATGCTCGTGGAATTGTCCTGCAAGGCCTCGAACTTGGTGATCAGGGCGTCGTACAGGCGCGTGCCGGTGCGCTCGAATGCAAGCCGCTCGCCCAGCTTGTCAAGCAATAGCTGCGGCTCCGCCCCCGTCAGCATGGATGCCCCCGTACTGATGGCGCCCTTCACGGTGCCGGGGAGGGGTACCGACCCAACCGGATCGGCCTGCGTGATGTAACTGCTGCGCACCTGCGCGAGCGCGCTGTCGTCACCCGGTGTCGCCGGTGTCATCGATGCAGGCATGCCGGACTGCATGTCGCTCGAATCGAGCGGAGACATCTGCACGCCAGTGCGGTTCATCCCCATATGCGTTTGCTCTTTCATTGCAGCTCCTTTGAATGATTGGCTTAGACCGCGACGGCAACCTTGCGGTTGAGCTCCGTTCCGGGCGACCAGATATAACCGGCTGCGACCGTTTCGCTCGGCGATCCGTCGGAGTTGATATGTGTGCGGTAGTCGATGGACGCTTGGCTGTCCTGCCCCTTGTCCACAAACTGCGTGCCCTTGGCGCGCAAGTCGACTTCCTGCTTCAGCACTTGGCGAACGAAATCACGCTGGCTGGCAAACGTGATCGGCTCCGGCAACTTGTCCGGGAACAGCTCCGCCGGATCGCGCTTTTCATGCTGCTTGAACAGCTCCGAAACACGGTGAAAATGCCCCAGCTCGTAATCAAGGAAGCGCTCCCAGATCGCCTTCACGCGGGGATTTGTTTCCTGTTGCACGCAGCTGTAGTAGTTGTAGACCTCGGTCGCCTCATGCAGCAGCCATTGCTCGAGCACGGACTCTTCAGGATTGATCATCGAGCCGTACTGCGTGACGTGTTGTTCTTCGATCGAAGCGATCTCTGCATATAGCTGCCGCGCAATCGGATCGGCGAACAGGGGGCCGATGTTCATGTAGTAGTCGTGTGTCTGGAACTCTGCAGCGGTAATCGTCAGCGCATGCAGCTTGGTCAGCGGCGCTGCGCTCGCACGGTCGTAGGGATCGCGTACATCGTCGACGGGCGAGCGATGTTCGATTACCGTCGGCCGACCGGGCAGGATATCGGTATAACTCTGCAGGATGTTGTTTGCATCCTTGCCTTCCAACCGGTCGAGCAATGCCGAGTAACGGTAAAGGTGATCGAAGTCTTCCAGCATGCCGAACCTGTATGCCTGCGCGAAATAGGCATCCGGCTCGCGCTGAGCCACTGCCGCGGTGACTTCGATTGCGACCTGTTCATAGGCAATCGTTGTTTCCAGCGGTGAATGATCGGGGCCGAGCAGCCAGTTGACCATGGTCGCCTGGTGCTGCTCGGTGCGGCGGATCTGCGCAAGCGGCAGTCGCAATTCGCGGCTCAATCGTGCCGCCATATGCTGGAAGCGCAATGCTTCGATCTCGATGCCGTTCATCAGGATGACGCGCACGCGCGTGAATGCATCATCATCGAGTTTGCTGATCGGCTTGCCGACCATGTCGCGCCAGGTAAAGCGCTGCTGCTCTACGGGAGTGCCTTTCGAGCTGAATAAATCGAGTGCCATACTCCTTCTCCTTTCAGGGGCCGGTTAGCGTAGTAACCGAAGTCAATAGACGGGCGCCGAGCGATTAGCAGGGGGAGTAAGGTTGGATGGATCCCACCGTCAAAGTTTCGCCATGACGCGAATAAAGCAAAGTCGGGAGGTGGCGCAACTTCCATGCCATCCGGGCATGGCAAGGAAGCGCCGAAGGAGACAGGAAAGGATGATTTACGGTCGCGCAAGATAGCGACCGCTTTTTTACACGGCGAGTGGTAAGGCTTACAGCAGCGGCGCGCGCTCCGTCGGCATATGAGCCGGCTCCGGTGTGAGCATATTGGCGTCGCGCACGATGACCCACCGGCCATCGGCTTGCCTCCGGAGAATGGTGAGCGTGTTTCCTGAGCGCCGCATCTCAAGCCCTTGCTGGTGCGGCGTAACTGTCACTGAAAGGTGGGTCCAGCAGTATGCGAGGTCGTCAGCGATATACAAATCCCGCACCTCGCTTCGCGATTCCATTCGGAAGTGTTTCAATCCCTCCCGGAAGGCATCGAGGAATGCTTGCTTGCCGCACATGGGCGGCTGCCCGGGAGCGAGGAAAACCACGTCGTCCGCCATGAAAGCGTTCAAACGCTGCGCATCTCCGTCCACAGTCGCCGATTGCCAATCACTGATAAGGGCGCGAATGGCCTGCTCGTCTTCCTGATGCATCGTTTTCTCCCGTACACGCCAGAGAAAGCAAGCATCTCAGCAAGGAGGACCCGCTTTTCTCATCCTGTTGGCCATGCCGCAGCCAGCAGGGCTGGCATTACCTCCCCTGCTTTGCCGCGCAAGACATACTGCGCAATCTCATCATGACTGGTGGGTTCCGGATTGATTTGAATCACAGGGCATCCGTTCAAGCGTGCTTCGCGTGGCAGGCTTGCCGCAGGCTCAACCAAGCTCGATGTGCCGATACAGAAAAACACGTCTACGCTTTGCAGCAAATCGTATGCCCTGCTCCATGCCGCCGCGGGCAATGCTTCACCGAACCACACGACGCCGGGCCGGACCATGCCGCCACAATGGGAACAACGCGGAGGGACTTGCGGCGAGTCACTGACGTCCGCGGGCCGTCGGCAGTCGAAACAAAAATTTGTCCAGACATTGCCATGCAGCTCGATGACATCCGTGCTGCCCGCGCGGGCATGCAACCCGTCTACGTTCTGCGTAACGACAGTGACGCGCTCAACGAGTTGCTCAAGACGCGCAATCGCCAGATGCGCCGGATTCGGCTCGACCTTGCGCATCAACTCGCGACGCCATTCATACCAGTTCCACACCATGACGGGGTCACGCAGGAAGGCATCCGGTGTCGCGAGGTCTTCCGCCCGGTGTTTAGCCCAGAGCCCGGTCTGGGCATCGCGAAAGGTCGGCACCCCGCTTTCAGCGGAAACGCCCGCGCCGGTGAAGACGAGAATACGCCGGGCGTTGCGCAGGGTAGCCAACAGGTCGGATGTGAAGTTCATGGTCGGAATGGATGATCAATGATTGAAAATCCGTACCGTGAACGAGATTGCCGGAAATCGGCAGAGTGAACAAGCTTGCAGCTGCGCAAATCAGTCCGTCGCCCGTTTCTTCGTGGAGCCCCCGCTCGTGCAGATTAGAGACCGTTTGAAAACCGTAGCGCGGTCCGAATTTGGTCGGGGGCGCAGCAGGTTTGCAAATCGTCTCTTGGCGCCCCTATGCCCGTGCCCCATCCCGCGTGCCATCCACGGGCAATGGCGCACGCGGACGCAAAGACAGCATGACCACCGCAGCAAGCACCATTGTCCCGCCAACAAGCTGCCCCCCGCTGACGCTTTCACCAAGCAGCGCGACACCGAGGCATAGCGTAATGACCGGCTCCAGCGTCGAAATGATCGAGGCCCTCGCCGGTCCGATGTATTTGATTCCGATGAGGAAGCTGGCAATCGCAAGCACGGTCGAGAACAAGGCAATGGCGCCGATCGCCAGCCAGGCCGTCACACCCGACGGCAAGGATGAGCCGCCGGCCAGCGCGAGCGCTCCGTTACCGACGGCTGCTGCAGCCATGACAACCAGTGTTGCCGCGAGCGGATCGGTGTTCTGCGTGAGGCGGCCACCGACGACGATATAGACGGCATAGACCGCCGCAGCGAGCAAGCCGAGCACGATACCGAGCGGTTGCCCCTGCAAGTTGTCGCCCAGGGTAATCGCCATGCCGACGACTGCGAGGGCCAACAGTTGCAAGGTGCGCCGGTCCAGCTTTTCCCAGCCAAATGCCACGGCCATCAAGGTGACAAGAATCGGATAAACGTATAACAGCAAGCCCACCAAGCCGCTGCTTGCATGCATCAATGCGGTGAAGTAGCACTGAGACTGTGCTGTGTACAGTGCCCCCATCAGCACAAATCCAGCGAGCGCCCTGCCACGCGGCAGCGGCAGCCGCCGCAGCCAGACCACCGGCGCGAGGATTGCGACGGCGAGCGCAAAGCGCAATGCGAGCAACATGGTCGGCGTAATGCCAGCCGCATAGGCAATCTTGGCAAAAATGGCCATGCTCCCGAAACCAAGGGCAGAAAGCAGGACAAGGGCAATGGCGTAGTGCTGCGGCATAGGCTTTAGGGCAAATGAAATTGAGGGAATATGGAGCGGCCATTCGAGTAAAGGCAGTCTATTGGCTTGCCGCCTCGCACACAAACCAATATTCTTGACGGTTAGCCCCAATAATATTGAGCCAACCTCATCCATGAACCGCCGCCTGCCTCCCCTTCCTGCCATCCGTGCCTTCGAAGCCGCTGCCCGGCATGGCGGCTTTCAGAGTGCCGGAGAGGAGCTGCATGTATCCGCCGGCGCGGTCGCGCACCAGGTCAAGCAACTGGAAGAATGGCTGGGCGTCACACTCTTTCAACGACTGCCGCGTGGCGTGGTACTGACGGTGGCAGGGCAGCAATATGCGCAGGCGCTGCGCCCCTTGCTGGACGGGCTCGTCGATGCGTCGGATGCAGTACGTCGCCGCGGCGACGAACGGGTGGTGACAGTGACGTCAGTACCGTCGCTGGTCGCACGTTGGCTGATGCCGCGCCTCGGGCGGCTTCGCGAGCAGCATCCCGAGATCGACATGCGGGTGCTCGCCTCACTGCATCCGGCCGATTTTGTACGCGAAGGGGTGGACGTGGCAATTCGCCTGGGGCGCGGCACCTATCCCGGGCTTCAGGCAGAAGTGCTGATGGAAGAATGGTTTTCAGCTGTATGCAGCCCGGCCTTTAAGGCTGCCGCTCCCGATTTGCGCGAACCAGCGGACCTGCTGCGCTATCCGCTGCTGCATGACGAACTCGAAATGCGCATCCCGGACGAGATCAATTGGGCACGCTGGCTGGCCGCATTCGGCATTAGCTACACCGGTGGCACGCGCCCGAGTTTTTCGCACACCTATCTCACTTTGGAAGCGGCTGCAAACCATCAGGGAGTGGCCGTTGCCGCCGAGCCCTTTATCGCCGAAGACCTTCGCAACGGGAAGCTCGTACGACTCTTTCCGCAGCGCGTGCTGGGCCCCTATCGCTTTCACCTGCTGCGCCTGCCCGACGCGGAGAGCCGCCCGGCCGTAAAGATGTTCTGCGATTGGATCCGGCGTGAAGCCGAGTTGGAACAGCTGGCGCCCTGACCACGGCCCGCGTTATTCGGTATACCTGCCGAGCGTGATAATCCGCAGGATCCCCTTGTACAACAGGTAGGCTGCCCCGTACCACGCGCGCTCGTACCAGGGAATGTTCACATAATCTTCCATACGAACCGGCACGCCTTCTGCGATAGCCTGTTCGATCTTGCCACGCAATGCGAGCGCGAAATCATGGTCCTTGACGACGACGTTCGCCTCATGATTGACGAACAGGCTCAGGCCATCCCAGTTGCTCGAACCGACGGTGGCCCAGCTGTCATCGACTACGGCGACCTTGCCGTGCAACTGCGTCTTGCGGTACTCGACGACTTTGACGCCACTCTTCAGCAGCTTGGGATAGAAGGAATGCGCCACTGCATCCTGCATGCGAAACTGGCCGACGCCTATCAACAACGTCACCTCGACGCCGCGCGCTGCAGCCGATGCAAGGCCGTCGCGCAGCTTTCGCCCCGGTGCGAAGTACGGATTCGCCAGCAAGGCCACCTTGCGTGCGCCACCAAGCGCTTTCAGGTAGGCCTGCTGGATCGTGCGGCGGTTGCGCAGGTTATCACGCAGCACCAGCGCCGCAAGCGCCGGCCCCTCGCCGGGCTCCCGTCCGCCCACGCGCCGCTCGCGAAACAGCTCCCAACGGTAGCGCAGGTGCAAGCCGCCAAGCAGCAGCCACTGCGACTGCATGTCGCGATGGATAGTGGCGACCAACGGGCCAGTGATCCTGACTCCGATATCCCAGCGCGGTGCGGGCAGCGGCACGTCGAACCCGTCATCGGAGATGTAGTCATCATTGATGTTCAGCCCGCCGAGAAAGGCTACCTGGCGGTCGACCACGCACATCTTGCGGTGCGTGCGTGCCACACCGCGCCGGAAGAAGGTATTGAACACATGGTGGTTGACGCCACCCGCTGTCAACTGCTCGTGGAGGAGCACCGATTCGCGATGGCCGCTGCCAAGCCAATCGGTGACGACATTGACCGTGACACCACGACGTGCAGCGCGGATTAGCGCATCTCGGATCTCCACGCCGGTGCGGTCCAGCGTGAAGATGTATGTTTCGAGATAAATATCGAAGCGCGCCGCGTCAAACGCGGCAATCAGTGCGGGAAAATACTCGGCACCGCAATGCAGAAGCGTGATCTTGTTGCGGGCAGTAAATTCAACCTGACGCATAAAGCAGGCATGACTCCAATGGCTACGATGTTGGCGAGCATTCTACATCGACGGAGTCGCAGGATTTATTGCAGTGCGAGAGATGCAACAATCGGTGCGTGGTCGGACAGCTTTGCCCATAATGCGCCGTGCAGTACCTGAGCCGATTCGATCCGGAAGCCGCGCACATAGATGCGGTCCAGTCGCAGCCATGGCAGCGCGGCCGGGAATGTGCGCGCAGGCACCGCTTTCGGTCCCCGACCGCTCAATGTGCGCAGGTAGGTGCCGAATCCGCGCCCGGACACATTCTCGTCGAAGACTTCGGTGACGCCGAGGCGATTTCGCAACGTGTCGCTCAACTGGTTGGTCCAGTCGTTGAAGTCGCCTGCGATGATCAATGGCGCATCGGACGGAGATGAACTCTCGACCGCCTCGATCAGCGCTTCCGTCTGGCGCCGTCGGCTACGCGCAAACAACCCGAGATGGATGACGTAACAATGGATGTCATCCTTGGGCGTCTGCACCACGCAGTGGAGAATTCCCCGCTGCTCGAATGCGTGGTCGGACACATCACGGTTACTGGCCGAGAGCACCGGAAAACGGCTCAGCAATGCATTGCCATGATGACCATGGTCGTACACTGCATTCATGCCATACACGGCCTGGTGCGAATCGCCCGCCAGGAACTGATGCTGAGCCTCCTCCGGCCAAAGCGCCGCATGACGCATCGCGTACTTGTCGTGCCGGCCCTGCACTTCCTGCAGAAAAAGCACATCGGCTTCCATCGATGCGAGCGCCTGTTTCAGCGCATGAATGCGTGGCATGCTGCGCAGGGTGCTGACGCCCTTATGAATGTTGTACGTCGCAATCCGGAGTTTCATGAAATTATTCTAGACCTTGTGGATGCCAAGTGAAGCGGTCTCGCACGGGGGTGAAAACTGTTTTCGACAAACTTATCCTAAAACAAGTTTTATCGGATTGGCGAGTAAGTCGGCAATTGCAGAATGGCTTCGGCATTCGAAGGCGAGAAGCACTTGTCCGCTGCCTCACGATACGGCAGCCAGATGTGGTTGACGTGCTCGCGCGGCGCGAGCGTAATCGGAATGTTTCGCGGCACCGCAAGTCCGAACACGTGCTCCGTATTCATCGTGACACCGGGCGCATAGCGATGGCGCCACACGGGGTAGATTTCATACACGTTGGATAAATGCCAATCCACCAGATTGCGGACGGGGACGACGTTCATTGTGGGCTGGCTATCCGAAGATTCGTCCTCGATCCGGATGCCGGTTTCCTCGAATACTTCGCGTCGCGCGGTCAGCACCAGCGGTTCGTCCTCGGCATCCTTCGACCCGGTGACCGACTGCCAATATCCTGGTCGATCGGCGCGCTCGATCAACAGGACCTCGAGTTCGGCGGTGTAAATGACAACGAGTACGGATTCTGGAATTTTATAGGGCTTGGTCATTTATCTGCTGTGCGTTGGAAGAGGTGTCCGTCTTGCTCTGCCGGACATGGCTCCTAATCGCGCGCGCGAACTTGCGCGTTCAAGCCAGAACGAGGCACAAAACAAAAAGGCGCCGAACATCGCGCCTTTTTGTCTTCCATTCACCGCAAGCCTTACGCCTTCACCGCCGGCTCGACAGTGCGCAAACGGATATGCAGTTCGCGCAACTGCTTCTCGTCGACCTCGGACGGAGCCTGGGTCAGCAAGCACTGTGCACGCTGGGTCTTCGGGAATGCGATCACGTCGCGGATCGATTCGGCGCCAGTCATCATCGTTACGATGCGGTCGAGGCCGAATGCCAGCCCGCCGTGCGGCGGTGCGCCGTACTGCAGCGCATCGAGCAGGAAACCGAACTTGAGCTGCGCCTCTTCCGCACCGATCTTAAGCGCGCGGAATACCTTGCTCTGCACATCGGCACGGTGGATACGCACCGAACCGCCGCCCAGTTCCCAGCCGTTCAGCACCATGTCATAGGCCTTGGCAAGTGCCTTGCCCGGATCGGTCTCGAGCAGGTCCTCGTGACCGTCCTTCGGCGAAGTGAACGGATGGTGGGCGGCGACATAACGCTGGCCTTCCTCGTCGTACTCGAACATCGGGAAATCGATGACCCACAGCGGCTTCCATGCGTCCTCGAACAAACCGCTCTTCTTGCCGAAATCGCTGTGGCCGATCTTCACGCGCAATGCGCCGATGGCGTCATTGACCACCTTCGCCTTGTCGGCGCCAAAGAAGATCAGGTCGCCGTCCTGCGCACCGGTCTTTTCGATGATCGCGTTCAGCGCGGCATCGTGGATGTTCTTGACGATCGGTGACTGCAGGCCGTCACGGCCCTTTGCCTTCTCATTGACCTTGATATAAGCCAGGCCCTTGGCGCCGTAGATCGCGACGAACTGCGTGTAGGCGTCGATCTCGGAGCGTGGCATCGCGCCGCCGCCCGGAACGCGCAAGCCGACCACGCGGCCGCCTTCCATGTTGGCGGCGGCGGAGAAGACCTTGAAGTCGACATCCTTCATCACGTCGGTCAGTTCGGTAAACTGCAGTTTCACGCGCATGTCCGGCTTGTCCGAGCCATACAGGCCCATCGCGGTCGCGTAGTCCATGACCGGGAACGGATTCGGCAAGTCGATGTTCAGCGTGTTCTTGAACACGCCGCGGATCATGCCTTCGAACAGGTCACGGATTTCCTGCTCGTTCATGAAAGACGTTTCGCAGTCGATCTGGGTGAATTCCGGCTGGCGGTCGGCACGCAGGTCTTCGTCACGGAAGCACTTGGTGATCTGGTAGTAGCGGTCGAAGTTGGCGACCATCAGCAGCTGCTTGAACAACTGCGGTGACTGCGGCAACGCGAAGAAGTTGCCTGCATTGACGCGGGACGGCACGAGGTAGTCACGTGCGCCTTCCGGTGTGGACTTGGTCAGCATCGGGGTTTCGATGTCGATGAAGCCGTTGGCGTCCAGGAACTTACGCACTTCCATCGTGACCTTGTAGCGCAGGCGAAGGTTGTTCTGCATCTGCGGACGGCGCAGGTCGAGCACGCGGTGCGTCAGGCGGGTGGTCTCGGACAGGTTGTCGTCATCGAGCTGGAACGGCGGCGTGACCGAGGCGTTCAGCACTTCGAACTGCTGGCACAGCACTTCGATCTTGCCCGACTTGAGGTTCGCATTGGTCGTGCCTTCCGGGCGGTTGCGCACGAGGCCGGTGATGCGTACGCAGTATTCGTTGCGCACTGCTTCCGCGGTCTTGAACACGTCGGCACGGTCCGGGTCACAAACCACCTGCACCAGTCCTTCGCGGTCGCGCAGGTCGATGAAGATCACGCCACCATGGTCGCGCCGGCGATGCACCCAGCCGCACAGGCTGACGGTTTGGCCGAGGAGCTCCTCAGTGACGAGGCCGCAGTAATGAGTTCGCATAGACATAGTCAGTTTCCAGTTTCAGATTCTTTGTAATGGATCCCGCTGCGGCGTGCCGACCGCGGGGTCTGGATTAGTGGGCCGCCTGGTTCAGATCGGTGGTGGAACAGCCTTCAGGTTGGTCGAGGCAGCAACGACATATTCGGGTGCAACGACGCCCATCGACACGATGTACTTCAATGCTTCGTCGACAGTCATGTCGAGCTCGATCGCCTCCGCCCTCGGCATCATCAGGAAGAAGCCGGATGTCGGGTTCGGGGTGGTCGGCACATACACGCTGATGTAGTCGCCGGTCAGGTGATTCTTCACATCCCCGCCGGGCGTGCCGGTCAGGAATGCAATGGTCCATGAGCCTTGGCGCGGGTATTGCACCAGCATCGCCTTGCGGAATGCATTGCCGGACGAGGAAAACAAGGTGTCCGAAACCTGCTTCACGCTGGAGTAGATCGAGCTGACGATCGGGATGCGAGTCAGCACACGCTCCCACAGGTGCACCACCTGCTTGCCGATAAAATTGCGTGTCAGCAGGCCGGTCGCGAATACAAACAGCAGTGTCAGAATCGTGCCCAGGCCTGGGATGTTAAAACCGAACAGGGCAGCTGGCCGCCAGCGCTCTGGCAAGAGCAGCAACGACTGATCCATGGTGCTGACGATCAGGTTCAGCACCCAGAGCGTAATTGCTAGGGGAACCAATACCAGCAGGCCTGTGACAAAATATTTACGCATGATCCTTGTGGTGCAGAGCAAGTGCACCGCACCTTTTCATTTTTACGCAGCCGATGTAGCCGACGTCGAAGCGCCACATGCCGCGCCACAGGATTCCGAAGCGGGGCAAGTGCTTTCCGCCTCCTTCGTCTTGGCTGCAGGTGAGGAAGTACCACCGCTGCCATTGCGGAAGTCGGTCACGTACCAGCCGGTGCCTTTCAATTGGAAACCAGCCGCAGTCAATTGTTTCTTGAAAGAGCTCTTTTCACACGATGGGCATACCGTCAGCGGCGCGTCAGACACTTTTTGCAGCACATCTTTGGTAAAACCGCACGTTTCGCAGCGATAAGCGTAAATCGGCATGAGTGTACCTCTCAAAAATCATCCAAAACCCTGAATTATAAGGGGTTTCCGGAAAATTTTTGGGAATGGCTGCTTCTGGGAACAAGAAACGAACGGTGCCGCCATTGGAACTCGGCGGAACCGTCAATTTGCAAGAAAGACATCAAAATCAGGCGGTTACGGATTCAGCCGAGGTTTCGCCAACGACTTGCGGCAGGAGCGTGCCGATGATCATGCCAGCAATACTTGCCAGCAAACCAAGCAGTTGCGGCGGCCAGACTTCGCTTGGCTGCAATACCTCGCACAGCCCCCATGTCACCAGTCCGGCGGCCATCGCCAGATAAGCGCCTTGCGTCGTTGCCCGCTTCCAGTAAAGGCCGAAGGCGAGCGGAACGAATGCAGCAACTAGCGTGATCTTGTAGGCGTTCTCGACCATCTCGAAGATGCTGGCTTCCGAGTTCAGTGCGACGGTCAGCACCATCAGCGCAAACGTTACGAGCGAAATCCGCATCACCCGCAGGAAAGTGCGGTCAGACATGTCCGGGAAAGAGTGCTTGATGATGTTCTCGGAGAATGCAACCGATGGCGCAAGCAGCGTGGCCGAAGAACAGCTCATGATTGCGGACAGCAGTGCCCCGAAGAAGATCACCTGCGCGAAGACCGGGGTGTGCTGCAGGATCAGCGTCGGCAGCACGCGCTGTGAATCGTTCTCGACCAGGTTGTTGAACACCTCGGGATCGACCAGTGTGGCCGAATAGGCAAGGAACATCGGCACGAAGGCGAAGAAGAAGTAGATCGAGCCACCGAGTACCGAACCGCGCACGGCAGTCTTTTCATCCTTTGCCGATGTAATCCGCTGGAACACGTCCTGCTGCGGAATCGAGCCCAGCATCATAGTGAGCCACATCCCGATGAACGGCACCCAGGCCGACAGTTTCGCCTCGGGGAAGAAATCGAGCTTGCCTGCCTCGGCCGCGTGCTGGATCACCGGCATCACGCCGCCGGTCATGCCGGTGATGATGTAACCGATAAACAGCAGGCCGCCCATCACCACGATCATCTGCACAAAGTCCAGGATCGCTACCGAGAACATGCCGCCGAAGGTCGTATAGGTTAGGACGATGGCAGCACCGATGATCATGCCCATCTGCTCGCTGACCGCGCCGTCGGTGATCACGCTGAACACCAGGCCGAGCGCCTTGATCTGTGCCGAGACCCAGCCAAGATAGGAAACCACGATGCACAGCGTCGTGATCACCTCTACCTTGCGGTCATAGCGAAACTTGTAATAGTCACCAATGGTGAGCAGGTTCATCCGGTACAGCTTGCGAGCGAAGAACAGGCCCGCCAGGATCAGGCACAGGCTGGAGCCAAACGGGTCGGACACGACGCCGCCCAAGCCTTCCTTCACAAAGGTAGCGGAAATGCCCAGGACGGTCTCCGAGCCAAACCATGTAGCGAACACAGTCGCCGTCACTACGGGCAACGGCAGGTGCCGGCCGGCGACCGCAAAGTCCTTGGAGCTCTTGACGCGGGTCGCAGCATACAGACCGATGCCGACCGACCCGATCAGGTACAGGACGACAAATCCGACGAGTGTGCTCATGCAAGCTCCTTGAATAAAATTTTCGGGATTATATCCGCAGAATTTCGCCAGAACGGCAAAAAAACCGCGCTCCTAGCGGCCCTGTTCCAAAGGGCGACGTTGCCAGATCTGCCAGCGCTCTTTTCCGGCAAAAACCGGCATTGAATCCGGAACAGCCTCGTCTGCAATGCACTCAAATGCTGGCGTCAGCATGGCGTCCAGTTCTTCCCGTGCAATCCCGAACGGTGGCCCTTTCGGTTCCTCACCAAAAAAGAAGTAACCTGCCAGCAGTCCAGCCGGCGGCAGCAGCTGTGCCCAGCGCACCACCACATCGGGCCGCATGCGGGGCGGAAGCGCGCAGAAGAAGGCGCGTTCATAGATCAGTTCGACCGGGTGTTCCGGCACGAAGTCGAAAAAATCCGCCTGTCTTACACGTGACGCCAGCGGCCCCAAGACCTTGCGTGCGGCCTCGACGGCGGCTTCGGAAAAATCGATTGCAGTCACATCCCACCCGGCTTCGGCCAGGCATGCCACTTCGTAGCCCGTACCGCACCCTGGAATCAATGTTGCGTACCGCCGTTGCGACTGCGCGACAAATTTCTGCAACTGCTGCGGGACGCTGCCACGATCCCACGGCGTGAAATCCAGCTTGAACCGTTCAGACCAGAAAGCGGATTCGGAAGGATCGCGGGATTCGAAAGTCGGCATGGCGAGCTGTGACTACCAGTGGAAGAAGGGATACCAGCGCAACATCAGCTGCGCGACGATGATGCCGCCGATCAGGCCGCCGCCAAAATACACCGCAAAACCAAGCAGCAGGTTGGTGCGTCTTTGCTCGGCGATCAGCTGCTTCAGGAGTTCGGCATTGTGCTTCGGCGGTTCCTCGATCCTTGCCGACAGCACCTGGTGCACCAGTCGCGGCAATTGCGGAATCATGTTGTTGTAATGCGGGATTTCTTCCTTGAAGCGCGCAATCAGGCCGCGCAGGCCGACCTGCTCCTCCATCCAGCGCTCGAGGTAAGGTTTGGCGGTTTTCCAGAGATCGAGATCCGGATCAAGCTGGCGGCCAAGCCCTTCAATGTTGAGCAGGGTTTTTTGCAGCAGTACCAGTTGTGGCTGCACCTCCACATTGAAGCGGCGCGAGGTCTGGAACAGCCTCAGCAGGACCTGGCCAAATGAAATGTCGCGCAGCGGCTTGTCGAAAATCGGCTCGCAGCAGGCGCGCACTGCCGACTCCAGCTCGTCGACCCGCGTTTCTTTCGGCGCCCAGCCGGACTCGATGTGCGCCTGCGCGACGCGCTTGTAATCGCGGCGGAAGAAGGCAAGGAAGTTCTGCGACAGGTAATCCTTGTCGTAGTCCGTCAGGGTCCCGACGATGCCAAAATCGAGGGCAATGTAACGACCGAAAGTCGCCGGATCGATCGACACCAGGATATTCCCGGGATGCATGTCTGCATGAAAAAAACCGTCACGGAACACCTGCGTGAAAAAGATCTCGACGCCGTCGCGGGAAAGCTTTTTCAAATCCACACCTTCTGCTACCAGGCGGTCGATCTGCGAGATCGGGATGCCGTTCATGCGCTCCATCACGATCACCGACGTCGAGCAGTAATCCCAGTGCATCTCGGGCACGATCAGCAAGTCGGAGTTCATGAAATTGCGGCGCAGCTGGCTCGCATTGGCTGCCTCGCGCATCAGGTCCAGCTCATCGTGCAAGTACTTGTCGAACTCGGCGACGACTTCTTTCGGTTTCAGTCGCCGGCCGTCCGCCCACAGCTTTTCCACCCATCCGGCGGCAATACGCATCAGCGCGAGGTCTTTTTCGATCGACTTCTTCATGCCCGGACGCAGCACTTTCACCGCAACTTCAGTGCCGTTCTTGAGTCTGGCGAAATGCACTTGCGCGATCGAAGCAGACGCTACCGGATCGCGGCTGAATTCCGCGAACAGCTGGTCGGGATGCGCGCCGAGAGACTTCTTGATCTGCGCGATGGCGAGATCGGAATCGAACGGTGGCACTCGGTCCTGCAGCTTCGCCAGTTCATTGGCGATATCCAGCGGAATCAGGTCGCGGCGAGTCGATAGGACCTGACCGAATTTCACGAAGATCGGACCGAGGTCTTCCAGCGCCTGGCGCAAGCGCACGCCGCGCGGCGCAGAAATGTCACGCCAGAACACGAGCGATGAGATCAGCTTCGCAACGCGGGGATGGGCGAGGCTCGATATGGCGATATCGTCCAGTCCGTAACGGATGACGACACGGGCAATCTTTAACAGCCGCAGTAATCTGAATAGCATTTAGCGGCTTTCCTTTAATTTTTCGATGCGCTTGGCCAGACGTTCGACATCGTCACGCAACCTGGTGACATCGCTGGAGAAATCGGCCACGGTCTGCGGCCTTACCAACAGCGGTTTTTCGTCGAGAAAATATTCGGCGACATTCTCGGCCAGCCGTTGATGGGTGACGCGCACGGTATCGAACGCCGCACGCGCGCCTCCGACAACACGTGCAGCGGCGATATCGCCGATAAGGCGGCTGAGGTCCTGCTCCGCTTCCCAGCGCAGGTTTTCGCCCAGTTGCGAGATCACATTCGCAAAATCCGCATCGCCTTCAATCTTCACATAGGAAAACGCATGCTCACGGTTCTGCGCAATCAAAGGCAGGTCCGCCAGCTTGATGCGGATCGTGACATTAATCGGCTCCTCGTCCGCGGCAGCCTGCACCATGCCATCCGGCGCGACCTTGAGCCTGACTGCCAGTACACCTGCATCAAACGAGGCGACCTTGCCTGCGTGCCGGGTAAGCTTGTCACGCGCCCATGCCTCCTGGGCCAGCAAATGGTTGATCGCAGCGGAGAGTGGGGAAGAAATCATGGTCACAAAATAAAACCGCCCGTGACAATTCACGGGCGGCCTAAGTTTACCAGTTTGCCGATGGTTATTTCAGTCGGCTCAGGATAATTGTTGGATCCCTGCCAGCAGCCAGCCACCTTGGCCGGATACCGGCTTGGTCAGGTTCCAGACTTCTGCGAACGGCTCCGCCGGCGCGTTTTCGGCTTCCTTGATCATGCCGGAGAAGCGGACACTGGCCAGATATTCATGGCCCACCGTTTCCAGGCCGACCAGGTTCGCATCGAGCGAGACGACATCGGTATGGTTGGGCGAGGCGCCGCGCTCCTGTAATTGCAAGCGCAGTTCGCCAAACATTTCCGGCGTCGTGAATTCACGGATGTCGTTCACATCCGCGCGGTCCCATGCCGCCTGCAGCCGAATGAAGTAAGTCTTTGCACTGCGCAGGAAGGCCGGCACATCGAAATCCGCGGGGATGTTCAGCACGCCGGCATCTGCCGTACTGCTTGCTGCGTTGCCCTGGAATGCGGCCGGTTGCGCTCTTGGTTCAATGCGCGAGCCGATTTCCGGTGTTGCGACGCCAGATGAATACCCTCCTGCGTAAGCCTCGCGAGCATGCGCGTCCGGTGCCTTGCGACGGAACATGCGGTAGATAAACATGGCGGCCAAGGCCAGCAGGGCGACCATCAGGATGGTACTGATGATGCTGGCCAGCGCACCGCCGATTCCGAGATGCGACAGCAGCGCGCCCAAGCCCAGACCAAGCAGTGCGCCGCCGAGGATATTGCGCCATGGGCTTGCGGGTTTCGGCGCAGTCGCGGCGCCCGGTGCGGCTGCCGACTGTTGCTGGTTGGCGCTATTCATCTGGTTTTGAGACGGCTGTTGCGCGGGCGCCTGGCGGCTGATCCCTTGCGACTGCCGTCCGATTGAACCGCCGCCACCCATCCTGCGGGCTTCGGCTTCGGTTACCACCATGGACGCTGCGCTCACAGCGACCATCAGGACGATTAACAATCTTTTCATGACACTCTCCTACAGTTTGATCCCTGTATGCAGTGCGGCCACGCCGGCTGTCAGGTTGAAATATTCGACGCGTTCCAGGCCGACGTCCTGCATCATCTTCTTCAGGGTTTCCTGGTCGGGGTGCATGCGGATCGATTCGGCCAGATAGCGATAGCTTTCCGAATCATTGGCGATCTGCTTGCCCAGCCAAGGCAGGACCGAGAACGAATACACGTCATACGGTTTTTGCAGGGGCTCCCAGACTTTCGAGAACTCCAGCACCAGCAATTTCCCCCCGGGTTTCAGGACACGTTGCATTTCTGACAGCGCAGCATCCTTATGCGTCATGTTGCGCAGGCCAAATGCCACGCTCACCCGGTCGAAGTAATTGCTGGGAAACGGCAGCTTCTCCGCATCACACAGTAAAGTAGGCGTCGCCAGCCCTTTGTTCAAGAGCCTGTCACGCCCGACACGCAACATCGACTCATTGATGTCCGTCAGCCAGACCTCGCCGGTTGGCCCTGCCTGCTTCGCAAATGCCTTGGCCAGATCGCCGGTGCCGCCCGCGATGTCGAGCACCTTGAAGCCGGGACGCACACCCGCCTGGGCAATGGTGAATGTCTTCCACAAACGGTGGAGCCCACCGGACATCAGGTCGTTCATCACGTCGTACTTACTGGCAACGGAATGAAAAACCTGTGCGACTTTCTGTGCCTTTTCTTCCTCGGGAACGGTCTGGTAACCGAAATGCGTTGTATTCGTCATGGGAACGGCCTTTTTAATCGAAGCCGCATTATACAAGTGCAGACAGGCAGCGTCGCCAAGCGTTCCCTCGAGCGAGATTCTGGCAGGCAGATTTTCTTGCCTGCAGTCAAAACGGGGTTAGTGGTGGCCGCAGCCGCCCTTCTCAGCCAGCATCGGGGCGTCGCGCCCCGTTTCCTGTGTAAAACCGGCTGCTTCAAGGCGCTTCAGATAGTCCTCCCAGAGCAGAGCCTGATTGGTGCCGAGCCAGTACAAGTAGTCCCACGTGTAGATACCGGTATTGTGCTCGTCGGAAAAATGCGGTTGAACCGCGTAGTTTCCGACCGGGTCTAATGCAGTAATGAGCACGTTACGCTTGCCGGTTTGCAGCACTTCCTGCCCGACACCGTGGCCGCGCACTTCAGCCGACGGGGAATACACGCGCAGGAACTCGAACGGCAGGGAAAACACTTCTCCGCTGTCGAACGCGATTTCCAGCAGGCGGGATTGCTTGTGAACGGTCAGTGCCGTCGGCACCACGTTGGTCTTGGGGGAATCAGCCATATCAGAGTAGGGACCGGTCAAATCGGTCAAGAATCACTTCGCGCAGCTTCGGCACGAGTGCGTGGCGCTTTTGCAGTTCCGCCGATGCCGGTGTCCGCTTGATCTCGCCCCAGATTGGATTGGGGAAGTGCGCGTCATCCTCATAGCGCGGTATCACATGCCAATGCACGTGCGGCACCACATTGCCGAGGCTGGCGACATTGATCTTGTGCGGCTGCATCACTTCGCGCACCGCCTCCTCCACCTGCCAGACCGCGGCGATCAGGATGGCGCGATCGGTAGTGGGCAGATCCGTCATCTCCCGCGCGTGCGCATTCCAGATGACGCGGCAAAAACCGGGGTAATTCTCATCGTCGATGAGCACGATGCGATAGTTATCATCCCGGTAGACCACCTCGCCACCGGGCTGGATGCACAACTCGCAGGGAGATTCTTTTGCCATAGGTCTTATACCAACACGCGTTCGATGCCGCCGTTATTGGCGCGTTCTACGTATTCCGGCAGCCAGTTCTCGCCGAGCAAATACTTGGCCATTTCGATCACGATGTAATCGGCCGTCGTACCGGAATCCTCGTTGTAGCGTGACAAGCCTTGGAAGCACGACGGGCAGGACGTCAGGATCTTGACCTCGCCGCCGAATCCATCGGCACGCAGCTTGTCCGCGCCCTTGCGCATTTCTTCTTCCTTGCGGAAGCGCACCTGCGTGGAAATGTCCGGACGGCTGACGCCGAAGGTACCCGACTCACCGCAGCAGCGTTCGTTCTTCTCGACCTTTTGGCCATCGGCCGTCGTAATCAGCGCATTCACCGTCTTCAACGGGTCCTGCTGCTTCATCGGGCTATGGCAAGGATCGTGATACATGTAACGCACGCCGCCCACGCCTTCGAGCTTCACGCCTTTTTCGAGCAGATATTCATGAATGTCGATGATCCGACAGCCCGGGAAAATCTTCTCGAATTCGTAGCTCTGCAACTGGTCGTAGCAGGTACCGCACGACACTACGACCGTCTTGATATCAAGGTAGTTCAGCGTGTTGGCGACACGGTGGAAGAGGACGCGGTTGTCCGTCATCATCTTCTCAGCCTTGTCGTACTGGCCGGTGCCGCGCTGCGGATAGCCGCAGCACAGATAGCCCGGCGGCAGCACGGTCTGTACGCCGACATGCCACAACATTGCCTGCGTTGCGAGGCCGACCTGCGAGAACAGGCGCTCGGAACCGCAGCCCGGGAAGTAGAACACGGCTTCCGTATCCGCCGTGGTTTTCTTCGGATCACGGATGATCGGCACGACCTTGTCGTCTTCGATATCGAGCAGCGCACGCGCGGTCTTTTTCGGCAGGTTGCCAGGCATCTTCTTGTTGATGAAGTGGATCACCTGTTCCTTGACCGGCGGTTTGCCGTGCGTTGCCGGCGGGGCCTTCGTCTGTTTCTTTGCAAAATTCTTCAGCACATCATTTGCCAAGCGCTGCGCCTTGAAGCCGAGCCCGGTCATGGCCGCACGCGTGGCATTGATCGTCGCCGGGTCCGTCGCATTCAGGAAGAACATCGCTGCGGCAGTTCCGGGATTAAACGATTTCTTGCCCATCTTGCGCAGCAGGTTGCGCATGTTCATCGACACATCGCCGAAGTCAATATCTACTGGGCAGGGTGTGAAGCACTTGTGGCAGACCGTGCAGTGGTCGGCAACGTCTTCGAATTCTTCCCAGTGCTTGATCGACACGCCGCGGCGGGTCTGCTCTTCGTACAGGAAGGCTTCGACCAGCAGTGACGTTGCGAGGATCTTGTTGCGCGGCGAGTAAAGGAGGTTCGCGCGCGGCACATGCGTCGCGCATACCGGCTTGCATTTGCCGCAGCGCAGGCAGTCCTTCACGCTGTTGGCAATCGCACCGATGTCGCTTTGCTGCATGATCAGCGATTCATGTCCCATCAAGCCGAACGATGGCGTGTACGCGTTGCGCAAGTCTGCGGGCATGCTCGGGTCGTTGAGCAGCTTGCCCTTGTTGAAGCGCCCTTCGGGATCGACGCGGAGCTTGTAGTCGCGGAAATCGCTGATTTCCTCTTCCGTCAGGAATTCGAGCTTGGTGATGCCGATGCCGTGTTCGCCGGAGATCACGCCGTTCAGCGAACGCGCAAGCACCATGATGCGTGCCACGGCCGCATGCGCGTCCTGCAACATTTCATAGTGGTCGGAGTTGACCGGCAGGTTCGTGTGCACGTTGCCGTCGCCCGCGTGCATATGCAACGCGACGAACACACGTCCGCGCAGCACGCGCTTGTGAATCGCGCTGCATTCGTCAAGGATCAGCTTGAACGCGCCACCGTTGAAGATTTGACGTAGCGGCGCGCGCAACTCTGACTTCCACGACACGCGCACGGTGCGGTCCTGCACGACGTGGAATACGTTGGCCTCCGGCTGGCGTGTCAAGCGCTCGCCAAAGATATCGACCAACTTGTCGAGACCGAGCACGGCCAGCTCCGACTTGGCATCGCGCAGCGGCTTGTCGAGCTGCGTCAGCAAGTAGGTCCAGCGCGCATGCGTTGCATCGATCAGCTGCAATGCCTGGGTAACGCGGTCACCGAGCAATTCTTCCGGCGGAATGTCGTGCACGTCCGCATCGTCGCTCTTGCCGAGCGGCAGATGGCCAGCGACGAAGAAGGCGCGCAGCTCATCCAGCAATTGCAGCTTATTCTTGATCGACAGTTCGATGTTGATACGCTCGATGCCGTCGGTGTACTCACCCATCCGGTTCAGCGGGATGACGACGTCTTCATTGATCTTGAAGGCGTTGGTGTGCTTGGCGATCGCTGCGGTGCGTGCGCGATCCAGCCAGAACTTCTTGCGCGTCTCCGGCGTCACCGCAACGAAACCTTCACCGACGCGCGTGTTCGCAATGCGGATCACTTCTGACGCCGCACGCGCCACTGCTTCGTCGTCGTCACCGACGATATCGCCGAACAGCGCCATCTTCGGCAGCACGCCGCGCTTGGATTTGGTCGCATAGCCGACGGCGCGCAGGTAGCGTTCGTCGAGGTGCTCGAGGCCGGCGAGGATTGCGCCGCCCTTCCTCGATTCTGCGTCGAGGTAATCCTTGATTTCGACAATCGACGGGATCGCTTCGCGCGCCTGACCGAAAAACTCCAGGCACACAGTGCGTGTGTACTTCGGCATCTTGTGCAGAATCCAGCGTGCCGACGTGATCAGGCCGTCGCACCCCTCCTTTTGCACACCTGGCAGGCCGGCGAGGAATTTGTCCGTGACGTCCTTGCCGAGGCCTTCCTTGCGGAAGCGGCGGCCTTCAATTTCGAGGTATTCGGTCTTGAACGGCTTGTTGCTCTTGCCCTTGTCGGCAGGATGCGTCCATTCGAGCTTGAATTTTGCCACCGGCGCATCATGGATCTTGCCGAGATTGTGCTCGATGCGAGTGACTTCCAGCCAGTCGCCGTTCGGGTCAACCATGCGCCAGCTCGCGAGGTTATCCAGCGCGGTGCCCCACAATACGGCTTTCTTGCCACCAGCGTTCATCGCGATATTGCCGCCAATGCAGGACGCCTCTGCCGAAGTCGGGTCAACCGCGAAGACGAAACCGGCCTTTTCTGCGGCGTCCGATACGCGCTTCGTCACAACCCCCGCGCCCGTATAAATGGTCGCATAGGGACGATCAACGCCGGGAAGCAAGGTCATTTCGACCTGCCCGATTTGCTCTAGCTTTTCGGTATTGATGACAGCCGAAAGCGGCGTCAGCGGCACCGCGCCGCCGGTATAGCCGGTGCCGCCGCCGCGCGGAATGATGGTCAGGCCGAGTTCGATACAGGCCTTCACCAGACCGGCCATTTCGTCTTCGCCGTCCGGCGTCAGCACGACGAACGGATATTCGACGCGCCAGTCGGTGGCGTCCGTCACATGGGATACCCGCGACAGTCCGTCGAACTTGATATTGTCCTTTGCCGTGTAGCGGCCCAGCACTTTGGTTGCGCGCTTGCGCAGGTCGTACATGCGCCGGAATTCTTCACCGAAGTCGGCAACCGCTTTTCTGGCGGCGTTTACCAACACTCCCACATTGGCGCTGCGGCGCTTGGCCTGCGGGTCGCCAGCCGCCGCCAAGTCAGTGCTGGTCCGGCGCTTTTCGACTTCTGTCAGGCGATGGTTCAGTGCATCGATGAGGTCCTGGCGACGTTTCGGATTGTCAAGCAGGTCGTCCTGCAGGTAGGGATTGCGACGTACGACCCAGATATCGCCCAGCACTTCGTACAGCATGCGCGCGGAGCGGCCGGTCTGGCGCTCGCCGCGAAGCTCATCCAGGGTGCGCCATGATTCTTCGCCGAGCAGGCGGATCACGATTTCGCGGTCGGAAAACGAAGTGTAGTTGTAGGGGATTTCGCGCAAGCGCGTCGGAACCGCGCCACCTGGGGCGTCAGAAAGCAAAGCTTGGAGTTGTGCTGGGGCGTTCATCAAAAAATAGGCGGACTAACGCTAAAAAAGCATTCTAACGTATTGCGTTGCATCAAGCGGCAACAGCCTTACGTCTCATGCGGCCAAATTAGGGCAAAAATTGACAAAAAGCTGCGATCCTGCATCAAAAGAGGTTGACCACCTGCCTCCAGAAGCCGTCGGGCACGTACAACAGCAACGAGGTCATGGTTACATAGCGCAGGAATTTTCCGATCGCCATATAAAACACACATGGCCAGAAAGGCAACTTCAGCCAGCCGCCGAGCGTGCACAATGGGTCGCCGATCGCTGGCAGCCAGGCTAGGAGCATGGTCTTGGGACCAAACCGCTGCAGCCAGCCGAACCAGTGGGTCTCACGCTCTTTCGCGAAGGCCTGCTTTGCGCCGTAGCCCATCCAGTAATCGATGATGCCACCAATCGTATTGCCCGCGGTTGCCACCGCAATCGCCGGCCAGAACAAGGCGCTATTGGCCTTCGCCACAGCAAAGACCGCCGGCTCCGAGCCAAGTGGCAGCAAGGTGGCCGAAATGACGCTGATCAGGAATACCGACGTCAGCCCGACATCGGGCAGTGCGAGGACGCTTAACAACCAGCGGATTGCGGATTCGATCATCGTGTGCGAGGAAGACGCCGCGTGAAGATTACGCGGATAGGTCAGAAATGAAGCGATGCAAGGGAATCGCCGAGAGCGTCCATTATAATGATCCGTTCCCCGGAATGCCGCGCCGGCCGGCGCACGCTTGAAACACCTAGCCTATGACCACCGACTACTTGAAGAAGATCCTGACCGCCCGCGTCTACGACGTTGCTGTTGAATCCCCCCTCGAATTTGCCCCGACCCTGTCCCAGCGGACGAACAACAAGATTTACCTGAAACGCGAGGACGTGCAGAGCGTGTTCAGCTTCAAGCTGCGCGGCGCATATAACAAGATGGCGAACCTGACGCCCGCGCAACTCAAGCGTGGCGTCATCTGCGCCTCGGCGGGCAACCATGCACAGGGCGTGGCGCTGTCAGCGACCAAACTCGGCTGCCGTGCGGTCATCGTCATGCCGACGACCACGCCACCGGTCAAGATCGACGCAGTGAAGTCGCGCGGCGGCGAGGTGGTGCTGTTTGGCGACTCCTACACCGACGCCTACAACCACGCGCTGACGCTCGAGAAGAAGCACAAGCTGACGTTCGTGCACCCGTTCGACGATCCGGATGTCATTGCCGGCCAAGGCACGATCGCAATGGAAATTCTGCGTCAGCGTCCGGGGCCGATCCACGCGATTTTTGTCGCGATTGGTGGCGGCGGCCTGATTGCCGGTGTGGCGGCATACATCAAGGCGATCCGCCCCGAGATCAAGATCATCGGCGTGCAGACCACGGACTCCGACGCAATGGCACGCAGCCTGAAGGCGGGACGCCGCGTCACGCTACCGGATGTCGGCCTCTTTTCCGACGGCACGGCGGTCAAGCTGGTGGGCGAAGAGACATTCCGCCTGGCGAAGATGTACGTCGATGAGGTCATCGTCGTCGATACCGACGCCGTCTGCGCAGCGATCAAGGATGTATTCCAGGACACGCGCAGCATTCTGGAGCCGGCAGGCGCACTGGCCGTCGCCGGCGCCAAGGAATATGTGGAGCGTGCAAAAGCAGGCAAGAAACCGATCAAGGATGAAGTGCTGGTGACAGTCGCTTGCGGGGCCAACATGAACTTCGACCGACTGCGCTTCGTCGCGGAGCGCGCCGAAGTCGGCGAAGCACGCGAAGCGGTGCTGGCGGTGACGATTCCGGAAGAGCGGGGCAGCTTCAAGCGCTTCTGTGAACTGACCGGAGGGCGCAATGTCACCGAGTTCGTCTATCGCATCAGCGATGAAAAAGAAGCGCATGTGTTCGTCGGCGTGCAGATTTCCAGTCGCGATGAGTCGGCCAAGCTGGAGAAGAATTTCGAGAAGCACGGATTCAAGGCACTCGACCTGACGCACGATGAACTCGCCAAGTTGCACATCCGGCATCTGGTCGGCGGCAAGAGCCCGCTCGCACACGACGAATTGCTGTATCGCTTTGAATTCCCGGAGCGACCGGGCGCACTGATGCGCTTCCTCAACAGCATGGCGCCGAACTGGAACATCAGCCTGTTCCACTATCGCAACCAAGGCGGCGACGTTGGCCGCATCCTGGTGGGGCTGCAGGTACCGAAGAAGGAAATGAAGGCCTTCCGTGAATTCCTGTCGACACTTGGATACCGTCACTGGGACGAAAGCGAAAACCCCGCATACAAGTTGTTCCTGTAAATAAATACGGGCGAACCCGTACGTTCGCCCGCTGTCATAGATTTTGGAATTGCCGTTCCGCTCGACCTTCGAACAACGCTTCATGACCATGCCTAATCTGCCGGAAGCTTCTCCGCTCGGCAAAGCAACCAGCTACCAGTCTGAATATGCCCCTGGCCTGCTGTTCCCGATCCCGCGCCAACAGAAGCGGGAGGAGATTGGCATCACAGGAACACTGCCTTTTTTCGGCGTAGACATCTGGAATGCATACGAGCTGTCGTGGCTGAACTTGCGCGGCAAGCCGCAAGTCGCAATCGCGACATTCACCGTACCGGCGGATTCGCCGAACATCATCGAATCGAAGTCGTTCAAGCTCTATCTCAATTCATTCAACCAGACGCGACTGGATTCGCCGGAGGCTCTTGTAGAGCGTTTGCGTACCGACTTGACAGCAGGTTTTGATGCGCCGGTACAGGTCAAACTCACCCTGCCCGATGCGTTTTCCACCCTGCAGATGGGGGAACTGGAGGGGTTGTTGCTTGATCGCCTGGATATTGAGGTCAGCAATTACACTCCGGATCCATCCTTGCTGATAGCAAACCATCATGAAGCGATGGTCGAGGAAACGCTGACATCGCACCTGCTGAAGTCAAACTGCCTCGTCACCGGCCAGCCCGACTGGGGCAGCGTGCAAATTCGTTACGTCGGTGCGCAAATCAATCAGGAGGGCTTGCTCCAGTACCTGATCGGATTCCGCAACCATAACGAGTTCCATGAGCAGTGCGTGGAACGCATCTTCATGGACATCCTGCGGCAGTGCCGGCCACAAAAACTGTCGGTCTATGCGCGCTACACGCGCCGCGGGGGATTGGATATCAACCCTTGGCGCAGCAATTTCACGACGGGCCAGCGGCCGAGTAATCTACGGAACGCGCGTCAGTAGTCTGTAGTGCGCATGAGATGACTTCATGCCTTCGGGTCTCGGCGTGGACTTGACTAATGGTGACAACAAGCCCAATAGGTCTTGGTGCATATTTCAAGCGCTTATTTGAGGCACCTATATTTGAGTGCTTTATGGAAACTTCAACGGGAAACTGGACTCAAAGCCGGGCATATGTAGTGCCAGATGGCGTCGGCGGATAGGGTGACAATGGTTGTCTGACAATTATTAACCTCGGCTTATTGCTTCCCTGCCCTGGATCAATATTGTTTCTTTAAATCACCATATGCTTCGCATTGCACATCCCCCAAAGAGGCCTATAATGCGTCTCGCAAACCCATCTTGTGCGATGCACCATATCGTTTCGTGACATGACCACACTCGCAAAAATCCTGTCAGCCAAGAACGTCGTGCTTGATCTCGAAGTATCGAGTAAAAAGCGCGCATTCGAGCAGGCGGGATTGATTTTTGAAAATAACTGCGGCATCGCCCGCTCCGTGGTGTCGGACAATTTGTTCGCGCGCGAGCGCCTCGGCTCAACTGGCCTCGGTCATGGCGTCGCAGTCCCGCATGGCCGCATCAAAGGCTTGAAGGCGCCGCTCGCCGCCTTTGTACGATTGAGGGAACCCATTCCCTTCGAGTCGCCGGACGGTCAGCCCGTGAAATTGCTGGTTTTTCTGCTGATTCCGGACCATGTGACGCAACAGCACTTGGAAATTCTGTCCGAAATTGCCGAAATGTTTTCCGACGAAGCCTTCCGCAACTTGCTTGCCAGCGATCCCGACTCTGCCTCTGTGCATGCCCGCATCCTCGACTGGCAACCGAGCGTCCACGCATAACCGGTATCATTTGTACCATGCCGGCATCCACACACCTGACGATACAGCAGCTCTACGACGATACGCGCGAAGCGCTTCAGCTCGGTTGGTTCGCGGGTTTTCCCGGCGGAGAACGGCGCATTTCCGGTGACGCAACTTCGGCCGCGGACCAAGTCGGCCACCTCAACCTCATCCATCCGGGCCGCCTGCAGGTCTTCGGCCATCAGGAAATTCAGTACTACAACAAACTCTCCCCGGCGTCGCGCAAATACCAGACGGAAGAGCTGGTCAATGGCGAGCCCCCCGCGTTCATCATCGCCCAAGGACTGGAGACCCCGCCGTACATCCTGTCCGTCTGCGACGAAAAAAACATCCCGCTGTTTTCAACGCCACTTCCTGCTGCGCAGGTAATCGACTATCTGCGTGTCTATCTGTCCAAGGAGCTGGCGCAACGCATCACCATGCATGGCGTGTTCATGGATGTACTCGGCGTTGGCGTGCTGATCACCGGCGAGTCGGGATTGGGAAAGAGCGAACTCGGCCTTGAATTGATTTCGCGAAACCATGGCTTGGTTGCGGATGATGCGGTCGAATTTTCCCGGATTGCGCCCAACATGATCGAGGGCCGCTGCCCGCCATTGCTGCAGAACCTGCTGGAAGTACGCGGACTAGGCCTTCTCGACATCAAGACCATTTTCGGCGAGACCGCGGTGCGCCGGAAAATGCGCCTGAAACTGATCGTGCATCTCGTGCGCCGCAGTACCCTGGAAGAGAACTACGAGCGCCTGCCGCTGCACTCCCAGACCGAAGAAGTGCTCGGCCTGCCGATCCGCAAGGTGGTCATCCCGGTCGAAGCGGGCCGCAACCTGGCCGTTCTGCTTGAAGCCGCGGTACGCAATACCATCCTCCAGCTGCGGGGAATCGACACGCTCAAGGAATTCATGGAGCGGCAGCAAAAGGCCATGGGCAACGAATAGGGCTAGGGCCCTCTCGCAGCAGGGCGTTTCCCGACCCGCGTCCATCGCTTGGGGTATGATTAAGCCTTATGCGCATTATCCTCATCACTGGCATTTCAGGCTCCGGTAAATCGGTTGGCCTGAATGCACTCGAAGACGCCGGTTACTTTTGCGTCGATAACCTGCCGCCCAAGCTGCTACGTCAACTCGTTGCGACCCGGCTCGAAGACGGTGAAAAGTACCTCGCTGTCGCGATGGATGTACGTAGTGCGGACTCGCTTGCAGGACTGCCTGCAGATATCCGCATCCTCAAGGAGGAAGGTCATGATGTCAAAGTGCTATTCCTCACGGCCAAGACAGAATCGCTGATCACGCGTTTTTCCGAGACCCGGCGCAGCCATCCCTTGTCGCACCGGATCAATCCGGGCCAATCGTCCGAGGATCAGCCGACCCTGACCGAATGTATCCTGCGCGAGCGCGAGATGCTGTCGGGGATTGAACAGATCAGCCACGTCATCGATACGTCCGGCTTAAGCGCCAACAAGCTGCGCACCTGGATCAAAGACCTGGTCGGGACGGAGCGCACTCCATTGACGCTTCTGTTCGAATCGTTCGCCTTCAAGTTCGGCGTTCCACTCGACGCGGACTTGGTATTCGACGTCCGCGTGCTGCCAAATCCCTTCTACGACACGAGCCTGCGTCCATTTACCGGCCGCGACGAACCCGTGATCGCCTTCCTGGATGCACAGACACATGCCGCAGAACTGCTCGCGGATATCCGCTCCTTTATTGAGAAATGGCTGCCGGCATTCAAGAACGACAACCGCAGTTACCTGACTGTCGCGATTGGCTGCACCGGCGGCCAGCATCGATCGGTCTACATGGTCGAACAACTCGCAAAGCACTTCCGCACAACCGAGCGCGTACTGCTGCGGCACCGCGAACTTACGTAATCATCATGATGCGCAGCGACGACTGGCTTCCTCTCTTTCCGCTCAAGACCGTTCTCTTCCCCGGTGGAATACTGCCGTTGAAGGTGTTCGAGACGCGTTACATCGACATGCTGCGCGAATGCATGAAAGTGGATGCGCCATTCGGCGTCGTCCTGATCAAGAATGGGCAGGAAGTCGGTGTTGCAGCCGAACCGGAAACCGTTGGCTGCATCGCCAACATTACCGACTGGGACATGAAGGACCTCGGCGTCATGACGCTGCGTACGCGCGGCGGCGAACGCTTTCGCATTCTCGAGACGCGCGTACTCCCCGACCAGCGCCTTGAGGCCCGCGTTGAAATGATTGCCGCGGACGGGGCCATCCCGGTCAGCGACATTCACGTCAGCTGCGCAAAAACCCTGAAGCTTGTGATCGATGATGTGGACGCCAAAGGGCATGCCGAGCAGGGTGATGACTTCATCAGTCCGTTCTCGCAACCTATGCAACTGGAAAATGCCGGCTGGGTTGCCAACCGTTGGTGCGAAATCCTGCCGATCCCGCTTAAGGCTCGGCAAAAACTGCTCGAACTCGGCGACGCGCAAAGCCGCCTGTCTATCGTTCACCAGTACCTGCAACAGCACAAAATCTTGTAACCAGCGCTCAAGGCACGGCA